>JBIIZY010000168.1:0-6389 GCA_044346035.1 Rhodoferax sp. | reverse complement strand
CCACGAACCCGATCCAGCCATGCGCGGAGCCGACACCTTCACCGAGAGCCTGTTTTCCATGCGCCGCTTGGACGACTTTGTGCCTGCCGATCACCCCCTGCGCCCTGTGCGCCAGATGGTCAATGAGGCGCTCAAGAACATTGAGCCGCTGCTCTCGGGCATGTACGCTGCTGACGTCAAGGGCGGTCGCCCCAGCATTGCCCCAGAGAAGTTGCTGCGCGCCATGCTGCTGCAAATCTTCTACAGCATCCGCTCCGAGCGCATGCTCATGGAGCAGACCCAATACAACCTGCTGTACCGCTGGTTCATAGGCCTGTCCATGGACGACAGCGTCTGGGTGCCCACCGTCTTCACCAAGAACCGCGAGCGCCTGATTGAACATGATGCGGTCATCGAACTCTTCAACGAAGTGCTGGCTATTGCCAACCAGAACCACTGGCTCTCGGGCGAACACTTCAGCGTAGACGGCACGCTCATCCAAGCCTGGGCAGGCCACAAGAGCTTTGGGCGCAAAAGCGGCAGTGACGACGACAGTGACGACGACAGCGCCAACTTCAAAGGCCAAAGCCGCTCCAACGATACCCACGAGTCCAGCACCGATGCCGATGCACGGCTCTACCGCAAAGGCAACACCGCCAGTGAGCTGCGCTTTATGGGCCACACCCTGAGCGACAACCGCCATGGCCTGATTGCCAGTGCCGTGGTCACTACAGCAGATGGCCATGCCGAGCGCGAAGCGGCCAAGGCGATGATTGCAGACGCCAAGCAAGCAGCGCCCGTTGGTGCCCCGATCACACTGGGCGCGGACAAGGGCTACGACGCTGCAGAGTTCATTGCAGCACTGACAGACATGCAGGTGTTGGCCCACGTGGCGCAGAACACCAGCAATCGCCAATCAGCGGTGTCCGACAGCGTGGCCAGGAGTGATGGCTACGCCATCTCGCAACAAAAGCGCAAGCTCATCGAGCAGGGGTTTGGCTGGGCCAAACTCATTGGCCCAATCCGTCAGGTGATGGTGCGCGGATTGAAGAAGGTAGACCAGCTATTTGTGCTGACGATGGCTGCGTACAACCTCACGCGCATGCGCACCTTGGGGCAAATCCGTCCTGTAACGGCGTAGAGGCGGCAAAACGATGCAAAACGACCTCAAAGCCGACTCCAAACACCCCCCAAAGGGCCTGTTTTCCAAATTGCGAAATCCGTTCAGAGGTAATCGCACCCGGCGGGTGGCACGGGTCGAATTGCGGGCCGGTATTTCAGCAGGCTGTTAGGGGTACTGGCGGGTGAGCAGCTCGGCCACACAAACCGGTTTGCTGGCCCCCTCGCGCTCTACCGACACTTCCCACAGCAACTGCACACCCGCAGCGTCTACAGGCTCGCAGCCCAGCAAGGTCAGGTGCGCGCGCAAGCGGCTGTCCACCGGCACCGGGGCCACGAAGCGCACCCGGTTCAAGCCGTAATTGAGCGCCATACGCACACCACGAATCTGCACTGTGGTCTCGAAAAAGTGCGGCAACAACGACAAGGTGAGGAACCCGTGGGCGATGGTCGCGCCAAAGGGCCCGGTGCGTGCCCGCATGGGGTCGACGTGGATCCATTGGTGGTCGTCGGTGGCTTGTGCAAACCGGTCGATGCGCTCCTGGGACACCGCAAGCCAGCCGCTGGTGCCTACCAGCTGGCCCACGCACGCGCCCACATCGGTTAAAGATTCAAATACGCGCATCACGTTGCTCCAGCCAGTCGCACAGCGGCTGCCACTGCTCCAAGTCGCGCGCCACACGGGATGCGGACACATCGAACAGGGTCAAACCTTGTGCAGCCAAATGCACGTAGTTCTGGGTATCGCGCAGGTAGGTCAAGACTGCAAAGCCCGATGCATCGACAAACGTGCGAAGCTGCTCGGCAGCCAAGGTGCGCGCATCCACGCGATTTCCCACAATGGCCACCTTGTGCGGTTTGGCATGCGGGTGCGCGGCCAAAGCATCCAAAAACGCCTTGGTTGCAAAGATATCAAACACGCTGGGCTGCAAGGGAACCAGCACCTTGTCGGCCCGTTTCAGGATGTCGTTCAGGCGACGGCCATGCAAGCCTGCAGGCGTGTCCAGCACCACATGGGTCACCCCCTTGGGTGGCCTGGCAACGCCATCGGAGATATCCCATGCGGCAATCGGGCGGACCTGCGCCGACCGAACCTTTAGCCACAGCTGCGAGGACTGCTGGCGGTCTGCATCGCCCAACAGCACCGCATGGCCCTGGGAGGCAAAAAATCCTGCGACGTTGGTGGCGATGGTGGACTTGCCCACGCCTCCTTTGGGATTGGCAACTACCACGACAGGCATGGCTGACTCCTTCGCATATTGGCGGACTAAAGCCACTGGCGGGTGGCGCGTCTTGCGCTATGTTACGGCCATGCCGACTCCAAGCCCCGCGCCCACTCCCTCCAAAGATATCTACATCGTCGCAGCCCACAGCCACTGGCGTGAGTCCCGGGTCAACCGGCTCCTGCGTGATGCCGCAGCGCAGATCGAGCGGGTGCACGTGTGCGACCTGTACGCACGCTACCCAGACTACGTGATTGATGTGCAGCGAGAACAAGACCACCTGGCAGCCGCCCAACTGGTGGTGCTGTTGCACCCTGTTCAGTGGTACGCCATGCCGGCATTGTTGAAACTGTGGGTTGACGAAGTGCTGGTCTATGGCTGGGCCTACGGCGGCGGCACGGCACTGCACGGGAAAGACCTGTGGCTGGCGCTGACCACCGGCGGGCCGCAATCGTCCTACCAAGCGGACGGCTACAACCGCTACCCCTTTGCTGCTTTTCTCCCACCGTACGCGCAAACGGCCGCTCTCTGCGGAATGCGGTTTCTGGCACCGCTGGTGTTGCACGGAGCGCACAGCGCGGCACAGCACGACGTTGCGCAACATGTAGAGACCTTCGCCGCGCGGCTGCGTGGCTACCCCGACTGGCCCGACCTTGAACCGCTAGCCGCCCACGCAACGCACGCCGTGCCACCCGCTGACCGACCCGAGACACCGTAACCCATGGAACACACCCCCACCTGGCTTCTCAACAGCCTGATTTACCTGAGCGCGGCGGTGATCGCCGTGCCACTGAGCAAAGCCTTGGGTCTGGGCGCCATCATCGGTTACCTGGCGGCGGGCATTGCCATCGGCCCATGGGGCCTGGGACTGGTCACCAATGTGGAAGACATTCTTCACTTCTCGGAATTTGGTGTGGTGCTAATGCTCTTCTTGGTCGGGCTGGAGCTCGAACCCAAGCGGCTGTGGAGCATGCGGCGGCCCATCTTTGGCGCAGGAAGCGCCCAGATGCTGGGCTGCACCGCGGCTTTGACTGCGATAGCGCTGGCCTGCGGTATTGATTGGCGGCTGGCAGTGGTCGCGGCCTTGGGCTTGGCGCTCTCCAGCACGGCCATCGCGCTGCAAGTCATGGGCGAGCGCAACCTACTGCCCACCAGCAGCGGCCAAGCATCTTTCTCCATTTTGTTGTTCCAAGACGTGGCTGCCATTCCGATTTTGGCGCTGCTTCCGCTGCTGGGCGCGGCCACCGCCGCTACACACAGCGGCACGCCGGTCTACATGGAGGCAGCCAAGGTGCTGGGCGTCATCGCCGCGATCGTGCTGGGCGGTCGCTTGCTGATGCGCCCCCTCTTTCGCTGGATCGCCCGGTCACGCACACCCGAAATTTTTACCGCAGCGGCGCTGTTGCTGGTCGTAGGCATTGCTGCGTTGATGCTCTTGGTGGGGCTGTCGATGGCCTTGGGCGCGTTCTTGGCCGGCGTGTTGCTGGCCGAGAGCGAGTACCGCCGCGAATTGGAAACCGATATCGAGCCCTTCAAAGGGCTGCTGCTGGGCCTGTTTTTCATCGCCGTGGGCATGAGCATTGACTTCGGTGTGCTGGTGCAATCACCCGCGCTGGTAAGCGCAGTGGTGCTTACCTTTATGTTCACCAAGTGCGTGGTCATTTACGCACTGGCAACGCGACTTGGGCTGCCACTGCAGGAGCGCCCGGTGTTTACCTTGCTGCTGGCGCAAGGCGGCGAGTTCGCCTTTGTGGTGTACCAGGCAGCCGCCAATGCCCAAGTGTTTTCGTCCCAAACGGCGTCTGTTTTGATTGGTGCGGTCGCCCTGTCGATGCTGTTAACTCCCTTGCTGTTGGTGGCCATGGACCGGCTGGTGCTGCCGCGCTTTGCCAAACGCGGCAACGTCGCCATGCCCGAAATCACCGAACCGCAAAACGCGCCCACCATCATCGCGGGCTTTGGCCGCTACGGCCAAATCGTGGCCCGCGTCATGCTGGCGCAAGGCTTGCCCGCCACCGTGCTGGACCATGATGCCGAGATGATCGAAGCCGCCCGAAAATTCGGCTACCGGGTGTTTTACGGAGACGCCACCCGCCTCGATCTGTTGCGCACCGCAGGCGCCCACAGCGCATCGATTCTGGTCGTCGCAGTTGACGATGTCGAGCAGTCGCTTGAGATTGTCGACACGGCGCGCGCGCATTTCCCGCACCTGCACATCGTGGCGCGCGCGCGCGACGTGACCCACTGGAACAAGTTGCGCGACCGCGGCGTGGTGCGGGTGGAACGCGAGCTGTTTGAGTCCAGTCTACGCAGTGCACGCAGCGTGCTCGAGTTGCTAGGCCAAGAGCCGTTTGAAGCTCGCCAAGCCACCATGCGCTTTCGTCAACACAACCTGGCGTTGTTTGAGAAGCAGCATCCGCACTACCGCGATCAGGCTAAACTGATTTCCGTCATTAAAGAAGCCCGCAACCAGCTCGAAACCCAAATGGCACAAGAACGCGAGGACAAGGCGCAACGCAGCGCCAAAACCTGGGACAACTAAGCGGTTATTCTTGCGCGTACCCCGTTCACCCATGCCACAAAAACACAGGCCACCGGCCCATCGATCGATACAGCGCTAGAGCCCATGAATCTCGTTCCCCTTCCGGTTCAATCCATCCGCCTCAACCAACCATTGCCCTACCACTTGGTGGACAAGACAGGGTTGCTGCTGGCGAAAAAGGGCTTCGTGATTGAAACCGAGCGCTACCTGGTCGAAATTGCCAACCGGGGCGGCGGCATCTACATCGACTTGTCCAACCCCGACAACCAGTCGCCCTTCGAATCGCAGCGGGCTTTTGTGGATGAGTTGCACACCATGGTGCGCAAGGAGCGCTCGCTCGGTGAGATTGCCAACGCCCGTGCCCCCAAAGACGCAGGGCGCAAACCAGGAGGCGAAGCGGCCGACCGCATCGACTGGATGGACCTGCAGGTGCAATGCAACCTGCTCTTGCGCGGAGGCCCTACTGACACCTTTGTGGAGCGCCTAGACACCCTGGTTGCAACCCTGTTGCAACACACGCAACGCAACCCCGACGGCACCTTGTTTGCGCTGTTTTATCTCTCGGCAAGCGAGATCCGCATGTACAGCGCAACCCACAGCATGCTGGTAGGTGCCATGTGTGTGCTGGCAGCCAAGGAAGTACTCGAATGGCCCACGCCCGACATGGAAACACTGCTTCGCGCAGCGCTGACCATGAACATCGGCATGACCGCGCTGCAAGACCAACTCGCCATGCAAAGGCACCGCCCCGACGCACAGCAGCAAGCACAGATCGACGCGCATGCCGAACGGTCGGTTGCCATGCTGCAAGCCGCGGGCATCCAAGACATGCAGTGGCTTGACGCGGTACGCAACCACCACGCGCAACTTCCCGGCCCGCTGGCAGCGCGCAACCCAGCGGACCGCATGGCACGCCTGCTACAGCGCGCAGACACCTTTGGCGCGCGCATGGCCCCCCGAACTTCACGCGTGCCCTCCCCCTCGGCTGTGGCCATGAAGAGTTGCTACTTTGACGAACTGGGCGGGGTTGACGAAGCCGGCGCCGCACTCATCAAAGCGGTCGGCGTGTACCAGCCCGGCACCTTTGTGCGCTTGGTGACTGGGGAAATTGCGGTGGTGGTGCGCCGCGGCGCCAACACTTCGTCGCCCAAAGTGGCTGTGGTGCTCAACCGAAGCGGCATTCCAACTGCCGAGCCCATGTCACGCGACACGGCGGCCAAAGCCTACGCCATCGCAGCCAGCGTGCCGCAGCGCGAGGTCAAGGTGAACCTGCATTTGGAGCGGATGCTGGCGCTCACCCAGTCCACGGGGCTCTGAACGCAACACCGGGTGCGCGGTCTACGCGAACGCGTCGCGCAGCTCGGCAATATGCTCCGGTGCAATACCGCAGCAACCACCGACCATGGTTGCACCCTGCTCCACCCACAACTGCGCCCAGCGCAGGTAGGCCTTGGGATGTAGATCGGCACGGATGTCGAGCAAAACAGCGTTGGCTGTCGCCTGCTTCGACTGCGGCGGAAAGGCGT
>JBIIZY010000167.1:0-6461 GCA_044346035.1 Rhodoferax sp. | reverse complement strand
GCTCACCGCTTCCCATGCACTGCTACTGAATGATCAAACTAGAAAACAGCACCTGCGTGACCGGGTAGGTCACAGCGGGCTTCTTCTTTGGCTTTGCGCTGGCGTCGGACGCTTCTTCTTCGGCCTCATCTTCAGCGCCACCTCCAAAGGGCAGCGAGGCCTCACGCAAGATGTCTTTGGCAAGCTTTTGCTTGCCCTCGCCGGTTAGCAGCTCCTCGGAGGTGCGCTGGGACACCAGCATCAAAACACCACTGCGGATGGTTGGCAAAAAGGAACGCACCGCCGCACCCGCCTTTTCGTCGGCCACCACCAGCGTGATGCCCAGTTGCGCAACCCGTTGGCCACCAGGATCGGCCAGGTTGACCACCATGTTGTCCAAGACCATGTACACCGGCGGCTTGTCTGGCACTTTGGCAGCAGCGGGGGCCTCCTCGGCACCTTCATCGCTGGCCGCAGCGCGTTGCTTCAAGAAGAAAAACGCGCCGCCCGCAGCCAATGCAAGCACCAGCACCAAGACACCTACGATGACCAAAAGTTTCTTGGTCTTGAACGACGACTTTTTGCCCTCGGCAGCGTCGGGTTGATCAGCCACAGTGTTTCCTTGCGTAAAAGTTGGGGCCAATTATTGGCCCGGCAAGCCTGGTTTATAACCAGTAAATAGAGGAATAAAGCAGCCTTTCCTGCGCCTTGGACGCCCTACCCCATCACACAAACAAGTCGACCGTCCGCGGTGCCCCTCCCGCTGGCCTTGCGGCGGCTTGGGCCGGGGCGTTCTGGGCGGCGGCGATTTGGGCGATTTTCACATTCTGGCGCGGCTTGCGTTCACCGCCCCGGCCGTCCTGGGAGCCCGACGTGCCCACCGAAACGCCCATCAACACCACACCCTCACGTTGCAAAGACTCTTTGAGGTCCGTACCCGCGCCCTGCAGCAAGCTGAGGGTCTCCGACTCGTCGGAGCGAAACGCCACGTGCGCCTCGTTACCTTGCAGGCTGATTTGAACCTCCACCGGGCCGTTGCCCAGACCGTCCACCTGGAGTTCTGCGTTTTGCACATCCTGCGACATCCAGTACTTGACCGACTCCGGCTGCTCGGCGGCAACCGCGGCCATCTCGCTCACTGCGCTGGGTCCGTTCCCCGCCGGGCTGGCCTCTGGCGCACTGCCACCCGGCAGCAAGTCGGTGGGCAGCTTGGCCGCTGTGTAGCGCTCGCTGCTGCCGCGCTCGGGGTTGGCAGCCGCATTGGAGTTGAACTGCGATGCGGCGACCTCGGCGGTCGGTGCGGCATTGCGCTGGGCCTGCATTGCCGCAAACCACCGGACATCGTGGACGCGGCTTGCCATCTGGGTCTCTGGGTTGGCGCTGGGCTGGCCCGCAGGCGCACCCGCGTCGCCCTGGTTGGCCGCACGTGCCAGCGCTTTGGCGCGCGACGTGGCCCACGCTGTGCCGGTTGCGTTGGCCGCAGGACTTGCACTGGCCGTACCGTTGGCATCGGAGCGGGCTGCTTGCAGCGACGTGTCCGCACCGGCGGGCGCGGCCGGAGCTTTCGCCATCGGGCCACTTGGTGTGCCCCCCGCCAAAACATCCGGTGCAGGGCTGTTGATAGCGGTGCTGGTGGCCAAAGCGATCGCTGGCAGCGCTGACGGGGCGGCGGTGGCTGCCACACCCGACGTCATCGGTGCCACCGGGGTCGTTGCTGTGCTTGCAATGGCCAGCGCGCCGGAGTCCGCCTGCGTCTGGTTCTCGGGCAAGTCCTGCGCGGCGGCAAGGGACGCGCCCTGCGGGGCGGCGTCCGGCTGCACCAGCGCTTGCTGCGCGCCGTCGGTGGGCTGGTCCAGCGCCGACAAGATGGCCATAAAGCCGCCAGTGTTGCCGCCACCCGCGTCGGGTTTGCCCGCGCTTTTGGCGCCTCGGGCGTCCGGGGCAGCGCCGGCTTTGGGCGCGCCGGCTGCTTTGGGTGCTACTTCGATGGCCATGTGGATGCTCCGGTAGGGTGTTAGTACGACGCCGATTGCGCCCGCGCATGCAGGTGGCGCAGCGCCGCAAATTCATCGTTGGCACGTTGTTCGTTGCGCTGCTGGGCGCGCCGCAGCAACGCTTGGCGGGATTTCAAAACCTGCTGCAAACCCGCCAGCTTGAACTCCGCCTGCAGCAGCAACTGGTGGGCATGCGCTTGCTGGCGGTCCAGGTTGGCAATCACGCCCTCCTGCATCTGGCCTGCCTGCAACAGACGGTCGGCAAACTGGTAGTGGTGGCGCACCAACTCCGCCGAGCGCGGACTGGCTTGGGCGGCGACCCAGCGCGCGTCGGTCTCTTGGGCGTAGCCCTGCAACTGGGCCAATTGGGCACGCGCAAACGCGCCATTGCGCTGCGCCTGGGCATGCTTTTGCGCCAGGGCGTCACGCTGGCGGGTCGCCAGCGTGATGGCAAGCTCAATGGCGTGCAACTTAGCCATGGACTGTCTCGGTCACGCGCGCCAACTGCTCAAACACGCCCTGCATCGGCGCCGCCTCCACCATGTCCTGTTGCAAAAACTGTTGCATGCCTGGGTGCAGCGCAATCGCCTCGTCCAGCGCCGGGTCCGAGCCCGCCGCGTAGGCGCCAATTTGCACCAGGTCACGCCCTTTTTCGTACTTGGAGTAGATCGCCCGAAACCGCCGCGCCAACTCAAAATGCTGCTTCGACACCACGTTGTGCATCACCCGCGAGGCCGACTGCTCTACATCGATGGCAGGGTAGTGGCCGGCCTCGGCCAGCGTGCGCGAGAGCACGATGTGCCCGTCCAAAATAGCGCGCGCCGCATCGGCTATCGGGTCTTGCTGGTCATCGCCTTCGGATAGCACGGTGTAAAACGCAGTAATCGATCCCACGCCATTGAGCCCGTTGCCGCTGCGCTCGACGAGCTGCGGCAGTTTGGCAAAGCACGAGGGCGGGTAGCCCTTGGTAGCGGGCGGCTCGCCAATGGCCAGCGCAATCTCGCGCTGCGCCATCGCGTAGCGGGTCAGCGAATCCATGAGCAGCAGCACATGCTGGCCCTGGTCGCGAAAACTCTCGGCCACCGCCGTGGCGTAGGCCGCGCCTTGCATGCGCAGCAAGGGCGGCGCATCGGCGGGTGCGGCCACCACCACCGAGCGGGCGCGGCCCTCTGCGCCCAAGATATCTTCGATAAATTCCTTCACCTCACGGCCACGCTCGCCAATCAGCCCGACCACGATCACATCGGCCTGGGTGTAGCGCGCCATCATGCCCAGCAGCACGCTCTTGCCCACGCCCGAGCCAGCGAACAAGCCAATGCGCTGGCCACGGCCCACCGTCAGCAAGGCGTTGATGGCGCGCACCCCCGTGTCGAGGTGGTGGCGTATCGGATCGCGGTCCATGGCATTGATGGGCTTGCGCTCCAGCGGCTTGGCCACCACATCTTCAATGGGGCCCATGCGGTCCAGCGGCGTGCCTTGCGGGTCCACCACGCGACCGAGCAGGCCATTGCCCAAGGGCAAGCGCAACACGCCGGTGTCGCTTTGCACATCGGCGTGCGCGGCATCGCGCACGCGCGGCACCGGCACATAGGCAGGCGCACGCGCCACGCTGGCGCCGCTGGCAAGGCCTTGCACGTCGCCGGCAGGCATCAAAAAAGCGCGGTCGCCAGCAAACCCGACCACCTCGGCCAACACCGGCTCGCGCTGGGCCGAGCGCACCACGCACTGCGATCCCACCGGCACCCGAATGCCGCTGGCCTCAAGCACCAGACCCGCCAGGCGGGTCAGGGTGCCACGCACTTCCAAGTCTGCACCGCGCTGCACCCGCTGGCGCGCAGCTTCAAAAAAACGGGGCCAGTCTGCGGCCTCCCAGGGCACGGCATCTTGGGCGTGCCCGGACGCTGTGCCGTCCCCACCTGTGAAGTCCACGGCAGGCGCATGGAGAGCGTCTGTATCAGCCTGCGCTGATGCGTCCACCGGTGCTGCGCTGTCAATGTTCACCATGGTCGGCTTTCCAGTCAGATTCCAGCCCCAGGCTGGCAACCGCGCGCTGCCAGCGGCGCTCCAGCGTGCCGTCCACCACCGTGCCGGCCGACTCCACCACACAGCCACCGGGCTGCACCGCCGCGTCGCCCAGCACCTGCAGGGCCAGGCCAGGGAACTCCGACTGCAACACGTTTGACACCACCTCCAAGTCCACCGGGTTGAGGCGTACCACTGCGGCCTTGCTGTCCGAAGCCAGCATGCCCAGCGCTTCGCGCACCACCGGCAACAAGGCATTGGGGTTGCTTGCCAGCTCGTGGCGCAGCACCTGCCGCGCTATCTCGAACGCCAGCTCCAAAACGCCTTGGGCAAGGTCCTGCTCGGCGGCGTGCAACTGGTCGTGGGCAGACGCAAAGCGGCGCAACAACTTCGCTGCGGCATCTTGCCCCTGTGTGGCGATGTAGTCGGCGATCTGGCGTTGGCCCTCAAGGGTGGCCTGCGCGTGGCCTTGGGCGAAGCCTTCGGTGTAGCCCAGGGCGTAGCCCGCTTGGTGGGCGGCCTCACCTTTGGACTTTTCTTCGGCCTCGGCCTGCGCTTTGAGCTTGGCCGCAAACTTGACCGACATCTGGTCCACCGCCGAGAAGGCCCAGCCGGAAACCTCGCCGACCTGGTCGGAGGGAATAAAGTTGGAGTGGTTGCGCGACATCAGACCATGGCGTCGTCGCCACCTCCACCGCCGATGACGATCTGGCCCTCGTCGGCCAGCCGGCGAACCGTCTTGAGAATTTCTTTCTGCTGCGCCTCGACCTCCGACAAGCGCATGGGCCCACGCGATTCCAAATCTTCCTTGAGGCTGGCCGCTGCGCGGGTGGACATGTTGGCAAGAATCTTGTCTTTGAGCTCGGGTTGCGCGCCTTTGAGGGCAACGATAAGCACATCGGTGGACACCTCTTTGAGCACCATCTGAATGGCCTTGTCGTCGAGCTTGGTGAGGTCGTCGAACACAAACATTTTGTCCATGATCTTTTGCGCCAGGTCCGCGTCGTGGCTGCGAATCGACTCGATCACCGTGCCCTCGATGGCGGTGCCCATCAGGTTGATCATTTCGGCCGCCGTCTTCACGCCACCCAGCGAAGCCTTGCGAATCTTGTCGCCACCGGCCAGCACCTTGAACAGCACCTCGTTAAGGTCTTTGAGCGCGGTCGGCTGGATACCCTCCATGGTGGCCACCCGCAGCATCACTTCGTTGCGCTGGCGTTCGGTCAAATTTTTCAGCACATCTGCGGCCTGGTCGTACTCCAGGTGCACCAAAATCGCCGCCACGATTTGCGGGTGTTCGTTGCGCAGCAGCTCGGCCACCGACAACGGGTCCATCCACTTGAGACTCTCAATGCCCGAGACGTCGCCGCCCTGCAAAATGCGGTCGATCAGCAAGGCCGCCTTGTCGTCCCCCAGCGCGCGTTTGAGCACCGAGCGCACATAGTCGCCCGAGTTGGACACCAGCAAGCTCTGCGATGCCGCCACGCCGGTGAACTTGTAGACCACCTCGTCCACCCGCTCTTTGGTGATTTGCGAGGTTTTGGCGATCGCCTCGCCCAGCTTTTGCACTTCTTTGGGCGAGAGGTGCTTGAATACTTCCGACGCCTCCGCTTCGCCCAGAGACATCATCAAAATCGCAGCGTCAGTGAGTCCGTCTTCGTTTGCCATTGGTGCTGGTGCAAGCGGCTGTTACGCCGCCGCCTCTCCGTTCATCCATGTCTTGACAATGTTAGCGACGGCCGCCGGATTGTCACGCGTCAGTTTTCGGGCGTCTTCCAAGCGCAGCTCGGGTTCCGTTGCCTGCGGCACGGCACCCGGTCCGGCCAGTTGCGGACGCTCGGGCTCTTCCGCTTCCAAAGCGTCAAGCTGTGCGCCACGCTGCGCGTCGGTCAGCGCCACAGGCGCCATGGGCGGCTGGGCCAAGGCTCGCAAGGCGGGACGAATCACACCAAAAAACACAATCGCAGCCAAAGCCAGCATGCCCAGCGGCCAGGCCAAGCTGCGCACGGTGTCCAGCACGTCGGCCTGGCGCCACAGCGGGATCTCTTGGTTGTCCACCTTTTCTGGTGCGAAGGGCGCATTCATCAGGTTCACCGAGTCGCCACGGTCTTGGTTGTAGCCCACGGTTTCGCGCACCAAAGCAGTCATCTTCTCAATTTCCGCGTCGCTCAAGGGGACGCTGGTAGTCACGCCCTTGTTGTCGGTTACTGAGCGGTGGTTGACGACCACCGCCGCATTTACCCGCTTGACCACACCGGTGGCACCGCGTACCACGCGCACGGTTTTGTCCACCTCGTAGTTGATGATGGATTCCTTTTTGGAGCTGCCGTTTGCTGCCGCTGCTTGGCCCACCGCTGCGACCGTCTGGCCCTGCCCGTTGATGGGGGCAGCGGGCTGTGCCGGCGGCTGGTTGCTGGTAGCCCCCGGAATGCCGGTGGGCGCAGCGGTCAGGCCGTTGGTGCTCTC
>JBIIZY010000166.1:0-6485 GCA_044346035.1 Rhodoferax sp. | reverse complement strand
CACCTTGGACGAGTACCGCAAGTACATCGAGAAAGACGCCGCACTGGAGCGCCGCTTCCAAAAGATTTTTGTGGGCGAGCCCACGGTGGAGGCGACCATCGCCATCTTGCGCGGCCTCCAAGCGCGGTACGAGACACACCACGGTGTGCAGATTACCGACCCCGCGATTGTTGCTGCGGCTGAGTTGAGCCACCGCTACATCACGGACCGTTTTTTGCCCGACAAGGCGATTGATCTGATCGACGAGGCCGCCTCCAAAATCAAGATCGAGCTGGACTCCAAGCCCGAGATCATGGACAAGAAAGACCGGCGCTTGATTCAACTCCAAATCGAGCGAGAAGCGGTTAAGCGCGAGAAAGACGAGGCTTCGCAAAAGCGACTGGAGCTGATCAACGAAGAGATTACCGGCCTACAAAAAGAGATCGCCGACCTCGATGAAATCTGGAAGGCCGAAAAGGCACAGGCGCAGGGCTCCAAAGCGATCATGGAAGAGGTCGAAAAGCTGCGCTTCCAGATCGACGAGCTGACCCGCAAGGGCGACTTCAACAAAGCCGGTGAACTGCGCTACGGCACCTTGCCCGCACTCGAAAAGCAGCTCAAGGACGCGCAGGCGCTGGAGGCTGGCAAGGCCAAAAACGCCAAAGACGGTGGCCGCCCGCAGTTGCTTCGCACCATGGTGGGTGCCGAAGAAATCGCCGAGGTGGTCAGCCGCGCCACTGGCATTCCGGTGTCCAAGATGCTGCAGGGCGAGCGCGACAAGCTGCTGCAGATGGAAGGCAAGCTGCACCAGCGCGTGGTGGGCCAGGACGAGGCGATTGCCGCGGTGTCCAATGCGATTCGCCGCTCGCGCTCGGGCCTGTCGGACCCGAACCGTCCCACCGGATCGTTCCTGTTCTTGGGGCCCACCGGCGTGGGCAAGACCGAGCTGTGCAAGGCCCTCGCAGGTTTCCTGTTTGACAGCGAAGAGCACCTGGTGCGCATCGACATGAGCGAGTTCATGGAGAAGCACTCCGTGGCCCGCCTCATTGGCGCGCCCCCCGGCTACGTGGGTTACGAGGAGGGCGGCTACCTCACCGAGGCGGTGCGCCGCAAGCCCTACAGCGTGCTGCTGCTCGATGAGGTGGAAAAGGCCCACCCGGATGTGTTCAATGTGCTCTTGCAAGTGCTGGACGACGGCCGCCTGACCGACGGCCAAGGGCGCACGGTGGACTTCAAGAACACGGTCATTGTGATGACCAGCAACATCGGTTCCCACCTGATTCAGAGCATGGTGGGTCAAGATTCCGACGACATCAAGGAGGCTGTAACCGGCGAACTGAAGAACCATTTCCGTCCGGAGTTTTTGAATCGTATTGACGAGACGGTGGTGTTCCACGCGCTGGCAGCGTCCCACATTGCATTGATTGCCAAGATTCAGTTGCAGGTGTTGCTGGTGCGGCTGGCCAAATTGGACTTGGCTTTGCAAGTGTCCGACGCGGCGGTGGCCGAGCTGGCCAAAGTGGGCTTCGACCCGGTGTTTGGTGCGCGGCCCTTGAAGCGTGCCATTCAGCAGCGTATTGAGAACCCGCTCTCCAAGCTGCTGCTGGAGGGCAGGTTCAGTCCCAAGGACACCATCCGGGTCGATGTCGATCCGATCCGCGCGCCGGGGCAGTTCAGCTTCCTGTAACGCGCCGCCAGGGTCGGCGCTGGCGCTAACATCGGGCGATGCCTTCTGCCACTGCCCCCACCGCCAACGCCGCCGCAACCGTTCCGCTGCAACAAGACGCCAAGGTGATTGGGCTGGTGGGCCTGGCCCATGCCAGTTCGCACTTTGGGCACCTGCTGCTGCCGCTAATGTTCCCGGTGTTCATGAAAGAGTTTGGTCTGAGCTATTCAGAACTGGGCTTGCTGATGACCACGTTTTTTGTGGTCTCGGGCGTGGGTCAGGCGTTTTCGGGCTTTGTGGTGGACCGTCTGGGCGCACGGCCTTTGTTGTTTTTGGCCGTGGCGGTGTTTGCCTTGGCTTGTGTTGCAGCATCTTTGGTCACCGGCTACGTGGGCTTGCTGGCGGTGGCGGCACTCGCCGGTTTGGGTAACGCTACCTTCCACCCGGTGGACTTCACCATCCTCAACCAGCGGGTGTCAGGGCCGCGCTTGGGTTACGCCTTCAGCGCCCATGGGCTCACCGGCAATTTGGGCTGGGCTGCGGCCCCGGTGTTTTTTGCCTCCACCAGCCTGGCCTTCGGTTGGCGCAATGCCTACCTGGCGGCGGCGCTGGTGTACCTGCTGGTGCTGGCCGTGCTGGTACTGCACCGCGATCAGCTCAGCACCCAGGTGGCGCGGCGTGCGCCGAGCGCCGCTGGCGCAAAGCCGGAGCACGACATGGCGTTCATGAAGCTGCCGGTGGTGTGGTGGTGTTTTGGTTTCTTTTTGCTCTCCACCATGACGCTGGCGGTGGTGCAGAGCTTTGCGGTATCCATCCTCAAGGCGATGCACGGCGTGAGCTTTGAGGCCGCCACGCTCACCCTGACGGGCTACATGCTGTGCGGCGCGCTCGGCATGTTGATCGGTGGTTTTGTCGCGGCACGGGTTGCCAACAGCGACAAGGTGGTCGCCTGGGCCATGTCGGCAGGCGCGGTGTTGCTGGCCGTGTGCGGCGCAGGAGTTCTGGGCGCCAATGCCACGATGGTGGTCTTGGCCGCCACCGGATTTGCGGTGGGCATCGGCGGGCCGTCGCGAGACATGATGATCAAAAAGGCCACCCCCAAGGGCGCCACCGGCCGGGTGTACGGGCTGGTGTATTCGGGGCTGGACACCGGCTTTGCGATATCGCCGCTGGTTTTTGGTGTGCTGATGGACCGGGGCTGGTACGGGGCGACTTTGCTGGGCGCGGCCCTGATACTGCTGCTGAGCGTCGTGGCTGCTTTGGGTGTTGGTCAGCGTACCCGCGCGGCGTAAACCGCGCCCCATCGCGCAACAGCCTTCCGGAACTTGCATCATGGGCATGTAGCAAGCGGGCCGTCCCCAGAGCCGCTGTGCCTTGCAGGCACGGCCGCGCAGCACAGTTGCCCGCTTTGGCGCGCGACCTACTGCGCCAACCAACCCCCATCCATATTCCACGCCGCACCGCGGATGTTGTCGGCCGCACTGGAGCAGAAAAACACCGCCAGGGCACCCAGCTCCTGTGGTGTGGTGAATTGCATTGACGGCTCCTTTTCGCCCAGCAGCCGTTTGGTGGCTTCCTCGTTGGAAATGCCCAGCGCCGCCGCTTTGGCGTCCACCTGTTTTTGCACCAGCGGGGTGAGCACCCAGCCGGGGCAGATGGCGTTGCAGGTCACGCCGCTGGTGGCGTTCTCCAAGGCGGTTACCTTGGTCAGGCCCACCACACCGTGCTTGGCCGCCACATAGGCGGACTTTTCCGCCGAGCCCACCAAACCGTGGACTGATGCCACGTTGATAATGCGGCCCCAGTTCTTGGCCTGCATCGCGGGCAGGGCGGCGCGGGTGGCGTGGAAAACACTGGAGAGGTTGATGGCGAGGATGGCATCCCAGCGCTCCACCGGGAACTGCTCAATGCGCGCCACATGCTGGATGCCCGCGTTGTTCACCAAGATGTCGACCCCGCCGAACTGGCTTTGTGCGTAGCGAACCATCTCCTCGATCTCGACCGGCTTGGACATGTCGGCACCGTGGTAGCCCACCCGCACGCCCAGCGCCGCGACCTCCGCCTTGGGTCCCTCTACGTCGCCAAAACCATTGAGCACGATGTCGGCACCTTGGGCGGCCAGTGCCTTGGCAATACCCAGACCAATTCCGCTGGTGGAGCCAGTAACAAGCGCGGTTTTACCTTTGAGCATGGGAGTATCTTTCTAGGTGGGTAAGGGGTTGATTTACGATGCTGCCATTATCAAACACCCCCGCTTCACACAGCCCCAACGCCATGACCCAACCCACGCTGCATCACATTCCATGTCCCGACACTGGCAAGGGCCACCGCATGGCGTACTGGTCGTGGGGCGACGCGCAGGCCGAGCACACGGTGGTGTGCGTGCATGGGCTCACCCGCCAGGGGCGTGACTTCGATGTGTTGGCCCAGTCGCTGCTAGCGCGTACAGGTGGTGCCTTGCATGTGGTGTGCCCCGACGTGGTGGGTCGCGGCCAGAGCGATTGGCTGGCCGACCCCCAGGGCTACCAAGTACCCGCTTATGCGGCAGACATGCTGGCGCTGCTGGCGCATCTCAAGCCAAAAACGCTGGACTGGGTGGGCACCAGCATGGGTGGTCTGATTGGTATGGCGGTCGCTGCCCACGCCAAAGCGGTCGGCGCGAGCGTGCGGCGGCTGGTGTTGAACGATGTAGGCCCTGTCATTGAATGGCAATCCCTGGTTCGCATCGGCAGCTACTTGGGCCGCACCATGGCGTTTGATTCCCTGCAGGCCGCCGCCGACGCCATGTGGTCGGTGTCCACCGGCTTTGGACCCCACACGCCGCAGCAGTGGCTGGCCTTGTCGACCCACATGGTCAAACCCCGGGCTGATGGCGCGCCTGGTGTGGTGCTGCACTACGACCCCGCCATTGCGCTGCCGTTCAAGGCCGTCACCCAAGAGGCTGCGGCCCAGGGCGAGGCCTTGCTGTGGCAGGTGTACGACAGCATCACGGCGCAGACCCTGCTGCTGCGTGGCGCGCAGTCCGATTTGCTTTCCGTGCAGACTGCGCAGCAGATGTGCCAGCGTGGACCGAAAGCGCGTTTGGTGGAGTTTGCCGGCGTCGGTCATGCCCCCACGCTGATCGCCGACGACCAGCAGCAGGTGGTGCTGGACTTTCTGCTTCCCTGAGACGCGCAGCCTGGCCGCTAGCCCCCCTCCATGAAGCGTAATCCCGCCGAGCAGGCCCGCGCCCTTCCTTCCGATTGGGTCGCCGCGACCAGCCAAGGCCCTGCGGAGCCTGCCGACGCATTGCAGCGGGCGCGCGCGTTCGCCGAGCCCTTGCTCGCCAGCGAAACCCTGGACACGGGCGAGAACGTGCTAGCCCATGCCGACGCCGTGGCCGACATCTTGCGTGGCATCGGCGGCTCGCAAGCCATGCAGGCCGCCAGCTACTTGGTCTACGCCTGCGAGCACTTGAACCGTCCGCAGGAAGTGATCGCCAAGGCCTTTGGCGAGAGCTTTGCCAACTTGGCGCTAGAGACGACCAAGCTGGTGCGGGTGCAGCGCATGGCACGGCTGGCGCAGAGCGCCGCCAGCCACGCCGGTTTGCCCGCGCCCATGGCGCAGACTGCAGCGGCGCAGACCGAGAGCGTGCGCAAGATGCTGCTGGCCTTTTCGCGCGACCTGCGGGTGGTGTTGCTGCGCTTGGCGTCGCGCTTGCAAACCTTGCGCCACTTTGCGGCCACCAAGTTGCCAGTGCCGGTCGGTTTGGCCAGCGAGTCGCTGCAGGTGTTTGCGCCCTTGGCCAACCGGCTGGGCATTTGGGAAATCAAGTGGGAAATCGAGGACCTGTCCTTTCGCTTTTTAGAACCACAGACCTACCGCGAAGTCGCTCTCCTGTTGGATGCCAAACGCACCGAGCGCGAGGCCTCGGTCGAGGCGCTGCGCAGCCAACTCGCCGATGAGCTGGCTGCGCAGGGCATTGCGGCCACTGTGCAGGGGCGACCCAAGCACATCTACAGCATCGTCAAAAAAATGCGGGGTAAGTCGCTGGGCTTTGACCAGGTGTACGACATCCGCGCGCTGCGCATCGTGGTGCCCAGCGTGTCCGACTGCTATGCGGCGCTGAGTTGGGTGCACAGCCGCTTCGCCCCGATCGCCGCCGAGTTTGACGACTACATTGCCCGCCCCAAGGGCAACGGCTACCAGTCGCTGCACACGGTGGTGCGCGATGCGCAGGCACAAGCCATTGAAGTGCAGGTCCGCACCCAAGCCATGCACGACCACGCCGAGCATGGTGTGGCTGCGCACTGGGCCTACAAAGAGGCGGGCACCAAGGGCTACGCGGGGGTTTCAGCCACCGGCGAATACGACGCCAAGATTGCGGTGTTGCGCCAGCTGCTGGCGTGGGAGCGCGATCTATCCCGTGGGGATGGCTCCGACAACGAGGGCAGTGCGCCCGCGTCCGGGGAGGGTGTGCTGGACGACCGCATTTATGTGCTCACGCCCGATGCTGCCATCGTGGACCTGCCGTACGGCGCCACGCCGGTGGACTTTGCGTACAGCGTACACACCACCCTGGGGCACCGCTGCCGTGGCGCCAAGGTGGACGGCGCTATGGTGCCGCTGAACACGCCACTCAAAAACGGCCAGACGGTGGAGGTCACGGCGGTGAAGGAGGGCGGGCCCTCGCGCGATTGGCTTAACCCCGAGTTGGGCTACCTGGTCAGCCACCGCGCGCGTGCCAAGGTGCGCGCCTGGTTCAATGCGCTGGCCATGGGCGAGACCGTCTCCAAGGGCCGCGACGCGGTGGAAAAGCTGCTGCAGCGCGAGGGCAAGACGGCCATCAAGCTCGACGATT
>JBIIZY010000165.1:0-6496 GCA_044346035.1 Rhodoferax sp. | reverse complement strand
CGCTGGCGCGCCTGGATGACACGCCAGTACATGGGGCGCTGGCTCGGCAACCAGTCCTTCTACCATTTTGAGCTGGCCCGTTACGCCAGTGCGACCCAGAACACCAACAGCCTGGCCAATCCGGACAACCCCGATCAGCGCATTCAAGAAGACGTGAGCCAGTTCACCGGTTTGACGCTCTCGCTGAGCATGGGGCTGCTGAACTCGCTGGTGACACTGGGCAGCTTTGTCGGCATTTTGTGGACGCTCTCGGGTTCGTTTTCCTTCAGCCTGATGGGCAGCGACTACAGCATTCCGGGCTTTATGGTCTGGATGGCCGTCTTGTATTGCGGCGTGGGCAGCGTGCTGACGCACTACATCGGTCGGCGTCAGATCGGGCTGAACTTTCAGCAACAACGGGTGGAAGCGGACTTTCGCCACCGCATGCTGCGGGTACGCGAATACGCGGAGTCGATTGCACTGGACAAGGGCGAATCCGTCGAACGCTCGCAACTCGAATCGCGCTTTGGCAAGGTGCTGACCAACTACCTGGCTTTGTTGTCAGCGCAAAAGCAGCTGGTCTGGTTCACCAGCTTTTTCGGTCAGGCTGCGGTGGTGTTTCCCTTTGTGGTGGCGGCACCGCGCTTTTTCAGCGGAGCAATTCAACTGGGGCAACTCACGCAGATCGCCGGTGCGTTCGCACAGGTGCAAGGCGCGCTGAGCTGGTTTGTAGACAACTTCCCCAACATTGCCATCTGGCGCGCCACCACCGACCGGCTGACTGGATTTGAAGCCGCTTTTGGCAGCGTGGGCGCGGTGGGCTACGCCAGCGCGACAGTGCCGGACAGCACGCCGGGCGTTACCGACCTGAATCTGTCCTTGCCCAATGGCGCATTGCTGCTCGCCCACACCGCCTTGCAGACCGCAAACGGCGACCGAATTTTGCTCAAAGGCCCCTCGGGCAGTGGCAAGTCCACCTTGTTTCGCGCGATTGCAGGCATTTGGCCGTTTGCTACTGGTGCGGTGCAACGCCCGCACGACGTTATGTTCTTGCCGCAGCGCGCCTACTTTCCGGAGGGCAGCCTGCGCGATGCGCTGGCCTACCCTGCACCGGCTGATCAGTACACCGACGCCAGCCTGCAGGCCGCGTTGCGCGATGCCCTGTTGCCGCACCTGGCCGACCAGCTCGACACCTCAGACGCTTGGGGCCAAAAGCTCTCAGGCGGCGAGCAGCAGCGCTTGGCAATGGCGCGCGTGTTTCTGAAAAAGCCCGCCTGGGTGTTTGCCGACGAGGCCACCAGCGCGCTGGACGAGGCAGCAGAGGCCACACTCTACGAGCGGTTGACGGCATTGGTCGCAGCGCAAAACGGCGGCTTGGTTTCAATTGCCCACCGGCCCGGCGTGGTGGCCTTTCACAACCGGCAATGGTTGCTAGAGCGCCAAGACGAGCACGGCACTCAAGCGCCGGATGGCGTGGCGCCGCCGGTGGCGCCCTTGTTCAAACTATCGGAAAAACCGCTGTAACCCTTGGCCCGCAGCACGCAGGCCGGGCAGGTGCCGCAACCGTAACCCCAGGCATGGCGCTGGCTGCGGTCGCCCAGGTAACAGGTGTGGGTGTGCTCGACGATCAAGTCCACCAGCTTTTGGCCACCACCGGGTTCGCCACTGGCATCGCCCAGACGGCGGGCCAGGTCCCAGGTGGCAGCTTTGTCGATCCACATCAGCGGCGTCTCGATCAAAAAGCGCTGGTCCATACCCAGTGAGAGCGCCAGCTGCATGGCCTTCATGGTGTCGTCGCGGCAATCGGGGTAGCCCGAGAAATCGGTCTCGCACACACCCGTCACCAATACTTGAAGACCACGCCGGTAGGCCAGCGCCGCAGACAGCGTCAAAAACAGCAGGTTGCGGCCGGGCACAAAGGTGTTGGGCAGGCCGTTGGCTTCCATCTGGAAGGCAGTGTCGCGGGTCAACGCCGTCTCGCTGACCTCGCCCAAGACAGACAGGTCCAACAGGTGGTCCTCGCCCAAAGCAGATGCCCAGCGCGGAAAACCCTGGCGCATTGCGTGCAGCACTGCGTGGCGCGCTTGCAGCTCCACATGGTGGCGCTGACCGTAGTCAAAGGCGATGGTCTCGACCCGCTGGTAGCGGGCCAAGGCGTGGGCTAAACAGGTGGTGGAGTCTTGGCCGCCGGAAAACAGTACGAGGGCAGAGGTGTGCATTGCGCAATGGTAGACCAGCGCATGCGGCTCACTGGGCGGCTAGATGCCTTCGTTCTTCTTGATCTTGCTGGGCTGGTACAGCATGACTTCTTTGGCCAAGTCGCCCGGCACCTGGGATGCTGCGTTGGGGGTGGGCGGCTGCACCTGGTTTTTGACCTGCTCAATTTGCACCGCGCTGGCGCTGGCGGTCCACACGGTTTTCAGATGGTCTATGAGCACCTGGGACATGGGCTTGGGCGGCGGGTCCTCGGTCTTTTCGGGCGCGGGACGGCGAATGGTCCAGTCTTTGGGGGCTGCGTCTTCGGTGGTCCGCTTGCGCATCGGGTCGGGCACACTGGTGTGCACCGGCTCGCCCTCATTGGGCACAGACCGCTTGAGGGCAGGGTTGACCAAGTCGACCACGCTGGGGCTGGGGACTGCCTGTGCCGTCGTACTCACCGAAGGATTGACCGGCGCAGTGGGAATCACCCTGTTGGCTCCAGACGAGACCGCCTCGGCGCCGCTGGGGCGCACGTTGGGGTTTCGATCAATAGAAGGCAACTGCATATGGTTTGGCCTGGGTGGCCCCTCCAGAGACACTAAGTTGGTAACGTACGGTTCTTAACGGCAGATTTAGGCGGGGATTTAGGCCTTTTTTTAAAAATTTCCAAAAAAACTGCGCCAACCCCAACAAAAAATGCACCACAAGGGTGCATTTTCTGCAGCCGGGCGGTGCCCGAGGGGCTCAGTCGGCCTTGATACCGTTGTCCTTGACCACCTTCGCCCAGATGTCCATCTGGCGCTCGATGAAGGCACGGGCCGACTCTGGCGTCCCGCCCATGATGTCAATGCCTTGGCTGTCCATGCGCTTGGCCAGTTCCGGGCCGCGGATGGCTTTGTTGATCTCTTCGTTCATGCGCTTGATGATTTCTGGTGGGGTCTTGGCAGGGGCCAAAACCGCCCACCAGGCGGGGGCCTCGAAGCCGGCAAATCCGCTCTCGGCAATGGTGGGCACGTTGGGCAGGTCGGGGGCGCGCTTGGTGGTGGTAACTGCCAGGGGGCGCATCAACTTGTTGTCAATGTGCGGTTTGACCAAGGCAACCGAGCCGATTGCCAGCGGAACGTGGCCAGCCAGGGCGTCGTTCATCAGCGGACCGCCGCCTTTGTAGGGAATGTGCTGAAAGTCCAGGTTGTTGTTGCGTCCCAGCAAGGCCATGGCCACGTGGCCCAGGCTGCCCGAGCCGATGGTGCCGAAGCTGGGACCAGGCTTCTTCTTGGCGGCGGCCACCACGTCCGCAAAGGTCTGGTACTCGGTCTTGGGGTTGGTAGCAAGCACCATGGGCGACGTGCCCACCAGGATCACCGGGGCCAGGTCCTTCTTGGAGTCGTAGCTCAGGTTGGGGATGAGGCTGGGGTTGACGGCGAAGGTGTCAAACACCACCGCAAAGGTGTAGCCGTCCGGGGCAGAAGCGGCAACGGCGGCCTCGCCAATCGAACCCGACGCGCCGCCTTTGTTTTCGACCACCACGTTTTGTCCAAGTTGCTGTGACAAGGCAGGCGCCAGCATGCGGGCCACCTGGTCGACCGAGCCGCCCGGCGGAAACACAGCGACCAGTTTGATGGGCTGCTTGGTGGGCCATGCTTGCGCAAGCGCGTAGCCGGGGGCGAGTGCGGCAGCTGCCAATGCGGCAACAGACAGGGAGCGTAGGAATGGAATTTTCAAGGCAATCTCCAAAGTTGATCGCAGGAGTATGTCGCCAGCGCGTTCGGCGCGGCACTGCGGAAAGCACCTAGACCCCAACGCGCACCTCGGCTTGCGTAGTCCTACAGACCCGGCGCGCAAGCAATGGCGGCCCGGCTGCGCGCAAGCACCCCAAGCGGGCGAAAGCGGCGCAACGCAAGCCAATACGGTGCCACCCTACAAACCAGCCCCCGTGGAGGGATACGCTTGGCACCGCTTTTGCTTGCACTAACATAGTGCTCCCTTCCACCCTGTCCCATCCCACGGAAACCAATATGCAAAAACGTTCGCTGCTCATTGCCACCGCCGCCCTGGTGTGCGCCGGTACCTTTGGCTCTGCCATGGCCCAAACCACGCCCATCAAGTTCCAATTGGACTGGCGCTTCGAAGGCCCAGGCGCTCTGTTTCTGACGCCCGCCGCCAAAGGCTACTTCAAGGCCGCCAACCTCGACGTCACAATCGACTCGGGCAATGGCTCGGGCGGCACCGTCACCCGCGTGGCCTCGGGTGCGTACGACATGGGCTTTGCCGATCTTTCGGCCTTGATGGAGTTCCACGCCAACAACCCCGATGCACCCAACAAGCCCGTGGCCATCATGATGGTCTACAACGACACACCAGCGTCGGTGATGGCCCTGAAGAAGTCCGGCATCAAAACGCCGGCCGACCTCAACGGCAAAAAACTTGGTGCACCCGTGTTTGACGCAGGCCGCCGCGCCTTCCCGATTTTTGCCAAAGCCAACAACATTACGGGCGTGCAGTGGACCTCCATGGACCCCCCGCTGCGTGAAACCATGCTGGCACGTGGCGACATCGATGCCATCACTGGATTCACCTTCACCTCGGTGCTCAACCTCGAAGCCCGCGGTGTCAAGCCCGAAGACATCGTGGTGCTGCCCTACCCCGCTTTTGGCGTGAAGCTGTATGGCAACGTGGTGATCGCATCGCCCAAGCTGCTCAAGGACAACCCGGCCGCAGTCAAGGCATTTTTGGCAGCCTTTGCCAAGGGCGTGAAGGACGTGGTGGCCAACCCGGCTGCCGCAGTGGCGGATGTGAAAGCGCGTGACGGCATCATCAACACCGAGCTGGAAACACGCCGCCTGAAAATGGCCATTGACAGCGCCATCAACACGCCCAATGCGCGCAGCGAAGGCTTTGGTCAGATCAGCGGCCCGCGCCTGAGCTTGATGGCCTCGCAGGTGTCGGATGCGTTCAACACCAAGACCCGCGTCAACCCCGACGCGGTGTGGAACGGCAGCTTCTTGCCCTCCAAGGCCGAGCTCAACGTGTTGCCCGCGGCCAAGTAAGCCACGCACAACACCGCCACGCCCTGAAACCTTCTGGAAACTCCCCATGCAGGACCACGCAGAACCCTGGTTTGTCGACTTCAAGGACGTCTGGTTGGCCTACAACGAACAGTTGTTAGCGCAGAACCACTTTGCCGTCGAAGCCATTGATCTGCAGGTCCGCAAGGGCGAGTTCATCGCCATCGTGGGGCCTTCGGGTTGTGGCAAATCCACCTTCATGAAGCTGGCCACCGGCTTGCAAAAGCCCTCCAGCGGCAAGATCGTGATCGACGGGCAGCCTGTGACCGGGCCACTGAAAATTTCCGGCATGGCGTTCCAGGCGCCGTCCCTGCTGCCGTGGCGCACCACGCTGGACAACGTGCTGCTGCCGCTGGAAATCGTGGAGCCCTACCGCAGCCAGTTCAAAGCCAAGCGCAAAGAGTACGCCGAGCGTGCGCGCAGCCTGCTGCACAAGGTGGGCCTGGGCGGCTACGAAGACAAGTTTCCCTGGCAGCTCTCGGGTGGCATGCAGCAGCGCGCCAGCATTTGCCGCGCCTTGATCCACGAGCCCAAGATGCTGCTGCTCGACGAGCCTTTTGGCGCGCTGGACGCCTTCACCCGCGAGGAGCTGTGGTGCATCTTGCGCGACCTGTGGACCGAGCAGCGCTTTAACGTCATCTTGGTCACGCACGACTTGCGCGAGTCGGTGTTTTTGGCCGACACGGTGTATGTCATGAGCAAAGGGCCAGGCCGCTTCGTGGTGCGCCGCGAGATCGACCTGCCGCGCCCGCGCGAACTCGAACTCACCTACACCCCCGCATTCGGCGAAATCGTGCAAGAGCTGCGCTCGCACATCGGCGCCATCCGCAAAACCTCGCCCGGCGCCAGCAGCGCGCCGGCAAGCACCTGAAGGCACAACATGAACAAACGTCAGGTTGAAATCTGGTCGCCGTGGATATTGCTGGCAGCAGTCATCGTGCTGTGGCAGGTGATTTGCTCGGCCTTCAATGTTTCCGAGTTCATTTTTCCCAGCCCCTGGCGCATTTGGACGCAGTTTGTGGAATACAAGGCGCTGATCGCGGGCCACGCCTGGCGTACCTTCTGGGTGACGATGGCGGGCTTTGGCATTGCCATCGTGGTGGGGGTGTTGCTGGGCTTTGTCATTGGCAGTTCGCGCTTGGCGTACGCGGCGGTGTACCCGCTGATGACGGCCTTCAACGCACTGCCCAAGGCAGCGTTTGTCCCGATTCTGGTGGTGTGGTTTGGCATTGGCATCGGCCCAGCCATCCTGA
>JBIIZY010000164.1:0-6546 GCA_044346035.1 Rhodoferax sp. | reverse complement strand
TTCACCGTCTCGGTAGCGTGTGGCCACCGCCCGAAACGGAATTTTCAAGGCGTCAAAACTGCTGTTGGGCGGCACATGCGCAGTGAGCTCTTGCAGCAGCGTCAGCATGCGCTGGCCGTCGCTGACGCCACGGGCAAAACTGACCCGGCCGTTCTTGAAGCCCAGCTCAATGTCCACCGGGTACTGCTGCTGGTAGGCGCGGGTGCGGTGCGGCAGGTCTTGCCGCTCGACGTAGTCCAAGGCCACTTTGGCCGGGTCGCTGTTGCCAATGGTCTGCTCGATTTGCTGCGTCGACATGCCACTGGCGTACAGCCCGCCAACCACCGCGCCCATGCTGGTGCCGACGATTTTGGAAATCTTGATGTGGTCCTGCTCAAGCCTGCGCAGCACAGCCAGGTGGGCAAAGCCCTTGGCACCGCCGCCCGCGAGGACCAGCGTGACGCTGCGCTGCGGCGCGCTTGCTGCCGGTTGCGCCTGGGCAGCCAGCGCCGAGCCCAACAGCACCGCGCCACACCACATGGCATACCAGCGCGCTCCCCATGCCCAGCGCCTGGCGCTTGACTTTGCAGCCGTGGCGCGCGGCGTGGGCCTGCAGGCCATTCAGGCAGAGAACGAGCGGTAGGCCGCGGCGTCCATCAGCGAGTCCAGTTCCGAGGGATTGAGCAACCGAACCTTGAAGAACCAGCCCGCATCCAGCGGCGCCGAATTGGCAAGCGAGGGGTCGTCGCGCAAGGCAGCATTGCACTCCATCACCTCACCCGAGGCCGGAATGACCAGGTCGGACGCTGCTTTGACCGACTCGACCGTGCCCGCCACATCACCCTGAGCGAAGCGCGCACCGAGCGCAGGAAACTCGATGAACACCACATCGCCGAGGGCATCTTGCGCATGGACCGAAATACCCACCTTCGCGGTACCGTCGCCAAGCGGCTCTACCCACACGTGGTCTGCGGAAAACTTTTGGGCCATTGCAGTCCCCTTACATGCCAGCGTAGTTGGGGCCACCGCCGCCCTCGGGGGTGACCCAGACGATGTTTTGCGTCGGGTCTTTGATGTCGCAGGTCTTGCAGTGAACGCAGTTCTGCGCGTTGATCTGCAGCCGGTCGGTGTTGTCTTCGTTCTTGACGTACTCGTACACGCCAGCAGGGCAGTAGCGGGCTTCGGGGCCTGCGTACTTGGCCAGGTTGATCGCCACCGGAACGCTGGCGTCCTTGAGCGTGAGGTGGGCGGGCTGCTGCTCTTCGTGGTTGGTGTTGCTGATGAACACGCTGCTCAAGCGGTCGAAGGTGAGCTTGCCGTCGGGCTTGGGGTAGTCGATCGGCTTGCATTGCGCTGCCGGCTTGAGGTAGGCGTGGTCGGGCTTGTCGCGGCCCAAGGTCCAAGGAATATGGCCGCGCAGCACGAACTGCTCAAACCCATTCATCAACGTGGCGGTGGTGAGGCCGTACTTGAACCAGTTTTTGAAGTTGCGGTCTTTGTTGAGCTCGGTATGCAGCCAGCTCGCCTCGAAGGCCTCGGGATAGGCGCTGAGCTCGTCGTGCTGCCGGCCAGCCACCACCGCGTCAAAGGCGGCTTCGGCCGCCAGCATGCCGGTTTTGATGGCGGCGTGGCTGCCTTTGATACGGCTCACATTGAGGTAACCGGCGTTGCAGCCCACCAATGCGCCGCCGGGAAAGACGGTTTTGGGCAACGCATTGATGCCGCTGGCGTTGATGGCCCGCGCGCCGTAGGACAGGCGCTTGGCGGTGATTTCGCCCTTTTCGTTCTCAAAGTAGTAGCGCACGTTGGGGTGGGTTTTCCAGCGCTGGAACTCCTCGAACGGGCTGAGGTAGGGGTTGGTGTAGCCCAGGCCAGTCACAAAGCCCAGCGCGACCTTGTTGCCCTCTAGGTGGTAGAGGAAGGCACCGCCATAGGTGTCTGACTCCATGGGCCAGCCGGCGGTGTGCATCACGAAGCCGGGCTTGTGGCGGCTGGGGTCGATCTCCCACAGCTCTTTGATGCCGATACCAAAGCTCTGCGGGTCTCGGCCCTTGTCCAGCGCAAACTTGGCAATCACCTGCTTGCCCAGGTGGCCGCGCGCGCCCTCCGCCAGCACGGTGTATTTGCCCAGCAGCTCCATGCCGAGTTGGAAGTTGTCGGTCGGTTGTCCGTCTTTGCCCACACCCAAGTTGCCGGTGGCCACGCCTTTGACCGATCCGTCCTCGTTGTAGAGCAGCTCAGCTGCAGAAAAGCCAGGGAATATCTCGACGCCCAGGGCCTCGGCCTGCTGCGCCATCCAGCGCGTGACTGCGCCCAGGCTGATGATGAAGTTGCCGTGGTTGTGTGCGAAAGGTGGCAACAAAAAGTTTGGCACCCGCAGGCCTGACTTCTCGCCCAAAAAAACGTAGGCATCGTCGGTGACGGGCTGGTGCAGCGGCGCGCCGCGGGCCTTCCAGTCGGGGAAAAGCTCGGTCAGCGCACGTGGGTCCATGATGGCACCCGACAGGATGTGCGCGCCTGGCTCCGAGCCTTTTTCCAGCACCACCACCGACACCTCTTTGCCGTGCTGGGCGGCAAGTTGTTTGATGCGGATGGCGGTAGCCAAACCACCCGGGCCCGCGCCTACGACGACCACGTCGTACTCCATCGATTCGCGGGGGCCGTACTGGGCCAGAATTTCCTGGTTTGTCATGGGAAGTCTCATTCGATAATCGAAGCATCCGGGCGGCGCTTGTGGCGCGGATTTTATTCCCGGAACGTCAGCCGACGTTCGCGTGGTGGGCATGGTTTTTAGGGAGATCGCTTCAATGGCTTACAGCATCGATTTATCGGGACGCGTCGCACTGGTCACAGGAGCCAGCAGTGGACTGGGTGCACAGTTTGCGCGCACCTTGGCAGCGGCAGGCGCGGCCGTGGTGTTGGCCAGCCGCCGGGTGGACAAGCTCAAGGAGCTGCGTGCGCAGATTGAAGGCGAGGGGGGTGACGCCCATGTGGTGGAGCTCGATGTGACCAACCACGATTCCATCAAGTCGGCGGTGGCGCATGCCGAGACCGAAGTCGGTTCCATCGATATCTTGGTCAACAACTCGGGCGTCAGCACCACGCAGCGGCTGCAAGATATTGCGCCCGAGGACTACGACTTTATGTTCAACACCAATGTAAAGGGCGCATTTTTTGTCGCGCAAGAGGTGGGGCGGCGCATGCTGGCGCGCGCCAAAGGGGCGGCACCGGGGAATTACACCGGCGGACGCATTGTCAACATCGCTTCGATGGCGGGCTTGCGGGTGCTGCCGCAGATCGGGGTGTACTGCATGAGCAAGGCCGCGGTGATTCAAATGACCAAGGCGATGGCCCTGGAGTGGGGCAAGCACGGCATCAATGTCAATGCGATTTGCCCGGGTTACATCGACACCGAAATCAACCACCACCACTGGCACACCGAGGCCGGTCAAAAGCTGGTGCAGATGCTGCCGCGCAAGCGGGTCGGGCACCCCAAAGATTTGGATGTGCTGCTGGTCACGCTGTGCTCGGACCAGAGCCACTTCATCAACGGCGCCGTTATTGCCGCCGACGACGGCTTTGGTGTGTAAGTAGCTGGAACGCGAAGGCAGTTACCACAACCCTTGCCGGACCTTGGGCCGCAAGCAAGAGCGGCCACGCGTACGACGGACTAGCGCGGCGCCAGCCGGATGGCGCCGTCGAGCCGGATCACCTCGCCGTTGAGCATGTCGTTTTCGATAATGTGCTTGGCCAACTTGGCGTAATCCTGCGGCGTGCCCAAGCGAGAGGGAAAGGGCACACTCGCGGCCAGAGCGTCTTGCACCTCTTGCGGCATGCCAAACAGCATGGGGGTACCAAAAATTCCGGGGGCAATCGTCATGTTGCGAATGCCGTTGCGCGCTAGGTCGCGGGCGATGGGCAAGGTCATGCCCACAATGCCGCCTTTGGATGCGCTGTAGGCAGCCTGCCCCATTTGTCCGTCATAGGCGGCGACCGATGCAGTGGAGATCAAGACACCACGCTCACCCGTGGGCTCCGGCGCGTTTTGGGACATGGCCTGCGCAGCCAAGCGGATCATGTTGAAACTGCCAATGAGGTTGACATTGATACAGCGAACAAAGGCGTCGAGCTGGTGCGCCCCGTTTTTGCCCACCGTTTTTTCTGCCGGCGCAATACCTGCGCAGTTGACCAGTCCCACGAGTTTGCCCATGGACACCGCCCGCGCCACCACGGCTTGGCCGTCCGCCTCGCTGCTGACATCGCAGCGCACGAATGCGCCACCAATGGCATCGGCCACAGCCTGACCTTTCTCGGCTTGCATGTCGGCAACTACCACCTTGCCACCGTTGTCTGCCAACATGCGCGCCGTCCCTTCGCCCAAGCCGGACGCGCCGCCGGTGACGATGAACACCTTGTTTGCAATCTCCATGAGGAACTCCTTGTGTGAACCGGTGCTGTGAACACCTGCGGCTTGAAATAGGTCTTGGGCTTTGGGGCCCGGATCTTGGCCTTTGGGCGTCGGTTACTGGCCCAACGGCGGGTCGGTCTGTAAATCGCTCTCGCTGATTATCGACCACCCGCAACTTCCGGCAGCGGGGCTACGGGCCTTCAAAACAACGCTGCTATACTCGCCCGCTTCGACTTAGGCGCATAGCTCAGCTGGTTAGAGCACCACCTTGACATGGTGGGGGTCGTTGGTTCGAGTCCAATTGCGCCTACCAATAACACCCAAACTTCCCCTCGGGGAATGACATCATGAACCCGCTTTTCAATTGAGAAGCGGGTTTCTTTTTGGCGCCGAGTGTGTCTGGGTGTCAAGAAGGTTCAATCCGGGTGGGGTAAAGCCATAGGGCAAAAAACGTCATCCCGTTGAGGGCTGCATTTTTTGCCCTACACCCACCTCACAGACGTGCCAACCAAGCTGCCCACCGGGCCAAAAGGCTGCATTGCCAAGTTGCTGCCGCACCGCTGGATGCCAGGGGTGGTCTGTGGCGGCGATCACCAGTTTTCTAGACTTCCACCGAAATGCTGTTTTTCTTCAGTCACGGCTTTCTTAGACAATGCCGTCTGCCTTAACAACGGAGCAGGCAGTTGCATCATTACCTCAACAATGCGGCACCATACCGACCGAGGTTCTCCGTGAATCCTTTTTGCAGCTTGCTAACGGGGCGTTGACGGCCCAAAGCCCTGCGAGGCACTCTATCCATGCATCTTCCATCCCGAATCGCCGGCTTGCTGCTGGCCCTGACCACCATGACCAGCCACGCCATCGAAGAACCGAGCTACACCGTGGTGCGGCAGCTCGACGGCATTGCTATCCGCGAGTATCAGCCCTATACCGTGGCAGAGGTGGTCGTGTCCGGCGAGGCCAGCGAGGCAGGCAGCCGCGCATTCCCGATTCTTGCGGGCTACATTTTTGGCAAGAACAAGGGCGAGCGTAAGCTGTCCATGACTGCACCGGTCACCCAGGCCGCCGTGCCGGTGAAGCTCGAAATGACAGCGCCTGTGACCCAGACGGCCGCGCCGGGCGGCTACCTGGTGCAGTTTGTGCTGCCCCGGGGCGTCACCGTGGCCAATGCGCCAGAGCCCACCGATGCACGGGTTATGTTGCGCGAAGTGCCTGTGAGCCGATTTGCAGTCATTCGCTACTCCGGATTCTGGTCCGAGTCCAACTACACCGAGCACCTGACCAAGCTGCAAACTGCCATGAAAGCCGCTGGCATCGCCTGGGCTGGCGAGCCGATTTTGTCGAGGTACAACGGTCCTGCAACGCCGTGGTTCATGCGGCGCAACGAGATCTGGTTGCCAGTGGCGGATGGCCAGTAGCGCAAACCGCTGGGCACGTGATGCAACCCATTGATGCGCTGGCAGCGGCTTTTTCTCCCTTGCGGACACATCCTTTTGCCTACCCGGCGCTGGAGGTCGTTCACATCGTGGGCATCGCGCTGTTGCTGGGCAACCTGGTTTTGCTCGAGCTGCGGGTGTGGGGAGCCGGCGCAAGCTTGCCTGTATTCGGCTTGGCTCGACTGACTTTGCTGCTAGTGGCGGCCGGGTTTGGCCTGGCTGCCCTGTCTGGCTTGCTGATGTTTGTGAGCCAGGCCAATGAGTTGATATCCAACCGCGCCTTTGTCATCAAGATGGGATTGCTCACCCTGGCGGCATGCAATGCGGCCTGGTTTCACGGACGTGGCTCGTTGGTGAAACTCGATGGCGTGGCCCGTTTCCAAGTGGTGTTGTCCACGCTGATCTGGCTGGCGGTGATCACATGTGGCCGCTGGATTGCATATATTTGACTGTCATCTGCTCAACATAACCAACCTACCCACCACGCCCAAAGGAGTTTTCCATGGACAGAAGAACCGCGCTGCAATGGCTGGCTGCCACCTCTTTGCCGCTCAGCTTGGATGTGAAGGCGCACCATGGCTGGAGCAGTTTCGATTTGGACCGCCCGCTGTACTTAGAGGGCAAGGCCACCCGCGTGAAATGGCACAACCCGCACACCGAGCTGCTGCTGGAGCTTTCGGCGCCGCTTGCGCTGCCGGCTGACTTAGCCCGGCGCAGCCTGCC
>JBIIZY010000163.1:0-6599 GCA_044346035.1 Rhodoferax sp. | reverse complement strand
AGCCCGCGCGAGCGCATCAAGGTCGAAGTCACCGCACAGCACAGCCCGCTGACCTCGCTCAACTTCGCCGCACTCAAGATCAAGGACGCCGTGTGCGACCGCTTTCGTGAAACCGCAGGCGGTGTGCGGCCCAGCGTGGACACCCAGCGCCCCGACGTGCGCATTTACGTCCACCTGACCACCGACACTTGTGCGCTGTACATCGACACCTCGGGCGAGCCGCTGTTCAAGCGCGGCTGGCGCGAAGACACCGGCGACGCGCCCCTCAAGGAAACCCTGGCCGCCGCCATGATCGCGGCCAGCGGTTGGGCCTCGGGCGACGACGATTTGCTGCCGCTGTACGACCCCTGCTGTGGCAGCGGCACTATTGCCATAGAGGCGGCGCAGATCGCCTGCAACATCGCTGCCGGTTCGCTGCGGCGCTTTGCGTTTGAGAAGTTTGTGCCCTTTCAGCGTCCGGCCTGGGCCGCTATGCAAGCCGAGGCCGCAGCGCGTGTGGTCAAGCCCGAGCCGGGCCAGGAAACCCTGATCTACGGCAGCGACGTATCGCACCGCATGGTGGACTTTGCCCAGCGCAACGCGCAGCGTGCTGGCGTGGCCGACGTGATCGAGTTTCGTGGTGGCGACGCGTTGCAGCGCATGCCGCCGATTGCGCTTTGCGGCCTCATGTTGCTGAACCCACCGTACGGCGAGCGCATCGGCATTGGTGGCGTGGCGGGCGACGGGCGCGGTGCAGCGCAGGCCCGCTTTGGCGCACGCGAACTGGCGCACACCGAAGACGGCGGCGCCTTCTTCACCCAGCTGGCGGGTCACTGGAAAAAAAACTTTGCCGGCTGGAGCGCCTGGATGCTGACCCCGGACTTGAAAGTGCCCGGCAAGATGCGCCTGAAAGAGTCGCGCCGCGTTCCCATGTGGAACGGTCCGCTGGAGTGCCGCCTGTTTCGGTTCGACTTGGTGGCCGGGCGCATGGACAAAGAGAGGGCCGCGCTGCCGACCCACTCCGGCGTCCCCAGCACGCCCAGCGGCGCAAGCGCTGACAGCGGTTAGCACCAAACCAACCCGCCATGACCCAAGCGACCGCCGTGCTGGACACCAACATCGTGCTTGACCTGTGCGTGTTTGCCGACCCCGACACGCAGGCGCTGCATGCCGCTGTGCACGGCGCAGTGCTGCAATGGATTGCCACGCCAACCATGCGCGACGAGCTGGAGCGCGTGCTGGCCTACCCCCACATTGCTGCGCGCCTGACCCAGCAGCAGCGCAGCGCCCAGGCGGTGCTGGCGCAGTTCGATCTGTTGGCCGTGCTGCAGCCCGTAGCAGCCAAAGCGCCCGTGACCTGCAAAGACCCCGACGACCAAAAATTCATTGACCTCGCCGTGGCACACCACGCGCTGCTGTTGAGCAAAGACAAGGCGGTGTGGTGTATGGCCAAGCGCTTGGCTAAGTTTGGGGTAGGGGTGGGGCGCCGGTGGGTGCCCCTTGCGGATTAACTCCCATGAAACCACCCCACACAAGTTTCAACGCCATTTTGGAACGCAAGCACCCCAAGCTGCCGGTGTACATCGTGGTGCCACCAGCGCACGCGCATGCGCTGGGGCTGGCGGCGACGGCGGTGGTGGAGGGAACGGTCAACGGCCACGCCACCGGCCGGCGCAGCATCAAGCGCTGGGACCATTCCGCCGCGTCGGCGTGGTTTGTGGAGTTCACCGCGCCGTTCTGTGGTGCAGCGGGAGTCGCTGTGGGCGATAGGCTGGCGGTCTCGCTGTGGCTGGCAAACCCGGCGCTCCCGCTGGAACTGGAGAATGCATTGGCGCAATCGGCCACTTTGCGCCAGGCGTGGGACGGCCTCTCTGACTACGCCAGGCGCAGCAGCGCCGAGCACATCCACGCGGCCAAGTCGGCCCAGGCGCGTTCCCGACGGGCGGCAGCAACCGTCGCCAAGCTTGCCCAACTGGCGGCGGCGCCGCCACAGAAGGCCTGAGCCACACACCGTGACTTGCTTGGGGCGCGTAGCCGCCGCACGCGCTGGCGCACGCTACACCCACGGCGGGGCAAAGCCAGCTTGGGGCAGCGTGGTCGTGTGTATTGGCGCGCTGGCACAATGAACTTTGGGGCGCAGCTGCATTCCGTGCGCCACCACCACGACATCAAGGAGTTGATATGAAATCGCGCCCCAGCCTGCTGGTTGCCAGCCTGTTTACTGCCCTGTGTTTGCTGGCACCTGCTGCCCATACCGCTTCCAACTGCGAGGCCAAGGCACTCAGCAAAGATGGCAAGCCTTTGTATGGCGCGGCCAAAGCAGCGTTTGTCAAAAAGTGCGAGTCCGAGGCGGGCGCCGCAGCGGGTTGTGCCGACAAAGCGATCGACAAAAATGGCAAGCCGCTGGCCGGTGCTGCCAAGAACGCGTTCATGAAAAAGTGCGAGGCGGGCGGCAAGTAAGCCCACCCGGCCTGTGCCGCTTGCGTGGCGCAGCCAACCGCCAGCCACGGAATGCGCAGCCGCAGCCGCTCAGCCGCTCAGCCGCTCAGCCGCTCAGACGCTCAGACGCTCAGACGTTGATGGTGCGCGTGTCCTCGGTCTGCAGCAAAAAACTGTTGGCCGCCGAGCGTGGCCAAGTCTGGCGGTAAATCATCGGCAGGGCTTGCAGGTCGCTCTCTAGCAGGGCGCGGTCGGGCAGTTGCGTCAAGATCAGCTGCGCCAACGAGCGCACTTTTTGGTCGGTGGCGCGGCGCACGATGTGGTGCGCGGTAATCTGGTTGGGGTGATCGATGCCAGCGGCTTGCACCAGCTCTTGCAGCGCGTGCAGGGTTTGCTGGTGAAAGTTGTACACCCGCGTGGCCTTGTCGCTCACCACCAGCGATTTTTGGCGAATCGGGTCTTGGGTGGTGACGCCGGTGGGGCAGTTGCCGGTGTGGCAGGTTTGCGCTTGCAGGCAGCCCAGCGCAAACATGAAGCCGCGCGCGCTGTTGCACCAATCGGCACCCAGCGCCATCAGGCGCGCAATGTCAAACGCGCTTACCACTTTGCCTGCTGCGCCTATCTTGACTTTGTCGCGCAAGCCCACTCCGCGCAGCGTGTTGTGTACCAGCAGCAATCCTTCTTGCAGGGGCGAGCCCACATGGTCAGTGAACTCCACCGGTGCCGCCCCGGTGCCGCCCTCGGCGCCATCGACCACGATGAAATCCGGCGTGATGCCTGTGGCCAGCATGGCCTTGACCATGGCAAACCACTCCCAGGGGTGGCCGATGCAGAGCTTGAAGCCCGTGGGTTTGCCGCCCGACAAGGTGCGTAACTTGTCGATGAACTGCATCATCTCCACCGGCGTGGAAAACGCGCTGTGCGAAGCCGGCGAGACACAGTCCACGCCCACCGGCACGCCGCGTGCGGCGGCAATCTCGGCGGTTACTTTGGCGCCGGGCAGCATGCCGCCGTGGCCGGGCTTGGCGCCCTGGCTGAGCTTGAGCTCGATCATCTTGACCTGCGGGTCGGTGGCGTTGGCTGCAAACTTTTCGGCGTTGAAACTGCCGTCGTCGTTGCGGCAGCCAAAGTAGCCCGAGGCAATCTCCCAGATCAGGTCACCGCCGTGCACCCGGTGGTGCACCGAGATGCTGCCCTCGCCGGTGTCGTGCGCAAAGCCGCCGCGCTTGGCACCGGCGTTGAGCGCCAAGATGGCATTGGCGCTGAGCGCGCCAAAGCTCATGGCCGAGATGTTGAACACGCTGCAGCTGTAAGGCTGGGCGCGGTGCGCGCCAATGAGCACCCGAAAATCGTGCGACGTAATCTTGGAAGGCGACACCGAATGGTTCATCCACTCGTAGCCTTCGGCGTGCACATCCATCTGCGTGCCAAACGGGCGCTTGTCCGGGTCGCCCTTGGCGCGCTGGTACACCAGTGAGCGCTGCGCGCGCGAGAAGGGTGTGGCCTCGTTGTCGTCTTCAATGAAGTACTGGCGAATCTCAGGGCGTATGAATTCCAGCGCAAAGCGCAGGTGGCCGATGATGGGGTAGTTGCGCAGAATAGAGCGCTTGGCCTGGCGCACGTCGTACACGCCGATGGCCACCAGGGTGCCGCACAGCAGCAGCCCCGCAAAGCCCTCGCCAAACACCAGCAAGCCAAAAAGGCTCAGGAGCAAACCCAAGCAGCTCAGGCCAAACACGGTGTAACGGATGGGAAAAATCTTGTTGAGGTAATCAAACATGCGCACGCTCCTGGGGCGCGACAATACCAGCCACGCACCGCTTTGCCCAGACCGGGCCCCCAACCATGCCGATGCCACAGCCTCCCACCGATGCCGCCATGCAGGCCGCAAACGCCCTGTCAGCCGAAGACTTTGACGCCCTGGAAGCCATTCTTGACGACCTGCGCAGCCGCTCGGATGAAACCCCGCAGTGGGAGTTTTGCGAGGGCTTTATGGCCGCGCTCATCGTCTGCCGCCGCCCCATTGCGCCGTCCGAGTACCTGCCGGTATTGCTCGACACCATGGACGGGGGTGAAGGTGGTGGAGGTGGTGGAGGTGGTGGAGGTGAACAAGGGGCCGGTGGGACGGATGGCGCTTCGCAAAGCCGCGCCGCGTTTTCCGATACCGCGCAGGCCGCGCAGTTCATGACCTTGTGGATGCGCCGCTGGAATGCCATTGCGCACAGCCTGGACGCCGACATCGAAAGCCTGGACGACCCGCGCGCCTTCCACCCCGAGGTGCTGGACCTGCGCGGCGCCGTGGCGGCCTTGCCTGAGACCGAGCGCGAGGCCATGGCAAGCCAAAAGCTGCCTTCGTTCGCGCAGGTATGGGCCGTGGGCTTTATGTACGCGGTGGAGAGCTGGCCACAGGAGTGGGTCGCCCCGCGCGGTGACAAAGAGGCGCACCAGTGGCTTGACCAAGCACTGGACGCCATCGTCGCCCTCACCGAGGACGACACCGACCCGCCGACCATCGCGGTGTTTGAAGAAGACGGCCCGCCCGGCGTGAGCGAGCCGCGCCTGCAAGCCTTCGCAACTGCCGTCTGGGCGGTGTACGACCTGCACGAACTCTGGCGCAACATCGGCCCGCGGGTGGAGCAGCTGCGTACCGAGTCACCACTTGGCCGCAACGACACATGCTTTTGCGGCAGCGGCAAGAAGTTCAAAAAGTGCCACGGGGCGTGAGGCGCAGCGGCGCGCGCTAGGCCGGTGTGAAGCTGGTGCTGCGAAAAGTTGAGGGTGCGCTGGGCAAGCCGCACGATGGCCCGCCGTGTGCGGGCAGTTTCACCAGGGCAGCGGCGTTCCGTCGTGGCCAAAGAACCCACCTGAGTCTGCGGCGTTTAGTTGGTCCACCACCGCCAGCAAGCGCTGCGCTGCCTCTTGTGGCAGTCGCACGTCCAGCCCGGCTTTGGCAAACGGCGCGGACAGCGCGGTGGCCACCGTGCCCGGGTGCAGCGCCACGCACAGCGCCTGCGGCTGGCGGCGGCGCAGCTCGATGGCGGCGGTGCGCACCAACTGGTTGAGTGCTGCCTTGCTGGCACGGTAGCTGTACCAACCGCCCAGGCGGTTGTCGCCAATGCTGCCCACCTTGGCCGACAGCGTGGCAAACACCGACTTGCCTTCGCGCGGCAGCAGCGGCAAAAAATGCTTCATCAAGAGCGCCGGGCCTATCGCGTTGATGGCGAAAGACTGCGCCATGGCGGCAGCGTCGATCTGCTGCCAGCTTTTTTCGGGCTGCATGCTTTCGCTGTGCAAGCTGCCGGTGGCGTCGATCAGCAAGCGCAAGGGCAATTGCGTCTGCGCCACGGCATGTGCGCAGGCGGCGATGCTGGCCTCGTTCTGCAAACTTAGCGCGGGCTGGCTGCGGCGCGACAGGGCCAGCACCTGCGCAAAGCCCGCATCGGCTTGCAGTTGCGCCAAGAGCGCCGCTCCAATGCCGCCGCTGGCACCCACCACCACGGCCAAACCACCGGTTGGAAAGCTGCTGTTCATTGCAAGTTCTGCGCGGTGCTGGTGTTGACTGATGGCGCAGGCAGTAGTGCTTGTGCCGCAAAGAAGGTACGCAGCTGCGTAGCGGTATCGGCGGGCAACTCCTCGGGAATGAAGTGGCCGGCATCCAGCGCCTGGCCCGACACCGTGCCAGCGCACTGCGCCTGCCACAGCGCCATGGGATCAAACAGCCGCTGCACCACGCCGCGCGCGCCCCACAGCACGAGCAGGTCGCATGCAATTTTTTCGCCAAGCGTGCGGCTGCTGCGGTCGTGCTCCAGGTCGATGGCCGCACTCGCCCGGTAGTCTTCGCACATGGCGTGGATGGTGTCGGCCTGCGCAAAGCAACGCTCGTACTCGGCCAGCGCCGCCGGCTCAATGTGGCCCAAGCCATCCGCGCCCCAGCCGCCCAGCTTGGCGTGCAGGTAGGCCAGCGGGTTGCCGCCAATCATCGTCTCGGGCAGCGGCGCGGGTTGAACCAGGTGGAACCAGTGGTAGTAGGCCTTGGCAAACGCGAAGTCGGTGGCTGCGTACATGTCCAGCGTAGGTGCGATGTCGATCACACACAGCCCCTGCACCCGTGGCGCGTGGTCTACAGCAAGGCGGTGCGCGACCCGGCCGCCACGGTCGTGGCCGCAGACACCAAAGCGCGC
>JBIIZY010000162.1:0-6632 GCA_044346035.1 Rhodoferax sp. | reverse complement strand
GGGCAGGCGGCCCCGCCGATCACGGTGCGCTTGAGGGTGCTAAAGCGCCGCTGGTTGGACTGCAGGTAGCCCAAGAGCATTTGCCATACGGTGGGCACACCGGCTGCAAAGTTGACGCCTTCGGCCTCCATCAACTCAAAGATCGACTTTCCGTCCATCGCCGGCCCGGGGAACACCAGCTTGCAACCGGTCATGGCCGCGCAGTACGGCAGGCCCCAGGCATTGACGTGGAACATGGGCACCACCGGCAAAATACTGTCGCGCGCACTGATGTTGAGTGCATCCGGCAATGCGCCAGCAAACGCGTGCAGCAAGGTGGAGCGGTGGCTGTAGAGCACGCCCTTGGGGTTGCCCGTGGTGCCGCTGGTGTAGCACATGCTGGAAGCCGAGTTTTCATCAAACTCAGGCCAGTGGTAGTCGGTGCTGTGCGCGCCAATCCATGCCTCGTAGCTTTGCAAGCCCGGGATGCCAGTGTCGGCGGGCAACTTGTTGGCGTCGCACAGTGCCACAAAGTGTTTGATCGTGCTGCACTTGGCATGCACCGCCTGCACGATGGGCAGAAAACTCATGTCAAAACACAGCACCTGGTCTTGCGCGTGGTTGGCAATCCACACAATTTGCTCGGGGTGCAGGCGCGGGTTCAGGGTGTGCAACACCCGGCCCGAACCGCTCACCCCAAAGTACAGCTCTAGGTGGCGGTAACCGTTCCAGGCCAAGGTAGCAACCCGGTCACCGAAACCCAGCCCCAAGTGGTCCAGCCCGTGGGCCACTTGCTTGGCGCGCGCAGCAAGCTGGCGGTAGTTGGTGCGGTGGATGTCGCCTTCGACCCTGCGGGACACGATCTCGGCATCCCCGTGGTGCCGTTGGGCAAAATCGATCAGCGAGGAAATCAGCAACTGCTGGCTTTGCATGAGTCCGATCATAAAAAGTCTCCAACGTGTGGGTGGTGTGCCAGACGCCTCGCCAGGGCAGGCGCAATGCTACCCGTTGCCAAGCCCCACGGCAGCACTTTCGTGCCCGGATACCGGACAATCCAGCAATGCCCCAAGATTCTCTAAGCCCAAGCGATGGTTTTGCCGACCTGCGGTGGGGCCACCGCTTTGCCGCGCTGGGAGACGCGTTCTTTGCCCACGTGCAGCCCACGCCCTTGGCTGCGCCCTACTGGGTAGCGCACAGTTCGCTGGTGGCAGCGAAGCTGGGGCTGCCACCGGGCTGGGTGCAATCCGAGGCGTGGCTGCAGGCCATGGCAGGCAACCGCGTCCCACCAGGCGCCCAGCCCCTTGCCAGCGTCTACAGCGGCCACCAGTTCGGCGTATGGGCGGGTCAACTCGGCGATGGCCGCGCGCTGCTCCTGGGGGAACTGGCGGGCATGGAGTTGCAACTCAAGGGCGCGGGGCTCACCCCGTTCTCACGCATGGGCGATGGCCGGGCGGTGTTGCGCAGCAGCTTGCGCGAGTTTTTGTGCAGCGAGGCCATGCACGGCCTGGGCATACCGACATCGCGCGCGCTGTGCATCACCGGTTCGCCCAGCCCGGTGCTCCGCGAAGAGGTGGAAACCGCAGCCGTGGTGGCGCGGGTGGCGCCCAGCTTCATTCGCTTTGGGCACTTCGAGCATTTTTGCCACCACGACCAGCACGGCGCCTTGCGCACCTTGGCCGACGCGGTGATCGACGGTTTTTTCCCCGCGTGCCGAGAGACCGATGCCTGGTCTGGCAACCCATACGCTGCCCTGCTCGCTACCGTGACCGAACGCACTGCCGATTTGATGGCGCACTGGCAGTCCGTCGGTTTTTGCCATGGCGTGATGAACACCGACAACATGAGCATTCTGGGCCTGACGCTGGACTACGGCCCCTTCCAGTTTTTGGATGCCTACGACCCCGCCCACATTTGCAACCACTCGGACCACCAGGGCCGCTATGCCTTCGCGCGCCAGCCACAGGTGGCCTACTGGAACCTGTTTTGCTTGGGGCAGGCACTCATGCCCTTGGTTGGCGACCAGGCCTTGGCTCTGGCGGCCCTGGAGACCTACAAAGCGCGTTACCCGCAGGCCTTTCTTGGGCGCATGGCAGCCAAGCTGGGGCTTGCAACACCGGAGCTTCCGATGGGCCGAGGCGGCGCACCAGTGCTGGCGGCATTGGTTGAGCGCATTCTGGATCTGCTGGCCGCAGACCGGGTGGACTACACCATATTCTGGCGCCGCTTGTCCCACTGGGCCCAGAGTGCCGACCTGAACGACCCCGAGGTGCGCGACCTGTTCCTGGACACGGCCGGCATCGACGCCTGGCTGGCCGACTACGCCCACGCCCTGGCCGATGCCGCGCCCGAACACAGCGTGCGCAGCATGCTGCAAACCAACCCCAAGTTTGTGCTGCGCAACCACCTGGGCGAATTGGCCATACGCGCTGCCAAGACCCAAGATTTCAGCGTTGCCAGCGCACTGCTGGGCGTGCTTGAGCGCCCGTTTGACGAGCACCCAGCGCATGCGCCCTGGGCAGACTTTGCGCCCGATTGGGCCAGCAGCATTGCCATCAGCTGCAGCTCCTAGCCCGACAGCCCCACCCACCCGCGCCCCCGCAACCCAGGAGCCCACCATGCCCTTCAAAATCGAAAAGTCCGACCCGCAGTGGAAAGCACTGCTCGCAGAAAAAGGGGCCGAGCCCCTGGCCTTCGAGGTCACCCGCCACGAGGCCACCGAGCGCGCATTCACCGGCGCGCTGGCTGACAACAAGGCGCACGGCACCTACCTGTGCATCTGCTGCGACAAGCCCTTGTTCGCATCAGACGCCAAGTATGATTCCGGCACCGGATGGCCAAGCTACTTCGCGCCGATCGCGCCCGATGCGGTCGGCACCAAGGTCGATGGCCTGCTATGGATGAAGCGCACCGAAGTGCACTGCGCCGACTGCGGCGCCCACCTAGGCCACGTGTTTGAAGACGGCCCCCAACCCACCGGTCTGCGCTATTGCATGAACTCCGCCTCCTTGCGTTTTTTGCCCCATGAAGATACTGCTTGACCTGTTTCCCATCCTGGTATTTTTCGCAGGCTACAAGCTCTACGACATCTACACCGGCACTGCGGCCTTGATGGTAGCCACGGTGGTGCAAATGGCGGTGATCTACGCCATGGAGCGCAAACTCCAGTTCATGCAAAAAGCCACCCTGGTGCTGATACTGGGCTTTGGCTCGCTCACCTTGGCCTTGCATGACGAACGCTTTATCAAGTGGAAGCCCACGGTGCTGTACGCGGCCATCGCGCTGGGCCTGGCGCTGGCGCTGTGGGGGTACCGCAAAAACTTTCTCAAACTGCTGCTGGGCGGCCAACTGGACCTGCCCGATGCCGTGTGGCACCGGCTCAACATCGCCTGGGTGGTCTACGCCGTGTTTATGGCGCTGGCCAACGCGTTCGTGGTGGTGTACTTCAGCACCGAGGCCTGGGTGAACTTCAAGCTGTGGGGCTACGCGTTTCCGCTGGGCTTTCTGATTGCCCAAGGCCTCTACATTGCCCCCTACTTGAAAGACGATCTGAAAAAAGATCCGCCGCCATGAACTCCACCATGAACGCCACCGTGCACACCGCCCCTACCTCGGTCCCCACTGCCGCCCAGCTGGAAGCGCGCCTGCGCCAGCACCTCGCACCCAGCTTGCTGCAAGTCATTGACGAAAGCTACCTGCATGCAGGCCACGTGGGCGCCAACGCGAGCGGTCGGGGAACCCACTTTCGGGTGCGGCTGAACTCCCCCATGTTCGCTGGCAAGAGCCGGGTTGCGCGGCACCGCCTTGTGTATGATGCGCTGCAAGATTTTTTGGCCCAAGGCTTGCACGCCGTGGCCATAGAGATACCCGATTAATCAAAAGGAAACGGAATGAAAAAGCAACTCTTGGCCGCCCTGACCCTGGCGGCTTTGGCGGGCACCTTGGCGGGCACGGCCTTGGCACAGAACGTCGCCATCGTGAACGGCAAAGCAGTCTCCAAAGAGCGTCTTGAGGCACTGGCCCAGCAGTACGCCCGTGCCGGTCGCCCGGTGAGCCAAGACATGCAAGCCCAGTTGCGCGAGGAGCTGATCGCCCGCGAGGTGTTTGCCCAAGCGGCCGTGGCCCGTGGACTGGATGCCACCGACGACTACAAAAACCAACTGGAACTGACCAAACAATCGCTGCTGATCCGTGAGCTGTTCACCGACTTCCAAAACAAGAACCCGGTGACCGACGAAGAAGTCAAAGCCGAGTACGACAAGTTTGCGGCGGCCAACGCCGGCAAAGAATACCGTGCCCGCCACATCCTGGTGGAAAAGGAAGCCCAGGCCAAAGACATCATTGCCCGCCTGAAGAAGGGCGCCAAGTTTGAAGACCTGGCCAAAAGGCTGTCCAAAGACCCCGGCTCCGGCGCCAACGGTGGCGACCTGGATTGGGCCAATCCCAACGGCTATGTGAAGGAGTTCGCCGACGCATTGGTCGCTTTGGGCAAAGGCAAAACCACCGAAGCGCCGGTGAAGAGCCAGTTTGGCTTCCACGTGATCCGCTTGGACGACGTACGCGATGTGCAGTTGCCCAAGTTGGACGAAGTCAAACCGCAGATCGCCCAACAGCTGCAACAGCAGCGCATTGGCAAGTTCCAACAAGAGCTGCGCGACAAAGCCAAGGTGGAGTGAGCGACTGCGCAACGCAAAAAAAGCGGCACCAGCCGCTTTTTTTTATGGCAGTAGCGCCAGCCTAAAGCTGGCCCGCCAGAACGCCAGAACGCCAAAACGCTAAAAATGAGCCGATCAGCCAGCCAGCCCGCCAGACAATCAATCAATCAATCAATCAATCAATCAATCAGCCGCACCGCCCTAGCCGACCCAGCGGCGCGCGTTGTGCCAGAGCTGCATCCATGGGCTGTGCGCTTGCACATCCAGCGCCGACCAACTCATTTGGATGTTGCGAAACACACGCTCCGGGTGGGGCATCAAGGCGGTAAAGCGGCCATCCGCGGTGGTGACCCCGGTCAGTCCACCGGGGCTGCCGTTGGGGTTGTAGGGGTAGGCCTCGGTGGCGGCGCCGTGGTGGTCCACGAAACGCATGGCGGCAAGGGCGCGCGTGGCATTGCCACGTCGGCTGAAGTTGGCGAATCCCTCGCCATGGGCCACGGCAATGGGCATGCGCAGCCCGGCCAGTCCAGCGAAAAACAGCGAAGGTGAGTCCAGCACCTCCACCATGGACAAGCGCGCCTCGAAGCGCTCGCTCTGGTTGGTGGTAAAGCGCGGCCAGTCTTGCGCGCCGGGAATGATGTCGGCCAACTCGGCAAACATCTGGCAGCCGTTGCAAACACCCAGCCCGAAGGTGTCAGAGCGGCCAAAAAAAGCGGAAAACTGGTCGGCCAAGGCCGGGTTGAAGGTGATGGACCGCGCCCAGCCAATCCCTGCTCCCAAGGTGTCGCCGTAGCTGAAGCCCCCGCAGGCCACCAGGCCCTGAAAATCCACCAAGCGCGCGCGCCCGCTTTGCAGGTCGGTCATGTGCACATCCAAGGCGTCGAAGCCGGCCTCGGTAAACGCGTAGGCCATTTCCACGTGCGAGTTCACGCCCTGCTCGCGCAGCACCGCCACCTTGGGGCGCCTGCGAAGCAGCGCCGGTGCGTTGGGATGCGCAGCGTTGGGAGGTGCAACGGCTGTGCCACTGACCGGCTCGGTGCTGTGCGCCATTGCAGTCGGTGCGCTGTGAAGCCGACTCGCAAGCGCTGGCGGTAGGTGGGTGTGCAGACCGGGGTCGCTCCATACGCTGCTGGCAGCGTGCTCGGCGTCGGCACAGGCGGGGTTGTCGCGCAGTTGGCAGATTTTCCAGCTGACCGCATCCCACACTTGGTGCAAGTCACTCAGGGGGGCCGAGAAAATGGCTTTGGCATCCCGCCAGATTTGCAGCTCGTCTTTGCCCGCGTCCACCGCGCTGGAGGCCGGGCGCGTCTTGCCGATGCAGTGACTAAACGCAGACAGCTGGTGCGCACGCAAGGTCTGCATGACCTCGGACCGTTGCGCGGCACGTACTTGGAGCACCACGCCAAGCTCCTCGTTGAACAGCGCTTGGAGCGTGCGTTCGTGCCGTCGGGCGTCCACTTGCGAGGCCCAGTTTTTGCTGTCGCCCACGTCCATGCGGCTGTCGGCAATGCCGTCCCCCTCGGTGACCAGCAAGTCCATGTGCAGCGACACGCCCACGCGCCCCGCAAACGCCATTTCCGCCACCGTGGCCAGCAGCCCGCCGTCGCTGCGGTCGTGGTAGGCCAAGAGCATGCCGCGCGCGCGCAGGTCGTTGACCGCGTTCACCAAGTGGACCAGGTCTTGCGCATGGTCGAGGTCGGGCGCGGTATCACCCACCTGGTCCAGGGTCTGCGCCAGGATGCTGCAGGCCATGCGTTGGCGGCCGCGGCCCAGATCGATCAGCACCAAGGTGCTGTCTTCATCGCGGTTGAGCTGTGGCGTGAGGGTGCCGCGCACATCGGCCAACGTGGCAAACGCGCTAACAATCAAGGACACCGGCGAGCTCACTTTGCGTGTGGCGCCACCGGCGCTTTGCGGCGCCGTCCAGTGCGTGCGCATGGACAGCGAGTCTTTGCCCACCGGAATTGAGATGCCCAATGCCGGGCACAGCTCCAGCCCCAC
>JBIIZY010000161.1:0-6637 GCA_044346035.1 Rhodoferax sp. | reverse complement strand
TTCATCAGGCCCCTGCGAACCCAGGACTTGACCGAACCAATTGGGGCGCCCATGTGCGCCGATATCTCAGAGTGCGACAAACCTTGGTAGTACGCCAGTGCCAGGCTCTGGCGGGGGCCGGATTCCAGCACTTGAAAGCAGCCAAGAATCATGAGCTTGTTAGTAGATTGCTCCAGCAATTGCGCTGCGGTTACTGCCGACGAATGCATGTGGGCACCAACCTGGATTGATTCGCTGTCAATATCAAGCATTTCTTCCTCTCTGCGGTAACCTGGACTTCTCAATACGTCGAGGCATTTGTTGCGGACGATAGAAATAAGCCATGACATGGCCGAAAACTGCCTGCCGTCCACAACATTTTTGTAGTTTTTTGAATGCTTCCATACACTCAAAAAGGCCTCTTGCAGTACATCCTCGGCAAGCGGCCTGTTTCGCAATAAACGCATCGCAATACCAAATAGATGCAAATTAGTGCGCTCATACAAAATTGCGAAACTGCCGTGGTCCCCGCTGCCTGCCTTTTGAATGAGCTCCTCAAGAGATACAAAGTTATCGAGCATGCTGTGCCAAAAATGGTTTTGCGAAAAGCAAAAAAGGGAAGATGCCAGACCATAGTTGATTGCATGCTGAGGGTCAATTTAGTATCCGTGAATTGTTTTACGAAGTGCGATGAATGTGCGGCAGAACATCGATAGATATGAAACGGTATTGGCCAATTGCGTAGCAAAAGTCACGATTAGACGGTTAATCTGTACCTGCTTTTTGCGCTACAGATCACTGTCAAATCAGATACATAGGCTATCTGCCTGGGTGAATCCTGGCTGCCGAGGCGGTTGTGCAAGTTGGCATCGGACGGAGGCTTTTTGGCGACAACGGGACAGTTCAATGCGCACTCGTCTGCGCATACTGAAAAACAAGCGACAAAAGAAGGGTGACCAGTCTAATTGGCGGTTGCATTCGTCGGCAGGCAATTGAATCAAGCTCTGTTCCACTGTGAGCCTGCGGCACTGGCGTGCCGCGAACGAACAGGTGAACGGCTGGCAGAGTTAACAGAAGCAGAATCAACTGAAACATCCAGCCAGCGGGGTGGTTTTACTAGTAAGCGCCTTTTTTTGGGGCAACTTCGTTTGACTTTAAGGGGTTTGCTGCAGGCACGGCACGCCACACATTTCCAGCTTGATCCCCACGCCGGTCGCCAACATTTTGGTCACCAACGAAAAAATACAGAGGCTTTCCGCGGTATGTCCAATGCTTACCATCGGGGGTGGTTCCAAAATCGGCCTCCAGCTTGGAGCCAGCCTTTGCGCTGTATGCTGGCCACTGCACCAAACAGGCGTCCTTGCAGTTACTTTGTGATCCGGTGTCTTTGTCGAAGGTGTAAAGGGTTTTCCCATTTTCACCAACCAGATACCCGTTATTGAAAACCGGCTGTGCATGTAGCGGCACTACAGCCGCGATAGACAATCCGATTGCTAAGAATGTATGTTTCATTGGGTTCTCCTAAAGGTAGGCCGTAGGTGCCTGGGCTTAGTAACGCGTGCTGTTGGAAAACGGATGCCTATTTCTGCCGATGGTTCGTAGTCCATTTCGCTGAGGTCGATTGGCGCGCAGCCCGCTTTGTGACGAAATTTCTTCGCCTCTTTGCCCAGAAAAATTCACGCGCCGCGCTCGGGCGACCATCTACCATTGCCACCATGGCATCCATTCATCAGGCAGTCGCAGACGCCGTCAAGCGCATCGACGCAGCGCGCACGCAGGGCACGCCCCTGCGCATTCGCGGTGGTGGCACCAAAGATTTTTTGTTGCCAGCAGCCCAGTCGGACCTTCTCGAAACCCGCGACTTCGCAGGCATCCTTAGCTACGAACCCAGCGAGTTGGTGGTCACTGTGGGTGCTGGCACTGCGTTGGCCGAACTCGAGAATGTGTTGGCCGAGCGGGGGCAGTGCCTTGCTTTTGAGCCGCCCCACTTTGCATGGTCGCGGTCTGGACGATCCGCGGCCACCGTGGGTGGCATGGTGGCGTGTGGTCTGAGCGGTCCACCCCGCGCAAACGTGGGTGCCGCGCGTGACTACGTGCTTGGCCTCAAGCTCATCAATGGGTTGGGCCAGCACCTCACGTTTGGTGGTCAGGTCATGAAAAACGTGGCCGGCTACGACGTGTCGCGCTTGATGGTGGGCGCCTTCGGTACGCTGGGCCTGATTACCGAAGTCTCGCTCAAGGTGCTTCCGGTTGCCCCGGCTGAGGCCACTCTTGTTTTCGAACTTGATCAGGCCGCTGCGCTGGCCCACTTGCACCGATGGGGCGCGCAACCGCTTCCTCTCAACGCCAGCTGTTGGGTGCGGGACACTGCGGTGGCGCCAGCCAAAAACCTGTTGTTTGTGCGACTGCGTGGTGCCAAGGCGGCGGTCGACACCGCCTGCGCAAGCATGCTCGCCGAGGTCTCTGGTCGCCGTGTCGACAACATCCAAGCTGCGGCAGACTGGACGCTGTGCCGCAACCAGCAGCTGCCTTTTTTTCAGACGCGGCTTGCGCCCGACAGTGTGTTGTGGCGCTTGAGCGTGCCCCAGACTGCGCCGGTTCTGGACCTGCCATTTGCGCAGTTGGTTGAGTGGCATGGTGGTCTGCGTTGGCTGTGGGCACCGCTCGGGGCGCGGGCGGAAATTGCCGCCGCTGCGCACGCCGTAGGCGGCAATGCCCAGGTTTTCTTGCGGCCCGCTGGCGCTACAGACGGCGCAACCCAGCGCGACGCTGGCCTGGTTCCCACCAACTCTGTGGCCGAACAGATTACCCAGCGCCTGAGGGCCAGTTTCGACCCGCAGGGCATTTTCAACCTTGGTGTTTCTCCCCATGCAAACCACGCTCGCTCCTGAGTACCAAGGCACCCCCGATGGCTTGGCTGCCGAAGCCATATTGCGCAAATGCGTGCATTGCGGCTTTTGCACCGCGACCTGCCCCACGTACCAAATCCTGGGTGATGAGCTCGATGGCCCGCGTGGGCGTATCTACTTGATGAAGCAAGTGCTTGAAGGCGCCCAGCCCACGCGCGCCACCCAGATGCACTTGGACCGCTGTCTGACGTGCCGTAATTGTGAAACCACCTGCCCCTCGGGCGTGGACTACGGTCACCTGGTTGACATTGGCCGCAAGTTGGTTGATGCCAAGGTGGCGCGACCGGCCACCGAGTCGGTATTGCGCTGGGCACTGAAAGAGGGGCTGCCTTCACCTTTGTTCGGTCCTGCCATGAAGCTGGGGCAAATGGTGCGCCCACTGCTGCCCTCTAAGCTGCAAAACAAGGTGCCGGTGGCGCAGCCAGCTGGGGCTTGGCCACAGCGCGAGCACACCCGCAAGGTGCTCATGCTGGCGGGTTGTGTGCAGCCCTCCATGGCGCCCAACATCAATGCTGCCACCGCGCGTGTGCTGGACGCCGCCGGGGTGCAAGCTGTTATTGCGCCCAAGGCCGGGTGCTGCGGTGCAGTCAAGTTTCATCTCAACGACCAGGATGGTGGCAAGGCGGCGATGCGCGCCAACATCGATGCTTGGTGGCCTTGGATTGACCCACAAACCTCGGGTGGTGCCAGTGTGGAGGCGATTGTCATGAACGCCTCCGGCTGCGGTGTCACCGTCAAGGAATATGGCCACATACTGCGCGACGAGCCGCACTATGCGGACAAGGCCGCGCGCATCAGTGCGCTCACCCGCGACCTCAGTGAGCTACTGCCTGATCTGGTTCCCAAGCTGCAAGGAAAACTTCGCGCTACCGAAAAGCTGGTGTTCCACCCGCCCTGCACTTTGCAGCACGGGCAAAAGCTGCGCGGTGGTGTGGAGCAGCATCTGGCGGCGCTGGGGTTTGCGGTGCGGATTGCATCCAGTGAGGCCCACCTATGCTGTGGCTCGGCAGGAACCTATTCGGTTCTCAACCCCGACATCAGTTACCAGTTGCGCGACCGCAAACTGGGCCACCTTCAGGCGCAGCCCACGGAAACCATCATCAGTGCCAATATCGGCTGCATTACCCACTTGCAAAGCGGCACCGACCTGCCGGTGCGGCACTGGGTGGAAGTAGTGGACGCTGCGTTGGTGTGACGCCTTGGTTCTGGCCAGTTGGGTGTCTATCGCGTTAGTCCCCAGACTTTTGGGGTTAAGCCCAGACCAGATGTTGCCTGACTAAAATGGCGGCCTCCGGCGGCGACTGCTTCGCCGTCGGATTCATCTGCCAACGGGCCCCGCGTACTGATATGAACACCAAGCTGCTATGCGGGACTGAAAACCCACAAGGTGTTCGCCGCCATGCGCTTGGTGGCCCCCCACACCGCAAAGCACAACTTTGATTTCGTCGACCGCGTCCACCCCCTTGCTGCAAGCCTGCGACATCGCGGTGCGGCGTGGTGCGGAGTCGCTGTTTACTGGCTTGAACTTCGAGATTGGTAGCGGTCAGCTGGTCTGGCTGCGGGGTGCCAACGGCAGCGGCAAAACCAGTTTGTTGCGAACCATCGCCGGTCTGGCCCAACCTTACGCTGGCCAATTGCTGTGGCCCAGCCCAGCGCTGGATACCAACGACGACGACGATGTTTCGCAAGCGCCCAAGCTGGTGTACTTGGGCCACAACAACGGGCTCAAAGACGATCTCACCGCCCTTGAGGCCCTGCAGTTTTTGCTCAGCCTGCATGGGCGCGATAGTTCGTTGGTCGCGGCCGAACGCGCCCTGTCCTGTTTTGGGATGCGCCACCGCCGCCATATTCCGGTGCGTGCGCTATCCCAGGGCCAGCGCAAACGGGTGGCTTTGGCGCGTTTGGCCCTGGAGGAAGCGCCCTTGCTATGGGTGCTCGACGAGCCGCTTGACGCACTCGACGATGCCGGCATTGCCACGGTGCATGGACTGTTGCAGCAACAACTTGCGCGCGGCGGCGCGGTGCTGATGACCAGCCACATTCCTTTGCTGCTGCCCGGCGTGGAGGCGCAGGTCATCACTCTCAATCCGGCGGTGCGCACATGAGCAGCGGCTTTACCGCGGTAACGCGTCGCGACCTGCGCTTGGCCCGGCGCCGCCCGGTGGAAGCATTGCTCCCCGTGGTGTTTTTTTTGGTGGCGTGCAGTTTGTTCCCGCTCGGCGTGGGCCCGGAGTCTGAGGTGCTGCGCCAGATCGCCCCGGGCATCGTCTGGGTCTGTGCGCTGCTGTCGGCCATGCTCTCCCTCGGATCGCTGTACGGCTCAGACTACGCCGACGGTTCCCTGGAGCAAATGCTGGTTTCTGGCCAGTCGATGGTGGTCTTGGTGCTGGCCAAAGCGTTGGCGCATTGGTTGATGACCGGCGTGCCCTTGATTTTGGTCGCGCCACTGCTGGGCTTGCTCTTTGACATGCGCGCCGACTCCATTGCCGCACTTACCTTGGGGCTTTTGTTGGGCACGCCGCTGCTGAGTTTGATCGGAGGCGTGGGCGCTGCGCTGACCTTGGGTTTGCGCAACGGTGCGGTGTTGATTCTGCTGCTGGTTTTGCCGCTGTGCATTCCGGTTTTGATTTTTGGCGCTGGAGCGGTGGTCGCAGTGGACTCGGGGATTTCGAGCGCGGGCCACTTCTATCTGCTCGGTGCCTTGCTACTGCTTACACTTGCAGGCGCGCCGGTTGCCACCGCGGCCGCTTTGCGTATTTCCATTTAGAACCGTGCCAAATCTCTTTACTTACGCCGCACCCTCTCGCTTTTACGCATTGGCCAGTCGGCTAACGCCCTGGCTGTACGCGGTCGCTGCTGGGTTGTCGGTGGTGGGCTTGTACATCGGCTTTTTTGTGGCGCCTACTGACGCAACCCAAGGCGAGGCGTACCGCATTATCTTTGTGCATGTGCCTGCGGCTTGGATGTCGATGCTGCTGTACCTGGCGATGGCATTTTGGGCGGCCATTGGTTGGGCCTTCAATGCCCGGCTGGCCTTCATGGTGGCGCGTGCTTTGGCCCCTACAGGTGCAGCGTTTACCTTTTTGGCGCTGTGGACGGGTGCGTTTTGGGGCAAGCCGACTTGGGGAACATGGTGGGTCTGGGATGCGCGTTTGACCTCAGAGCTGATCTTGTTGTTTCTCTACTTGGGTTACATGGCTTTGCTGGAGTCGATTGACGACACCCGGCGTGCCGACCAGGCCGGGGCTTTGTTGGCCATCGTGGGTGCCGTCAACGTGCCCATCATTTATTTTTCTGTGCGCTGGTGGAACACCTTGCACCAAGGCGCAACGATCAGCATGACCGCGGCGCCCAAGATGGCCGACACCATGCTCACGTCCTTGCTTTTCATGACGTTCGCGTTCTGGATATACGCCTTTGCCGTGGTGTTTACGCGCACTTGTGCATTGGTTTTGGAGCGCGAGCGAGACACAGAATGGGTTCGCGCGTTAAAGAGGAAATCATGAACTGGAACAGTGCCGGCGAGTTTTTTGCCATGGGCGGCTATGGCCTGTATGTGTGGGGTTCCTACGCGATGGTGGTCGCCTGCATGCTGATTGAACCTTGGCTTGCAACGCGCCGCCATCGGCGTGCAATGCAGGACGGTTCCGACAAACACGCAGAGGATGCTGTATGAAAACACGCCACAAGCGCATCGCCATACTGATCGCCTTTCTTGCGGCGCTCGGCGGCGCTGCTGCCCTCGTGCT
>JBIIZY010000160.1:0-6671 GCA_044346035.1 Rhodoferax sp. | reverse complement strand
GTGCCGTGGTCCACGACACTCAGGCGCACACGTCGGGAAGCCGCTTGCCATTGGGTGCGCACCGCCACTGCGCCGCGCGGGCGTCCGGCCTCGGCGGCAGAGTCGCTGGCGTCTTGGGCGTTTTGCAACAGGTTGTGAATGACTTGGCGCAGCTGCTGCGCATCGCCCAGAACCTCGGGGCATTGCGCGTCGAGCTCTAGGGTGATGGCTGCGCTGGTGGGCTGGGCCTCGTAGAGATGCAGCACATCATGGATCAGGGCGTTGAGGTCCACGGGCTTGAGCTCGGCAGCCGGCAGGCGCGCATAGTCGCGAAACTCGTTGACCAGCCGCTTCATGGCATCGACCTGGTCCACGATGGTTTTGACCGACTTGTTAAGCACCGCCTGCTCGGCGGGTGCGAGTTTGCCGGCGAGCTTGAGCTCCAGGCGCTCGGCAGAAAGCTGAATCGGGGTGAGCGGGTTCTTGATTTCGTGTGCCAAGCGCCGGGCCACTTCGCCCCACGCCTGGGCCCGCTGGGCGGACACGATTTCGGAGATGTCGTCGAACACCAGCAGGAGTTCGCTGTCGGGCAACTCGGCACCGCGCGCCACCAGGGTCAGCGCGCGGTCGAACGGACTGTGCATCGGAGCCTGGCTGGCGCCCAGCTCAAACGACTGCTGCCAGTGGTCGGTGCCTTGTCCGTGCGCGCGCTGGGCGAACTCGGAAAACTGGCGCCGCACTCCATCGCCAAAATCCCCCAGGCCGGGGACCGCGTCGATGGCTTCGCCCAGGTAACGGGCCAATGGCACTTGCAGAATACGCTCGGCACTGGGGTTGAAGGAGCGCACTGCGCCATCGACCGTCAGCACCATTACACCTGCAGTGAGGTTGTCCAAGATAGTTTGCAAATGCGCCCGCGCCGCGTCAACTTGGGCCATGCTGCGTTCGACCTCTTGGCGCGCGCCAGAGAGTTGGGCGGTCATGGTGGCAAAGGCGCGCGTCAGGCCACCGAGTTCGTCGCGTCCCTGCATTGCCAGCTTGGGCCTAAGGTCACCGGCTGCGACCTGGTTAACGCCCTCAGCGAGCACCAGCAAGGGGCGCACAATTTGGTTGCCCAGCACCACCGCCAGCAGGATGGCGCCAAACACGGCAAGAAACAGGCTCAGGGTTAGCGTGCCGATGTACATGCGCTTGAGTCCCTCGCGCGCCAGCGCACGCTCTTGGTACTCGCGGTTGGCCGACTCGACTGCCAGCGCGTTGGCCACCAGGTTGGTCGGAAGGGTGCGGGTGACCAGCAGGTAACGGGTGTCCGGTGTGAGATTGAGCGACTCGGAGGCCAAGACCACCAGCACCCGAATTCGTGCGGCTGCGCCCACCGGTGGGGTGGCTTCATCAAATCCCTCCACCCAGGCGTAGGAACGGTCTGCGCGGGCAGCGCGAAACTGGGCCGGGCTGGGTTTGTCGGGGATCAGCTGGATACGGGTCTGGCCGGTACTGGCCAGCAGTTGGCCCGAGCCAGTCCACAGCGCGGCGCTGGAGGCACCCAGCTGCTCGGCCACACGCTCCAGCGCCGCGTCGCCAGCGCTTTGCGAAGCCTCCGGCCACTGGGCACCGGCCGCGCGGGCCTTGGCATTGAGGTCGTTGGTGAGGGTTTCCAAGGTGACGCGGCCCAGACTCAAGCCTGCATCGAGTGCGCCTTCAACTTTCACGTCAAACCAGGACTCGATGGAGCGCGACACAAACTGGTACGACACCACGTAAATCAGCACCCCCGGAACAATGCCCACCAGCGCAAAGATAGCGGCCAGCTTGACCAGCAGCCGGCTGCCAAACTTGCCCTGGCGCAGCCGCGCCACCAGGCGGTATGCCACCCAAACGATGGCCAACACCAAGAGCGTTGCCACCGCCATGTTCACGTAGAACAGCACCGCGTAGTTGCGCTCGTACAGCTCGCGGTTGTTGGTGGCTTGCATCAGCATGTACAGCAGCACCAGACCGATGAGCACCATGGTCAGGGCCACCACCGCCGTGGTGCGGCGCATGGCGCGCGAGGTGTGCAGGCCACCGGGGCTTGCGGCGGGGCGGTTCATTTGCTGGCGTCAGTCACAAGCGGCGCTTGGGCTGCAACCGCAATGTCCCAATCGCTGTCGCCGAGCATGCCGATCTGAAACGGCCGGGGCAGTTGGGCCAGGTCCAACCGGAAGCGGAATTCAACACGGTGCTTTTGGGACACCTCCACGTCGCTGGCATCGGCAATGGCCCAGTTGGCCACACGCCGTATGGCGGCCAGTGCCAGGGGCAGGCTGTCAAAACTTTGGTTGAGCGCCAAGCCAACCGGTGCCGTGGTACCGGCACCTGCCGTCACGTTGAGCCGCCAACGTCGCGTCAAGGGCTGGTAGGCCAACCGGAAACTGCGCGCCGCACTGGCGACCCGCTTGTCGTACCAGTACCAGCGTTCCCGCATGACGTCCGCCGTCATGACAAACACCATCGGAATGCCCTTGAGCAAGGCGTCTTCCACCGCCGGTGCCAGCTCAAACTGGAGTTGCGCTGACAGTGCGATTTGCTCGTCCACCCGCTCCACCCGCAGTTGCACGGTTTCGGCTTGCCCTTGCGCCTGCGCGGCCGCCGCAAATACCAAGCACAGCAGCGCCAACCACCCACGCCAGACCCACTCAAGCAGCGCTTTTTTGCAGAAGGGCGTAGAAAAATCCGTCATGGTCAGTGCCCGGATTGTCCGGGAGCGGCACCGATCCGGTGCCTTTTTGCGGCATTAAATGGCCAGGCGACGGCAACAAGACCGCGTCAGTGTTGTGTGCGAGAAACGTTTGCACCTGCGTCTGGCCCTCCTGTCGGAACACCGAGCAGGTGCAGTACAGCAAGCGGCCCCCGGGTTTAAGCAGCGGCCACAGTGCGCGCAGCAGTGTGGCTTGGACCGCAGCCAACTGGGCAACATCGGCTTCGCGGCGCAGCCAGCGTATATCGGGGTGGCGGCGCACGATGCCCGAAGCGGTGCACGGCGCATCAAGCAAGATGGCATCGAAGGGCACACCGTCCCACCACCCTGCCGTGGCGGTGGCATCGGCGGTGTGCACCGTGGCGTGCAGGCCCAATCGCTGCAAGGTTTGCGCAATGCGCTGGGCGCGCCGGTCGTCGGACTCCACCGCCACCACTGCTGCGTCGCTGAGCTCCAGCAGGTGCCCGGTTTTGCCACCGGGCGCCGCGCAGGCGTCGAGCACGCGCGCGCCAGGTGGCAATGCGCCATTCTGGAGCAGCAAGGGTGCGGCCAGCTGTGCTGCGGTGTCCTGTACCGATACGCGCCCGGTCGCAAAGCCGGGTAACTCGGTCACTGGCACGGCGCGCGCCAATGCAATGCCGCATGCGCCCACGGCTTGCGCATGCAAGCCCGCGTCGGCCAGGGTGGCCAGGTAGGCATCGCGCGAACCCTGTCGGGCGTTGACGCGCAAGACCATGGGGGGCGGCCGGTTGGCCGATTGCAAGATGTCTTGCCAGTGCTGCGGGTGGTCCGCTTGCAGCCGCCGGATCCACCACAGGGGGTGGTTCCACACAGCGACTGGATCGGATTCGGTTTGCGCAACCCACTGTGCGGGGGAACGCAGAAAACGCCGCAAACAGGCATTGATGAAAGCGGCTTGGCGTGCCATGCCGGGGCTGCGCTTGGCCGCTTCGACGGCCTGGTTGACCAAGGTGAACCCGTCGTAGGGCGCAGCGTCTGGCGACCAAACGAGCGCCAACGCAGCGCACAACAGCGCATCCACCCGGGGCGCCGGGGGACGTGGTGCCAGCAGCGCGCGCAAGGCCCGGGCGCGGCCCAAATTGCGCCAGACGTGAAACGACAGGGCCTGCACCCCAGGGCGCAGCTCGTCTGGCACCGCCTCCAAGGACGCGGTACCGGACGCCCCGGCGCCCACCTGCGACAACACCTCGGTGAGCGCCTGTAGCTGACGCCACAGTGGCACGTGGTGCCCCATCGTGTCAGCCCTTGCGCTTTGCAACGGTACGGCCGCTTGCTACGCGCTCTAGTCGCTGGCTGCGTCCTCGGCGCCAGCGCCTTGCGACATCGCCTCGGCAAGCTCGGCGGCTTCGGCGTCGGCAATGGCACGGCGTTCGGCGTCGTCCATCTTCTCGCGCACCGCACGGGCTTCGTGGTACGCCAAGCCGGTGCCTGCGGGGATCAGGCGGCCGACGATGACGTTTTCCTTCAAGCCGCGCAGCTCGTCGCGCTTGCCCATGATGGCAGCTTCGGTGAGCACGCGCGTGGTTTCCTGGAAGGACGCCGCGCTGATGAAGCTGTCGGTGGACAAAGACGCTTTGGTAATACCAAGCAACAGGTTGGTGAAGGTCGCAGGGATCTTGCCCTCGCCACGCAAGCGGTCGTTGGTGTTGAGCATCTCGGAGCGCTCCACCTGCTCGCCATTGATGTAGCCCGACTCACCGGCCGACTCGACCACCACACGGCGCAGCATCTGGCGAACAATCACTTCAATGTGCTTGTCGTTGATCTTCACACCCTGCAAGCGGTAGACGTCCTGCACTTCATCGACGATGTAGCGGGCCAGCTCTTCGGAGCCCAAGAGGCGCAAGATGTCTTGCGGATCGGCCGGGCCATCGACCACGGTTTCGCCCTTGTTGACCACCTGGCCTTCGTGCACCAAGATGTTCTTTTCCTTCGGGACCAGCTCTTCCCAGACCTTGCCTTCGGGGTCGGTGATCTGCAAACGCACCTTGCCTTTGGTTTCCTTGCCGAAGGAAATGGTGCCGGTGGTTTCCGCCAGCACGCCCTTGTCTTTGGGCGAACGGGCTTCGAACAACTCGGCCACACGCGGCAGACCGCCGGTGATGTCGCGGGTTTTCTGGCCTTCGATCGGGATACGGGCCAGCACTTCGCCAGGGCCCACGTCCATACCGTCGCGCACCTGCACCAGCGCACCCACCGGGAAGCCGATGGTTACCGAGTGGTCGGTGCCCGGAATCTTGACTTCGTTGCCGGCTGCGTCGATCAACTTGACTTGCGGGCGCACCACCTTGGCCGCACCGCGGCGCTTGGGATCGATCACCACCAGGGTGGACAGGCCGGTGACTTCGTCCACCTGCTTGGCCACCGTCAGGCCCTCTTCCACATTTTCGAAGCGCGCGCGTCCGGCGAACTCGGTGATGATGGGGCGGGTCAGCGGGTCCCAGGTCGCCAGGATCGCTCCGGCCTTGACGCTCTGGTCGGTCTTGACCGTCAGGGTCGCGCCATAAGGCACTTTGTGGCGCTCGCGCTCGCGGCCGTGCTCGTCGTGGATCACGACTTCGCCCGAACGGGCGATCACCACCAGTTCGCCCTTGCTGTTGGTCACATAGCGCATGGTGGCGTTGAAGCCGATCACGCCGTTGGACTTGGCTTCCACGCTGGAGGCGATGGCGGCGCGCGAGGCGGCACCACCAATGTGGAAGGTGCGCATGGTCAGCTGCGTGCCGGGCTCGCCAATCGACTGGGCCGCAATCACACCCACGGCCTCACCGCCGTTGATCAGGCCACCACGGCCCAGGTCGCGGCCATAGCACTTGGCGCAAATACCAAAGCGGGTTTCGCAGGTCAGCGCGGTACGGACCTTCACTTCGTCCACGCCAGCAGCTTCGAGCTCCTCGATCTTGTCTTCGTCGAGCATTTCGCCAGCGCGGGCCAGAACGGCGCGGGTTTCGGGGTGCAGCACATCGTCGGCAGCGCAGCGACCCAGAATGCGGTCGCGCAGCGATTCGATAGTTTCGCCACCCTCGACAATGGCGCGCATCAAGTAGCCGTTGTGGGTTTCGCAGTCGTGCTCGGTGACCACCAGGTCTTGCGTCACGTCCACCAAGCGGCGCGTGAGGTAGCCCGAGTTGGCTGTCTTGAGCGCGGTGTCGGCCAAACCCTTGCGGGCACCGTGGGTGGAGATGAAGTACTCCAGCACGTTGAGGCCTTCGCGGAAGTTGGCGGTAATGGGTGTCTCGATGATGGAGCCGTCCGGCTTGGCCATCAATCCACGCATACCGGCAACCTGGCGAATCTGCGCAGCAGAGCCACGGGCACCGGAGTCGGCCATCATGTAGATGGAGTTGAAGGACTCTTGCTGGACTTGCTTGCCGTGGCGGTCGGTCACGACCTCCTTGGAGAGCTTGGCCATCATCACCTTGGACACTTCATCGCCCGACTTGCCCCAGATGTCCACCACCTTGTTGTAGCGCTCGCCCGCGGTCACCAAACCGGACACATACTGCTGCTCGATCTCTTTGACGTCCTTTTGGGCGCGGCGGATGATTTCGTGCTTTTCTTGCGGCACCAGCATGTCGTCGATGCAGATGGAAATACCGGCCTTGGTCGCCAGGCGGAAGCCCGCTTGCAAGAGCTTGTCGGCAAACACCACCGTCTCTTTGAGACCGCACTTGCGGAACGAGACGTTGATGAGCTTGGAGATTTCCTTCTTCTTCAGGGCCTTGTTGATGTTGGCAAACGGCAGCCCCTTGGGCAGGATTTCGGATAGCAGCGCCCGGCCTGCGGTGGTTTCCCACAGCGTGGTCGAGGCGATGAACTCGCCAGATTCCTTGTCCTTGGTGTACTCAGTCAGGCGCACGTTGATGCGCGAGTTGAGTTCGACCTCGCCCGCGTCAAACGCACGCTGCACCTCGCCGGTGTCGGCAAAAATCAG
>JBIIZY010000023.1:0-23539 GCA_044346035.1 Rhodoferax sp. | reverse complement strand
CGCATGTCGGCCATAAAGGCGGAGGCAATCAATATTCCGTCGCCAAAACAATGCACGCTGTCGCCCGCCAGCACCGCCCAACTGCCGCCCGGTGTTGAAGCGCCAGCCGCATGCGCGTTGGCGCGTTGAGTTGCATGCCCGTGGTGGTGGTGCACGCCATGGCTGTGCTCGTGGCCGTGGTGCCACAGCTCGGCCTTGTCTAGCAAAAAGAAAAACACCAAGCCAACCAGCAATGTCAAAAACAGATCGTGGGCGCTGGACTGGCTCTCAAAGGCCTCCGGCAAGAGGTGCATAAATGCGGTTGCCAGCAATGCCCCCGCTGCCAAGCTCAGCATGTGCTGGGTAAAGCGCGCCAGCACGCCAAAACTCAGCAGCGCTGCCAACCACACGCTACCGATGCCCGCAGTCAAGGTGCCCAGAACAATCGCAAGCAAAGTCATGCCAAGCCTTGGATGGAGGGGGCCATGACCGGCAGGCACAGACCGCAGCGCGCACCCTGCGCCGGCCATGGATCGGGATGCCCGCCACAACGGGCAATGGCGCAAAAGCGGTCAAGTGACATAGAAAGCAATGAGTTTATAGGGTGGCACTTGGCATGCGCTTAATGCGCAGCGTCCCAGTTGGGGCCTACACCGACTTCTGCAAGCAAGGGCACCTTCAAGTCGGCCACACCCGCCATCAAACGGGGTACCTCGGCGCGCAGCCAATCGACTTCGTTTGCCGGAACCTCGAACACCAGCTCATCGTGCACTTGCATGATCATTTTGGTTGCGCGCTGTTCTGCATCGAGCACTTGCTGCACCTTGACCATGCTGAGTTTGATCAGGTCGGCCGCGGTTCCCTGCATCGGCGCATTGATGGCCGCACGTTCGGCGCCGGCCTTGCGCGGGCCATTGGGTGAGTTGATCTCGGGCAGGTACAGGCGCCGCCCAAACACAGTTTGCACATAGCCGCGCTCCTTGGCCTCTTGGCGCGTGCGGTCCATGTAGTCCTTCACGCCAGGGTAGCGCTCAAAGTAGCGGGTGATGTAGTTTTTCGCCGCCGTGTTGTCAATGCCCAGGTTGCGCGCCAAGCCAAAAGCACTCATGCCATAAATCAGGCCGAAGTTGATCACCTTGGCGTAGCGGCGCTGCTCGTTGCTGACCTGCTCTAGGCCCACGCCGAACACCTCGGCTGCCGTGGCGCGGTGCACATCCAGGCCCTCGGTGAATGCCCGCAGCAAGGCCGCGTCGCCGCTGATGTGCGCCATGATGCGCAACTCAATTTGGCTGTAGTCGGCGCTGGCAATCATGCAGCCAGCGGGAGCCACAAACGCTTCGCGCACCCGGCGGCCCTCCGGGGTGCGGATGGGGATGTTCTGCAAGTTCGGATCGGTGCTGGACAAGCGGCCGGTCACTGCAACCGCCTGCGCATAGTGGGTATGCACCCGGCCGGTGCGTGGTAGTGCCAATTGCGCGAGCTTGTCGGTGTAGGTGCCCTTGAGTTTGGCCAGCCCCCGGTGCTCCAAAATCTTGGCGGGCAGCGGAAAGTCCTCGGCCAGCTTTTCCAGCACCTCTTCGTCGGTGCTCGGGGCGCCCGTGGCGGTTTTTTTGACCACTGGCAGGCCCAGCTTGGTAAAGAAAATTTCACCAATCTGCTTGGGGCTGCTGAGGTTGAAAGCCTGCCCCGCAAGTTGGTGCGCCTCGGTCTCAATTTGCACGATGCGCTCGCCCAAGGTCAGGCTTTGGGATGCCAACGTGGGGCCATCGATCAGCACCCCGTTGCGCTCCATGCGGTACAGCGCCTCGCTGCTAGCAATCTCTAAACCGTATACATAAAGCAGTCCGGCATCTTGCTGCAACTGGGGCCACAACACCTGGTGTACCTCCAAGGTTTGTTCCGCATCCTCGCAGGCGTAGTCCGAGGCCTTGTCGATTTCGACCTGGTTCATGGTGAGCTGGTGCACGCCCTTGCCGCACAGGTCCTCGAAGGTGGTTCCGCTGCGGCCAAGGTGCCGCTCGGCCAGGCTGGTCAGGCCGTGGGGCTTGTGCACTTCCAGCACGTAGCTTTGCAGCATGGTGTCGTGGGTGTAGCCCTGCACCTCAATGCCGTGGTTGGCAAACACATGGCGGTCGTACTTGACATGCTGTCCCAGCTTGTGCGCCTGCGGGTTCTCCAACCAAGGCTTCAGGCGCGCCAGCACGGCGTCGCGCGGCAACTGCTCGGGCGCGCCGGGGTAGTCGTGGGCCAGCGGAATGTAGGCGGCCTCACCGGCCTGGACGCTGATGCTGATGCCCACCATCTCGGCGCGCATCTCGTCAAGGGAAGTGGTCTCGGTGTCCAGCGCAGTCAACTCAGCGGCCTGCACCTTCTCCAGCCACTGCGCGAGCACCTCCCAGCTGAGCACCGTGGTGTAGCGGGTGTTGCCCTGGCGTGGCCGCGCCGGAACAGGAGCCACCGGCGCATCGAACAAGCCGGGGTGCTGGGCGTCGGCACGCGGCTGGGTGGCCGCCTTGCTGGTGTAGGCAGTAGGCGCAGCCGGGTTGTCCAATGACTTGGCCAAGCCCTTGAAACCATACTTTTCGTAAAAGCTGCGCAGTGCGTCCACCGATGGTTCGCTAACGCGCAGTGCGTCCATCTGGGGTAGACCGGGTACGTGCTGCTGCAAGTCGCAGTCGGTTTTGATGGTCAGCAGCGTGCGTGCGGTGGGCAGCCAGTCCAGCGCCTTGCGCAGGTTCTCGCCAGCGGCGCCCTTGATGTCGTCTTGGTGCGCCAGTAAATTCTCCAAGGACCCGTACTCCTGCAGCCACTTGGCGGCAGTCTTGGGTCCAACCTTGTGCACGCCGGGCACGTTGTCCACCGCGTCGCCCACCAAGGTTTGGTAGTCGATCATCCGGTGGGCCGGAACACCAAACTCTGCCTCCACCCCGGCTTGGTCACGGCGCTTGCCGTTCATGGTGTCGATGATGGTGATGCGCTCGTTGACCAACTGCGCCAAGTCTTTGTCGCCGCTGCTCACCACCACGTCCATGCCCTGGGCGGCGCCAGCCACTGCCAGTGTGCCAATCACGTCATCGGCCTCGACACCGGGGACATCGAGCACCGGCCACCCAAGCAACCGCACTACCTCGTGGATAGGGCCAATCTGGGAGCGCAAATCGTCGGGCATGGGCGCGCGTTGGGCCTTGTACGCGGGGTAGATCGCGTCACGAAAGGTCGGGCCCTTGGCGTCAAACACACACGCAACAAACTCGGCACTCACCTCTTTGCGCAAGCTGCTGAGCATGTTGATGAGGATGCGAATGGCCCCGGTCTTTTGGACCGTGCCGTCGGGCAGGGTCACGCTCATGGTGTCGCCACCGGCAAAGAACGCGCGGTAAAGGTAACTTGATCCGTCTATCAGCAACAGGGTTTTGGGGGGTTCGTGCATGCGGGCCATTTTGCCTGCACGCGGTGGGCAGATTGGCGGCCCTACAATTCGTGGATGGCGGTTTACACAGAAGTCCCGTTTGACGAAGCCAAAGCATTTTTGCTGTCGCTCAACCTTGGAACCCTGCACACACTGCAGGGCTGTTCCGGTGGCATTGAAAACACCAACTACTTCGCCACCACCGACCAAGCCCCCTATGTCTTGACCCTGTTCGAGCGCTTGCGCACCGACCAATTGCCGTTCTACCTGCGCTTGATGAAGCACTTGGCGGTGCACGGTATTCCAGTACCCGATCCGGCGGCCAATGCCGATGGCGATGTGGTGCACCAGCTGTGTGGCAAACCCGCTGCGGTGGTCAACCTTCTGGCTGGCCGCAGCGAGCTTTCGCCCACAGCCGCCCATTGCAGCCAGGTCGGCGCGATGCTGGCGCGCATGCACTTGGCAGGCAGAGACTTTTCAATGCACCAACCCAACCTGCGCGGCCTGTCCTGGTGGAACGAAACCGCGCCAGCCGTGCTGGGCTTCTTGGAGGCGCCGCAAGCGGACCTGATGCGCAGCGAACTTGCCTACCAAAACCACGTCGCAGCTCAACCGGCATACCGCGCCTTGCCGCGCGGCCCCATCCACGGCGACCTGTTCCGCGACAACGCCATGTTTGACACCCAGCCCGCTGACGGCAGCTGCCCCCGGCTCACCGGCTTCTTCGATTTCTACTTTGCCGGCGTAGACACCTGGCTGTACGACATTGCGGTGTGCCTCAACGACTGGTGCACCCACTTAACCACCGGTGCCGCAGACCTGTTGCGCTGCGACGCGTTGCTCTGTGCCTACCAGTCGGTGCGGCCACTCCAGCCCGCTGAGCGCCAGCTGCTGCCCGCACTGGTGCGTGCTGCCGCATTGCGCTTTTGGTTGTCGCGGCTGTGGGACTTGCACCTGCCGCGCGAAGCCAGCATCTTGCAGGCGCACGACCCGAGCCACTTCGAGCGGGTGCTGCGCCAACGCGTGGCACACCCGCTGTCCTTGGCCGTGCTGTCGACCACAGACCACACCGAGCGCGCCACCGCATGAAACTTCGCATCGTTCCCGCCCGCACCGGCCTGGCATGGGCCACCACCGGAATGAAAACCTTTTTCCGCCAGCCCTTGGCCCTGGCGGGTCTGTTCTTTATCTTTATGGCCACCGTATCGGTGCTCAGCCTCATCCCCCTGTTGGGCAGCGTGCTGGCGCTGGTCCTGCTACCTGGGGCCACCCTGGGCCTGATGGCGGCAACCGCGCAAGCCCACGGAGGCAAGTTTCCGATGCCCTCGGTCATCCTGACCGGGTTTCGGGCCGGGCCAGAAAAGCTGCGCGCTATGCTGATTTTGGGTCTGCTGTATGCCCTGGGTTTCCTGCTGGTGCTGGGTCTGTGCGCCTTGGTAGACGATGGCAAGTTCGCCCGTCTCTACCTGCTGGGCGAAGGACTTTCCAGCGAAGGCTCGCAAAACACCGACTTGGACGCGGCACTGGTACTCGCAATGGTGCTGTACCTGCCACTGTCCCTGATGTTCTGGCATGCGCCTGCGCTGGTGCACTGGCACGGCGTTAGCCCGCTCAAGAGCCTGTTTTTCAGCCTAATCGCCTGTGGGCGTAACCTGGGCGCGTTCTTGGTCTATGGTTTGGTGTGGCTGGCGGTTTTCCTAGGTGTCGGCATCGTGATCGCACTGGTTTCCGCCATCGCTGGCAACCCAGAACTGGCCTCAGCGCTGATGCTGCCCACCGCCATGCTGATGGCCGCCATGTTTTTTACCTCGATCTACTTCAGCTACCTGGGGTGTTTCGAGACCGAAGAGGGGGAGAAAAATGCACCACCACACGCTACTGGGCCGCACTGAAGACGAGCTGGGCTGGTTCAAGCGCCGCCAGTTTTTGCAAGCCGCGGCTGCCTGGACCGCGTTGGGCGGATACGGCGCCGCGCTGGCACAGGGCCGCAGCAACATCGTTCGGATGGAGGGCGACGCCCTCGTCAACGGCGCTGCGCTGGTGCCTGGCCAATCGGTTCAAGTAGGCGACACCGTCTCCACCGGTCCCAAAAGCAGCATGGTGGTGGTGCTGGGGAACTCTGCGTTTTTGGTCCGGCAAAACACCAAGATGGCTGCCGAGCGTGGCGACACACCCGACGCAGTGGGCGTGTTGCGACTGGTCACCGGTGCAGTCGCCAGCGTGTGGGGCCGGGGAGGCGAACGCAAGGTGGTGACTCCCACCGTAACCGCAGGTATCCGTGGCACGGGGGTGTACACGGAAGCATTGCCCCGGCGGGACGGGCGCGAGTACTTCTGCACCTGCTACGGCACGGTCGACCTGTCGGCGGGCGCCATCACCAAGCTCAGCCAAGCGGAGTACCACGAGGCTTTCTGGGTCATCCCACAAGCCAACGGTGGCGCGGCGCTGCGCAGCGCGCCGGCTGTGAACCACACGGACGAAGAACTGGAGTTCCTGGCCAAACTCATTGGCCAGCGTACCGCCTGGCAAATCAGCGGGCGCAAAGGCGACGGCAGCTACGGCGGCTATTAGTAGTCAGCCTGCCATGCGGATGTCATATTTTTGACACACCGCGGCGGTAAAAACCGGATCGGCGTTGAACAACCGTTGAACGCAAACAACCGTACCGCAGAGGCAACCATGGCAAAAGACTTTTCCACGATGGAGGACAGCAACCGTTCCTCCAACCCCAGCATTCATGACGTATCCGGACCTTCACGCCGCACGGTGCTGCGCGGTGGCTTGGGTGCCCTCACCAGCGGGTTGCTGGCGCCATTGAGCGCCGTCGGCGGCGCCGCGGCACTCACGGCATGTGCCTCCAACGGCATGTCCGGTGGTCCCTTGCTGGGCTTCAAGAGCGTTCCAGTGTCGACTGCCGACCTGATCGTTGTGCCCGAAGGCTACACCGCGCAGGTACTAGCGCCCTGGGGTGATCCGGCGGGTCTGTCGGGCGAGAACCACGCCTTCAAAGACGATGGCAGCAACACAGCTGCACAACAGGAAACCCAGATCGGCATGCACCATGACGGCATGCACTTCTTCTCGCAAGAAGGCTCCAAAAGCGGCCTGCTGGTGATCAACCACGAATACACCGACGAAGGTTTGCTGTTCACCGACGGCATGGCCACCTGGACGCCCGAGAAAGTGCGCAAAGCCCAGGCAGCACATGGCGTGTCGGTCCTAGAAATTGAAGACAAGGGCGGCAAGTGGGAGGTGGTCACACCCTCTCCTTGGGCCCGCCGGATCACCGCCAACACACCATGCCAAGTTAGCGGTCCGGCTGCAGGCCACGCCATGATGCAAACCGCTGCCGACAGGTCGGGGCGCCGTGTGCTGGGCACGATCAACAACTGCGGAAGCGGCATCACCCCTTGGGGCACCTACCTGACGGCCGAAGAGAACTTCATCAACTACTTCAGCGGTGGAGACAACCCAAGCGACCACGAAAAGCGCTGGGGTCTGCGCAAGGGCGGCGGCGGCGGCTACCGCTGGCACGAGCACGACGCACGCTTTGACGCGGTGAAAAACCCCAATGAACCCAACCGCTTTGGCTGGATCGTTGAAATTGACCCCGCCAACCCCAGCTCCACCCCGGTCAAACGCACAGCCCTGGGCCGCGCTGCCCACGAGGGTGCCACGGTGGCAATGACCAAAGACGGTCGCGCTGTGGTCTACATGGGCGAAGACGCACGCTTTGAGTACATCTACAAGTTCGTCAGCCGCGACACCATGAAGCCCGGTGGTGCCACCGCCAATGCCACGCTGCTCGACCATGGCACCCTGTATGTGGCCAAGTTCAATCCGGACGGCAAAGGCCAATGGATCGCACTGACGCACGGACAAGGCCCGCTGACTGCGGCCAACGGCTTCGCCGATCAGGGCGAGGTGGTTGTGAAGTCACGCCAAGCCAGCGACCTGCTGGGCGCCACCAAAATGGACCGCCCCGAATGGATCGACGTGGACAAGCAAGGCTGGGTCTACACCACGCTAACCAACAACAGCAACCGCGGTGGAGACAAGCAGCCCGCGACCGATGCGGCCAACCCCCGCGTCAACAACACCATGGGCAACATCATCCGCTGGAAGGAAGACGGCGACTTCAACGGCACCACCTTCGTGTGGAACCACTTTGTGCTGGCCGGTGACCCCTCGTTGGAGCGCGCCGACGCCAAAGGCAACATCAAGGGCGACATGTTTGCCTGCCCGGACGGCCTGTGGACCGACGCCCGCGGCGTGCTGTGGATCCAAACCGATATGTCCACCTCGGCCATGGGCAAGGGCGACCTCAAAAACATGGGCAACAACATGATGCTGGCAGCCGATCCACGCACCGGCGAAATTCGCCGCTTCCTAACCGGCCCGTCCGGTTGCGAGATCACCGGTGCCACAGCAACACCCGACGGCAAGACCATGTTCATCAACGTGCAGCACCCCGGCGAGAGCCCCAGCGAGCGCAGCGATCCCAAGGCGCCTGGCGCAATCTCCAACTGGCCTGACAAAAAGCCGGGCGGACGCCCCCGTTCGGCCACCGTGGTGATTCGCAAGAAGGACGGCGGCGTCATCGGCACCTAAACGCCACTTCCACCAAAGGCATGAAGACCACGCCTCGGCGTGGTCTTTTCTTTTCCGTCACGCCTCGGCGTGGTCTCTCTTTTCTGCCCCGCTTTGACGTGGCCTTTTTTGCCTCTTTTCGTGCATTTTTTTGTCACTGCGAGGCCTAGAATGTTCTTCAGTTGGCAGTTTTGCCCGGGACCCGCACCCGGTGACAGGCCAAAAGCTAGGGGGTGCGGCAGACGAACAAACCACGGGGGTTCGACATGCGCACCAATTTGCCAGTCACGCAACACGACTACGACTACCCAGCCGACAAGATGCTGGTGTCCATGACCGACACCAAAGGCATCATCACCCACTGCAACCACGCCTTTGTTGAGGTCAGCGGCTTCACCTACGAAGAGCTCATCGGGCAAAACCACAACCTGGTGCGGCACCCCGACATGCCACCGCAGGCCTACAAAGACATGTGGGCCACCATCGGGCGCGGCCACCCGTGGACTGGCATGGTGAAAAACCGCCGCAAGAATGGTGACCACTACTGGGTGCAGGCCAATGTCACACCCACGTTGAAAAACGGCAAACCCAGCGGCTACATGTCGGTACGCATCAAGCCCAGCCGGGAAGACGTTGCCGCCGCCGAGGCGCTGTATGCCCAGATGCGTGCCAGCGCCGACGGCGGGAAGTGTCCCTTTGATCTGCAAGGCGGCGAGGTGCATTACCGGGGGCTGCGCGGTTGGGCTGGGCGCTGGGCGCGGATGGCCTTGGGCACACGTTTGGGTTTGGCCTTGGGCGGCATGATTCTGCTGGGCATGGCGCCACTGGCGCTGGGGCCAACGCCAACTACCGCACTGCTGCTGGCCCAACTTGCCGCCCTGCTGGTTGGCGCGGGTGCGGTGCTGGTCTGGTTTCAGTCGCGTGTGGTCGGCGCCCTCACGCAGGCGCAGGGGTTCGCGGATGCGCTTGCGGGCTGCAACTTGGGTTCCAGCGTGCAAACCAACTATCCACCGCCGCTGGGACCACTGCTCAAGAGCCTGCGCCAAATCCAAGTCAATTTGCAGGCGGTGGTGGGTGACGTACGCCAAGAAATCAGCAGCTTCACCCGCTCGGCAGCCGAGATCGCCTCGGGTGGCCTGGACCTGTCGGCCCGCACAGAATCGCAGGCCAGCAGTCTGGAAGAGACTGCTGCCTCCATGGAGCAACTCGCCAGCACCGTGCGCCAAACCGCCGACACCGCTGCGCAAGTGGCCGAGAAAAGCACCGAGAGCAACGGCATCGTGAGTGAAGGTGGCGATGCCGTGCACAAAGTGGGCGAGGCCATGCGGGCGATCGATATGTCCTCCAACAAGGTACGCGAAATCATTGGGGTGATTGAGGGCATCGCATTCCAGACCAACATCCTCGCGCTCAACGCCGCAGTCGAAGCGGCACGCGCGGGTGAGCAAGGTCGCGGATTCGCGGTGGTGGCTGCCGAGGTACGCGCTTTGGCACAGCGCAGTGCGGTGGCGGCCAAGGAGATCCGCGAGCTCATCGCCGAGTCGGCCAACCACATCGCGTCAGGTACCCAGCAGATGCAAACCGCAACCCAAACCATTGACCGGGTGGTTGTCACCGTGCGTGAGGTCAGCGAGCTGATCGGGCTTATCACCAGTGCCACCAAGGAGCAGGCCACCGGCATCGCCCAGGTGAACGAGGCCGTAACGCAGCTCGACGCCGTCACCCAACAAAACGCGGCGCTGGTGGAGGAGTCGGCGGCATCGTCCAACGAACTCAACGGCAGCGCGGCGACGTTGGCGCGTTCGGTGCAGGTGTTTCAGTTGCCGTAGCGGGGGTGGGTTGCTGCTGGCCCGCGCGGCAGTAGGCGCTGTGACTGCAGGCCACTGCCAGCGCATGCCGCTGCCTCCGGTCGCCGTGGCGGCTTGAACACGTTCGAGTCACCAGCAGACATCGCGGCTGCAGATGGGTGCCCAAGCCGCTGGCGGACGCTGGCGTCGCAGCGGATCAAGGCACCGGCGTGAGCCTGGCCACGCTCAGGGCCAGCCACTTGGTGCCATGGCGTGCAAAACTGATCTGGGCCCGGGCGTCATCGCCCGCGCCCTCGAGCGTGAGCACGGTGCCCTCGCCAAACTTGCCGTGAAAGACCTTTTGCCGGACCTGCAAACCGTGGCTTGAGGCGTCCTTGCGTTGCACAGGCGCTTCAGCGCTTCGTTGACTGGGGGAGGCGCTGTCGCCCTGCCCCACCCGCGCGCTGTGGTATGCGCCACTTGCGCCGCCGTAGCTGTACCCGCTGCCATGGCCAGCACCACTTCTCCCATAGGCGCCGCTGCCATAGCCCCAGGCGTCGCTCCACGCCCGCCCGGCGCCACCCAGTGCATCGGCCGAGGCTCCGGTCTGGCGCTTGGGTGTGAGCCACTTCAGACAGACATCGGGCAATTCATCAAAAAAACGGCTCTTGAGGTTGAAGCGGGTTTGCCCGTGCAGCATGCGGGTCTGGGAGTGCGACAGGTACAGGCGCGCGCGCGCCCGGGTGATGGCCACGTACATCAGGCGCCGCTCTTCTTCCAGCCCATCGCGGTCGCTCATGGCGTTCTCGTGCGGGAACAAGCCCTCTTCCATGCCGGTGATGAACACGCAGTCAAACTCTAGCCCTTTGGCCGAGTGCACCGTCATCAGCTGGATGGCGTCTTGTCCGGCTTGCGCCATGTTGTCCCCGGCCTCCAGCGCGGCGTGGGCCAAAAATGCGGCCAAGGGGCTGGGGGTCTCGCCAGTTTCACCTGAGGCACCCGCATCCTCCGGATACGTACCTAGAGACGCACCCATCGACAGGCCCGAAGACCCCAAGCCCTGGCTGGCGGGGCTCTGGGAAAGCACGGCGTCGAGCCCGTCCGCGTCGCGGCCAAAGCCTTCTTGCGAAACAAAGCTTTCGGCGGCGTTCACCAACTCCTCCAGGTTTTCTACCCGGTCGGCGCCTTCACGCTCGGCGCGGTAGTGCTCCAGCAATCCGCTTTCGCTGAGCACCAGCGAGACGATGGTGCGCAGGTTCATGCCCACGGTTTGCTCGCGCAGCACGTCGATCTTGGCCACAAAGCCAGCAATGGCCGTCCCCGCCCGCCCACTCAGGGCGCTGACCGCGTCGTGCAAGGAGCAGCCCATGGCTTTGGCGATGTCTTGCAGCTGCTCGGTGCTGCGCGCGCCGATGCCGCGGGCCGGAAAATTGACAACACGCATGAAGCTGGTGTCGTCGTTGGGGTTCTCCAGCAGGCGCAAATAGGCCAGCGCGTGCTTGATTTCAGCGCGCTCGAAAAAGCGCAGCCCACCGTACACACGGTAGGGAATGGCCGCATTGAAAAGCGCCGTCTCGATCACCCGGCTTTGCGCGTTGGAGCGGTACAGCACGGCAATTTCCTTGCGCTCCACACCGTCGCGGACGAGCTGCTTCATTTCGTCCACCATCCACTGCGCCTCTGCGAAGTCACTGGGCGCCTCGTACACCCGCACGGGCTCGCCGGGCCCCTGCTCGGTGCGCAGGTTCTTGCCCAAGCGGCGGCTGTTGTGGCCAATCAGCGCGTTGGCCGCATCCAGGATGTTGCTGTAGCTGCGGTAGTTTTGCTCCAGCTTGATCTGGTGCTGCACGCCGAACTCGCGCACAAAGTCGGCCATATTGCCCACGCGAGCGCCACGAAACGCGTAAATGCTCTGGTCGTCGTCGCCCACGGCCAGCACGGCACCGCCGGTGTGGTGGTCTTCGCCCTCCACGCCTTTGCCTGCCAGCATCTTGATCCAGGCGTATTGCAACTTGTTGGTGTCCTGAAACTCGTCAATCAGGATGTGCCGAAAGCGACGCTGGTAGTGCTCGCGAATGGGTGCGTTGTCGCGCAGCAGCTCGTAGGAGCGCAGCATCAGCTCACCAAAATCGACCACGCCCTCGCGCTGGCATTGTTCTTCGTAGAGCTGGTAGATCTCGACCTTTTTTTGGGTCAAGGCATCGCGCACTGGCACCGCTGCGGGGCGCATGCCATCTTCCTTGCAGCCGGCGATGAACCACTGCAACTCTTTGGGTGGAAAGCGCTCGTCGTCGATGGCGTACTGCTTGCACAGGCGCTTGATCGCAGACAACTGGTCTTGCGTGTCCAGAATCTGGAAGGTCAAAGGCAAGTTGGCCGCCTTGCAGTGCGTGCGCAAAAAGCGGTTGCACAGCCCGTGGAACGTGCCGATCCACATCGCGCGCACATTGACTGGCAGCATGCCCGAGAGCCGCGTCATCATCTCCTTAGCGGCCTTGTTGGTGAACGTCACTGCCATGATGCCGCCCGGCGTGGCCAAGCCCTGGTGCAGCAACCAGGCAATGCGGGTGGTCAGCACGCGGGTTTTGCCCGAACCGGCGCCCGCCAAAATCAGCGCATGCTCGGCCGGCAGGGTGACAGCGCTGCGCTGCTCTGCGTTGAGCGTGGCCAGCAAGGGCGACGGTGCATCGCCGGGCGCATCGGTGAAAAGGAACATGCGGCGATTGTAGGAACAGTGCGTAAAATCAATCACCGGGCCCAAGCAAGTGCAGCCCGGTAGTTTTTTGCCGGCTCCACTCCAAGCGCCCCGTACCGATTGAACTTGATGGAGCTTGGGCGATGGAAATTTTTGATTACGACAACATCCTGCTGCTGCCACGCAAATGCCGCGTGGAAAGCCGCTCTGAATGCGACGCCAGTGTAGAACTCGGCGGCCGCCGCTTTCGTATCCCGGTGGTACCCGCCAACATGAAAACCGTGGTCGACGAAGCCATCTGCGTATGGTTGGCGCGCAATGGCTACTTTTACGTGATGCACCGCTTTGACTTGGACAACATCGCGTTCACCAAAGACATGCGATCCAAAGGCCTGTATACGTCGATTTCGCTGGGCGTCAAACAGCCGGACTACCGCACAGTCGACCAGTTGGTGGCCGAGGGCCTGACGCCCGAGTACATCACCATTGACATCGCCCACGGCCATGCCGACAGCGTGAAAAACATGATCGCCTACCTCAAAGAGAAGTTACCCGGCAGCTTCATCATTGCGGGCAACGTAGGCACCCCCGAGGCGGTGATCGATTTGGAAAACTGGGGCGCCGATGCAACCAAAGTGGGCATAGGCCCGGGCAAGGTCTGTATCACCAAACTCAAGACCGGTTTTGGCACCGGCGGCTGGCAGCTCAGCGCGCTCAAGTGGTGTGCGCGGGTGGCGACCAAGCCCATCATTGCCGACGGCGGCATCCGCGACCACGGCGACATTGCCAAGAGCATTCGCTTTGGTGCATCCATGGTGATGATCGGCTCCCTGTTTGCCGGCCACGAGGAGTCACCGGGCAAGACCGTCGAAGTCGATGGCAAGCTGTTTAAGGAGTACTACGGCTCGGCCAGCGACTTCAACAAAGGCGAGTACAAGCACGTTGAAGGCAAACGCATTTTGGAAGCTATCAAGGGCAAGCTGGCCGACACCTTGATTGAGATGGAGCAAGACGTGCAAAGCTCCATCAGCTACGCGGGCGGCAAAAAACTGATGGACATCCGCAAGGTGAACTACGTGACGCTCGGCGGCGACAACGCGGGGGAGCATCTGCTGATGTGACGCTGGCGAAGGGCCAGTGCACTTGGCAAGGCGTCCCCAAAAGGGGCCGCAGTTTCCTAGACCTTCCGAGAAGTGGCGGGCCAGCGACCTGGTCCGCCATTCTTTTTTTGATGCACGATTGCCCAGGTAGCCGGTGCAAGCCGCACTACGTGCACCGCTTCCGGTCACAGCGCATGTACCGCACGCGCTCAGCGCCGCGGGTTACTGACTCTGTGCGGCGCTGGGCTCGCGGTGCAGGCCGCGCGATGCTAGGAACGATGTTAATCGGCGTTGCGTGCGGGTCGCTTCTTGGCATCCCGGGGTACAAACACCTTGCCGCCGTTACCGGGCTTTGCAAAACCAGTGGGCTTACCAAATGCGGGCTTGCGCGCAGCAAAGTCACCGCGGGGCGCTGCGGCATCCCCACGGCCCGCAAAGCCAGCGCGGGGAGCGAAGTCACCGCGCGGTGCACCGAAGTCAGCGCGCGGCGGGCGTGCCTCGCTGTGCGCTGCTCCTTGGCCGGCAAAGCGGTCATTGAAGCCGCCTTTGCGTGCGTAGCTAAAACCCTCGCGCGCTGCACCGCTGTAATCTCGGCTTCCACCGTCGGGCTTGCCCGCAAAACCACGGTTACCACCGCCAAATCCACCTTCGCGTGGGCCGCCGAACTTGCGGTCACGCGAGTGGAACTCGCTGGCGCGTCCACGGCCAGCAAAGCCCGCTCGCTCTTGCGGTGCGCGCATCTGGGGCTCCATACCGGGAATCACATCTACTTTGATGGGCTGGCGGGAATAGGCTTCGATGTCAAAGATTTTGCGGCGGTCACGAAATTCGGCAAAGGTCACGGCCAGGCCGTCGCGGCCGGCACGCCCGGTGCGGCCAATGCGGTGGGTGTAATCCTCGGCCTTCATGGGTAGGCCAAAATTGAATACGTGGCTGATGGTGGGCACATCAATACCGCGCGCCGCGACATCGGTTGCGACCAAGATTTGTACCTGCCCTTGGCGCAACGCCATCAGACGGCGGTTCCGCAGGCCTTGGCTCAGGGCACCATGCAAAGCGACCGCCGAAAAACCGTCTTGCTGCAAGTCGTTGGCCAGACCGTCGCACTCGATCTGGGTGCTGGCAAACACAATGGCTTGGTTGATGCTGGTGTCGCGCAGCCAGTGGTCAAGCAACTTGCGTTTGTGCTGCGCGTTGTCGGCCCAAAACAGCACCTGCTGGATATTGACGTGCTTCTCTTGCGGGTTGTCGATGGTCACACGCTGGGGTTCGCGCATCACGCGGGCAGCGAGTTGCTGGATGCGCGGCGCAAAGGTCGCGCTAAACATCATGGTCTGCTTGCGGTCAATGGTGAGCTGGTTGATCTCGGCCAGGTCGTCCGAGAAGCCCAGATCGAGCATGCGGTCGGCCTCATCGACCACCAAAAATTGGACTTGGTCCAGCTTGATCTGCATCGAGCGCTGCAAATCCAGCAAGCGGCCTGGCGTGGCCACCACCAAGTTGGCGTTTTGCAACTTGGCGATTTGCAGCTGGTAGGGCATGCCACCCACGATGTTGGCAATGCGCAGGCCGCGGCAATGCTGTACCAGGTCGATGGCGTCGTGTGCCACTTGCTGCGCCAGTTCGCGCGTGGGACAAACGATCAAGGCACCGGGCGTTGCGGCCTTGAAGTTGCGGGGGTTGGTGGGGTCTTTGCGCTTGGCGCGCTTGGGCGGTGCTTCACCCTTGGCTACCGCATCGGCTACGGCACGCTCGTATTCGGCGCGCTCGGCCGCCTCTGCAGCGGCTTGCTGTGCGAGCAGCGTGTGGAGCACCGGCAGCAAAAACGCAGCAGTTTTGCCGCTACCGGTCTGGCTAGAAACCATCAGGTCCACAAACTTGGTGGCCTTCAGGTCCGCCCCCTCACCAGCCATCGCCAGGGGAATGGCCTTGGACTGCACCGTGGTGGGCTGGGTGTAACCCAGGTCCTTGCAGGCGCGCACCAACTCGGAAGCGAGCCCCAAGGTGACAAAGCCATTGGGCTCTTCGTATGCAGCCGTAGCACCATGGGCACGGCTCGGGTCGGCTTTGGCCGCAGCAGGTGCAGCGCCAAGGGCCTCTTCCGGGGCAGTGGAAAAGGTTTCGGCAGGCGCGAACTCGCCAGCCGCATCAAATGCGTCAGTCATATTTTTCTCACACGCGAGCGCCGCTGTTGCGGGTGCTCCGTCGATGGTTAAAAAACATCAACCATCAAACGGAACCGGCGCTGACCCGTCAAGGGTGTATTCAGCGCGTGGGGCCCATGTAACCAGGCCCGGTGAATGAAGGGAGATGTGGAACAACGCCGCGAAAAGCAGCGAAGCCTTTGAGTATCGCACGAATTCGGGTTAGTACTTAGGCTAGCTGTAAAAACTTGCGGCGGTAATGAACCAACTCGTCAATGGACTCGTGCACATCGGCCAATGCGGTGTGGCGCTGCTGTTTCTTGAAGGCGGCATGCACCGCCGGGTTCCAGCGCTTGGCCAGCTCTTTGAGGGTGCTGACATCGAGGTTGCGGTAGTGAAAAAAGGCCTCCAAGCGGGGCATGTACTTCACCAAAAAGCGCCGGTCCTGCCCAATCGAGTTGCCGCACATCGGCGAGCCGTTGGCAGCCACGTAGCGACTGATGAACGCGATCAGCGCGTCCTCGGCTTGCAGCTCGGTGGTGGTGGACGCCTTCACCCGGTCAATCAGACCGCTCTTACCATGGGTACCCTTGTTCCAGGCGTCCATCTGGTCGAGTTGCAGGTCGCTTTGATGTACCACGAACACCGGGCCCTCCACGCGCACCTGCAAGTCGGAGCTGGTCACCACCACCGCAATCTCGATGATGCGGTCATGCTCAGGGTCTAAACCAGTCATTTCACAGTCCAACCACACCAGGTTGGTATCGGATTTGGGCAACAGGGGTTGGATATCGGCCATCTGGCGATTGTCACCGATGGCCTAAACTCTTCGCCTATGCAAGACCTGTTCTCCGTGAATTACTCCACCGCCTTTTCGCTTGGGTTTGCCCTCGTGCTGTGTGCCAGCGTAGCGCTGAGGTTTTGGCTCGCCAGCCGCCAGATGCGTCACGTGGCCGCGCACCGCCATGCCGTGCCCGCAGCCTTCGCGCAGCACATTGGGTTGGCCGCACACCAACGTGCTGCCGACTACACCGTCGCGCAGTCGCGTCTGTCTGTGCTGGAACTGGCCTTCGGCGCGGCGGTGGTGTTGGGTTGGAGCTTGCTGGGTGGTTTGCACTTTCTCAACCAACAGCTGCTGCAATGGATGGACCCTGGGCTAGCGCAACAGGTCGCTTTGTTGGTCGGTTTTTTTGTCGTGGGCTCGGTGCTGGATCTGCCGTTCACGTTGTACCGCACCTTCGTGCTGGAGCAGCGCTTTGGCTTCAACAAAACCACGCCATCGCTGTGGGTGCAAGATTTCATCAAATCAGCAGCCTTGGGCGTGGTCATCGGCCTGCCTTTGGTAACGCTGATCGTGTGGATGATGGGCTCTCTGGGCGCCTCTTGGTGGCTTTGGACTTGGTGTGTGTGGGTCGTCTTCAACCTCTTGTTGCTTTGGGTGTATCCCACCTGGATCGCACCGTGGTTCAACCAGTTCAAGCCGCTGGACAACCCTTCCTTGCAACACCGTGTGAACACGCTGATGGAACGCTGCGGCTTTCGCTCCAAAGGCTTTTACGTCATGGACGGAAGCAAGCGCAGTGCCCACGCCAACGCGTACTTCACCGGCTTTGGAACCTCAAAAAGGGTGGTGTTTTATGACACCTTGCTGGCCCAGCTCTCCGAGGCCGAAGTCGATGCCGTGCTGGCACACGAACTGGGGCACTTCAAGCACCGGCATGTGCCCAAGCGCATGGTGTCCATGTTTGCACTGAGCCTGGCCGGCTTCGCGCTGCTAGGTTGGTTGGGACAGCAGGTATGGTTCTATACCGGCTTGGGTGTACTGCCCAATATGGACGGCGGCAACAGCGCCCTGGCCCTCGCGCTGTTCATGTTGGTGCTGCCGTTGTTGGGCACCTTCGTAACGCCGTTGATGGCACAGGTCTCGCGCAAGCACGAGTTCGAGGCCGACGCCTACGCGGCCCAGCAAGCCAACGGGGCCGACCTCGCCAGCGCCTTGCTAAAGCTCTACCAAGACAACGCATCCACACTCACACCCGACCCGGTGTACGTGCGTTTTTATTACTCGCACCCGCCTGCTTCCGAGCGCCTGGGCCGAATGCGCGGCTTTGCACAAGGGGCCTGATCGATGGCGCATTCCCCCAAAGCCGCCGGCACCGAGCGCGTTCGCGTGGCACTAACAGCCACCCAGGTGATTTCCGGTTTGGCGGGCCTGGAAGGCTGGAAGCTGTTTGGCGATGGTGCTGAGGTTGCTATCGAAAAGACCTTTCAGTTCAAGAACTTTTTGCGCACCATGTCCTTCGTGAACGCGGTGGCCTACCTCGCAGAACGCCACGACCACCACCCAGAATTGTTGGTTCAGTACAGCAGTTGCAGCGTACGGCTGCGCACCCACGATGTGCAGGGTATTTCGGCCCTGGATCTGCAATGCGCCGCCTTGGTGGACGCATTGGCCGCGCCACCCTCACCGTAAGCTGCCCCGTTGTGGCCAACGCGCATCTCCAGACGGGTCGGGTCGTCGCCAGCCATGGCCGCCATGTGTGGGTAGAGACGCCACAGGGACGCCGCCTCATTTGCCACGCGCGGGGAAAAAAAAGCCAGACCGTGGTGGGGGATCTGGTGTGGTGGCAGGCCAGCGAAGACGAAGGCACGATTGAGCAGGTCCAGCCACGGCGTAACCTGTTGTACCGGCAAGACGAAGTCCGTACCAAATCGTTTGCGGCCAACCTCGACCAGGTTTTGATCGTTGTGGCCGCTGAGCCCGAGTTCTCTGAGTCGCAACTGGCGCGGGCGCTCATTGCGACCCAGGCTGAAAAAATTGAACCCATCATCGCGCTGAACAAAAGCGACCTGGCCCTGCCCTTTGCGCGCGCTTGGGAGCGGCTGTCTAGCTACCGCGACATGGGCTACACCGTCGTGCCGCTGGCACTCAAGCCACGCGACCACATTGCAGATGCCACCGACTTGCAACGCCTGCTAGAGATCCTTCAGGGCAAAACCAGCTTGGTCCTGGGGCCGTCCGGCGCCGGCAAAAGCACCTTAATCAACCGGCTGTGTCCGGATGCGCAGGCACTCACCAACGAGATATCTACCGCCTTGCAGTCGGGTCGACATACCACCACCAGCACCCGCTGGTACTGGGTGGACGCGGCCAAGACCACGGCGGTCATCGACTCGCCCGGGTTTCAGGAGTTTGGCTTGCACCACATCGAGCCCAAGCACTTGGCCGGCTTGATGCCCGACCTGCAGGCACACGCCGACCACTGCAAGTTCTACAACTGCACCCATTTGCACGAACCGGGGTGCGGCGTGTTGGCGGCGCTGCCAGGGCCAAACCGGACTGGCGCCATCAGCCCCCAGCGGCACAAGATCTACAGCGATTTGTTTGCCGAGCTGTCGCAAACGCGTTACTGAGCGTTTGCTAGCCCACCAAGCGCGCCAGGGACAACAGAGCGAGAAGCGCCATCCACATCACCACGGTGCGCCACACCAGTCCCACCACCGCCCGCAAGTGCACCGGCTGGGGCGTTTGGCCGACGCTGTGGTTGCTCTGCGGGCCCAGCTTCACATTGACCGCACCTGCCGTGGCAGCGGTGACCACCAAGTCGTTGTCGCGGGGGAACTTGGCGGCCTGTTGGCGCCAACTGTCCACCGCCTCCTCAAAGCTGCCAACACAGGCAAAACCCAAAGCGGTCAAGCGCGCGGGCAGCCAGTCGATGGCGTACCACGCGCGGCTTGCGCAGGCCTGCAAGGCCGCACTGATAGGCACGCTGGTGGCACGCAAAGGCCGGTTGGCATAACGCACCAGGTACTCGGCCACCCGGTAGACCACCGCACCGGCCGGTCCGAACCCCAAGGCCGCCAGCACCGAGTACCACGCCAACACACCAAAAACGTGACGGTGCGCCGACAGGACCGAGTGCTCAATGACGTGGCGAACGATCTCACTGCGGGGCAGTTCGCTGGCATCAATGCGCATCCACTGGGCCAGCAGGGTACGCGCCTGGGCCTCATCGCCGAGGTAGAGCGCGTCGCGAATTTGCGTGAAGTGGTGGCTGAACTGCCGAAAACCCAAGGTGACGTACAAAATCGCCACGTGCCAAACCGCCGCAGCCACCCAACCCAAGGTGGCCAATACCGCCCAGTGCACGGCCCAGACCAAGAGCGCAGGCACCAACACGGCGATTGACCATGCCAACCAGCCATGGTGGACCTGGCCCGCATCGAAACTGCTGACCACCCAGCGCACCCAACTGCGGTTGGTGCTGTGCACAGGATTGACCTGGCCCAACGGACGGGCCTGCTCCAGCAGCAAGGCGATCAGTATGGAAAAAAAGCTCATAGAACCATCATACCGATGCCCTGCCGCACGTCACCACTAGGCTTGAACAAAGCGGTACAGGTTGCGCAGCATCCCGGCGGTAGCGCCCCAGATAAAGCGCTGCGTTGTGCCGTCCTGGTAGGGCATGGACAACCAGCGGCGCTGCTCGCCCTCCCAGTCCATCACATGGTGGCGGTGGTTGGCCGGGTCCATCAGGTAGCGCAGCGGGACCTCAAACACGTCGGCCACCTCGTGCGGGTTGGGTGCAATGGCAAAGCCGGGCCGCACCAGACCCACCACCGGTGTAACCACAAAAGCGCTGCCAGTGGTGTAGATCGGAAGGCAGCCCACCACGTCTACAAACTGCGGCTCGAGTCCCACCTCTTCGCGCGCCTCACGCAAGGCGGTGGCCACCGCATCGGGATCGCTGGCGTCTACCTTGCCACCGGGAAACGCGACCTGGCCGGAGTGGCTGGACAAGCCGGTGGTACGCAGGGTCAGTAACACGGACAGTTCGTCGCGTTCCACCAAGGGAATCAGTACCGCAGCAGCGGCCAGGGCGCCGCCGGAAAATCGGGCCTCGGTGCGCACCTCGGGGCTCCATACAGGCGGATTGGCAAAGCGCTGGCGCAAGGCACCGGCCTGCAACCGGCTTGCGTCGGCTGGCGCAAGGTGCTTGTCGGTGGCGACCACCGGTACCAATGTGGGATCAAATAGAACCATGGAGGGACAAAAAAACCGCCGCAGCGTGGGCCGGGGCGGTTTGGGATGGTGGGCGCAGGCCGCGCTGTTAAGCGCCAGTCTTCTTGCCCGGCAGCTTTTCTTTGATACGTGCCGACTTGCCGCTGCGGTCGCGCAAGTAGTACAGCTTGGCGCGACGCACATCACCGCGGCGCTTGACTTCGATGCTGGCGATCAAGGGGCTGTAGGTCTGGAAAGTACGCTCCACGCCTTCGCCGCTGGAGATCTTGCGTACGATGAAGCCGCTGTTGAGGCCACGGTTGCGCTTGGCAATGACCACGCCTTCGTAGGCCTGCACCCGCTTGCGGGTGCCTTCAATCACGCTGACGTTGACCACGACGGTGTCGCCGGGCGCGAACTCGGGGATGTTCTTTCCGAGGCGAGCAATTTCTTCTTGCTCAAGGGTTTGGATGAGGTTCATGGTTTCCTTCGTGATCTTGGTTGCGCCGCACTCGGAATTGAATGCAACGGGTCTGCGCGACAGGCCCGCTCTGGCCAGCCAGAGGATCGGTTAGCCCGCCATTATAGCCAGCAGATGACCCACCTCAGACCGGTCGGCTACCGGGCTGTGGCAGGCAGATACCCCTGGGACTGCAGCCAAGCCTGGAGGTGCGCCACGACTCCGTGGGCGAACTGCTGAAAAACTGGCTCCGTCACAAAACCCAGGTGCGGCGTCAGCAACAGGTTGGGCAGACTGCGCAGAGGCGACTGCGCTGGCAGTGGCTCGACATCAAAAACGTCGAGCGCCGCGAAACCCGGTCGACCTTGGCGCAGCGCATGTACCAGGGCATCGGTATCGACCAAGGCGGAGCGGGAGGTGTTAACCAACAGGCTGTCGGGCCGCATGGTTGCCAAGCGCTGGGCGTTGATCAGATGGCGGGTGGTGGCCGAGGGCACCAGGTGCAGGCTGACTACGGCCGCGTCGGCCAGCAACTGTTCTAGGCTGACCGCCTGTGCCCCGTGTGCGGCGGCGCGCTCGGGCGTCATGTTGGGGCTCCACGCGAGGACTTTCATGCCCAAGGCCAGCCCTACTTTGGCCACACGAGAACCAATTTCCCCCAGGCCCACCAGACCCAGCGTTTCGCCGTGCAAGACGCCGGCCAGTGGCTGGGGCTGCGCGCTGCGCCATTGGTCACGGCGCAGCAGCGCGGTCTGTTGCTCGATCTGGCGCTTGGCAGCGAGGATCAGCGCCCAGGTCATCTCGCAGGTGCTGTCTTTGGACGGCCCCCACTGCGTGTGGTCAACAGGAATGTTGCGCTGCGCCAGTGCGTCGTGGTCCAGGGTGGTGTTGCGCGTACCGGTAAACACCAGGTAGCGCAGGCGCGGCAAGTGCGCCAGCAATTCGGCAGTGAACGGCGTGCGGTCACGCACCAAAACCACCACATCGGCCCCGTACAGGGCCTCCACCAATGCAGCACCTTGCAAAGGCTGGCTGTGCACCACCACATCGGCCACCATGTCGATCGCGGACCAATCGCCCAAGCGGCGCAGGGCCTGCTCGGCATCGCCCAAAACCACAATCTGGGGACGCGCGCTTGGATGGGGTGTAGCAAGCGTGCTCATGCCGTTGGGCTCGACAAACCGACCACCGTCCGCACACTGTTGGCAGCGCCAATCGCCCCACGCGCGGCCGCCAGTGCCATGGTTTGTGCACTGCGCAACACCAGGGGGGCGGGGCTTTGCAATTTGGTCTCCAAAAGCGCATCGGTCATCGGGCTTTTCAAGGAGCCGATCGCATGCTCAACGAACTCACGCACGGTGCGGCCATCCGTGCGGGTGGCGGTCACGTCCACGCTGGCCTCCCCGATCGAAACGTCCCCGGTTGCAGCGACCTTGCAGCACAGGACCACCATGTTTTCGCGGTTCACGACGAGGTCGGAGATATCTTTCTCCGCATTGCGGCCAACAGTCAGGTCTGCGGCTCCGCCGTAGCATGCGCGGGGTTTGGCCTGCAAACCACTGGCGGGCGCCTTCTTTCCTGTTGACTCCAACACCAGCGAGTCCATCCTGCAGTGAATGCGCTGCACTAGCGCGGGGCACACACCGCGTGCCCGCAGCCGGTCGTACGCGTCGGTGCGATGGGAGCGCAAAAGCAAATTGAAGGTCATAAGTACCCGTAGCGGTGATCGGCGATGAACCACTTTATGCGGCTGGCCATATCTTCCAGTGAGCCTGCCGACCTGCAACAGCTTGCATCGAGTGAACTCCTTGAAGGGGATGTTCGGTTCCCCGAACGCACGTTGTGGATGACAGGCTACGTTCGTGCGCCACGCGACGGCGCCTGGCACGGAGACGCCATAGATGGTTTTCCCGCCAAACTGGCTTGCGGTGCGTGCTGGAAGCACTGCGTCTACTGCGCGAATTCGTTCCGTCGGGAGCTTCTGACTGAGACTATCGATGTGCATATACGGTCCTTGCGACGCCATTATTCCTGAGACCATGCGAAGCACATGGCGTCTGGACTTTCGACATCTCGTACCGTTGCATAGACCGAAACCTTGCATGGCCCAAATCGCTTACACGTAAGTCGAAGACCGGACTACCTCGTCGCCACTACAAGGCATGCGACACCAGCTTGAAGTCCGGGTCGTCCGCATACGGCTTGACGGTGAAACCCAGCGCGCGCATGAGTTTGAGCATTGGCGTGTTGCCGGTGAGCACCAAGCCCTCAATTTCAGACAGGCCCTTCTCGCGGGCCACTTCCATGATGTTTTCCATCAGCCGAGAGCCCAAACCTTGGCCATTGAAGTCGTCCGCCACCACCAGTGCAAAC
>JBIIZY010000159.1:0-6690 GCA_044346035.1 Rhodoferax sp. | reverse complement strand
CGCCCTTTTTCTCAAAGAACACCACATTGGCTTTGACGCCCTGCGCGTAGAACAAACCGGTGGGCAGGCGCAAGAGCGTGTGCACATCGCATTCGTGCAGCAGCCGCTTGCGAATGGTTTCGCCCGCGCCGCCTTCAAACAAAACGTTGTCGGGCAGGACCACCGCCCCACGTCCGTTTTTTTCCAGCAGCGTCTTGATGTGCTGCACAAAATTGAGTTGCTTGTTGCTGGTGGTGGCCCAAAAGTCGTCGCGCTCGATGGTGTCTTTTTCGGTGGTGATGCGGCCGTCTTCGCCCACGATCACCGTGCTGCTCTTCTTGCCAAATGGCGGGTTGGCCAGCACCACCTCAAAGCGCTCGCCGGGGTCGGCGGCCAGCGCGTCGCCCACCACCACCGGCACCGCCTTCTCTGAGCCGATGCCATGCAACATCATATTCATGGCGCAGACGCGGGCCGTGGCCTGCACCAACTCATAACCGGTGAAGGCCTTTTCTTTGAGGTGTTTGAGTTGGTCGCGGGTCAGATTTTTGTTGTGGGCCGTGACGTAGTTGTGCGCCGTGAACAGGAAGCCGCCGGTGCCGCAAGCCGGGTCGGTGATGCGCTCGCCGGGTTGCGGTGCGATGCAATCGACCATCGCCTGGATGAGCGCACGCGGCGTGAAGTACTGGCCCGCGCCGCTCTTGGTGTCCTGCGCGTTCTTTTCTAGCAGGCCTTCGTACGCGTCGCCTTTGACGTCGGCGCCCAGCACCGTCCAGGTTTCGGCGTCGATCAGGTCCACGATCACGCGGCGCAGCTTGGCCGGGTCTTGGAACTTGTTTTGCGCCTTGCCAAAGATCAGGCCCAAGGTGCCCTTTTCTTGCCCCAACTTTTCCAGCGCATGGCGGTAGTGGTCAAACTGAAGTTGCCTTCACTCTCCCAAAGGACCTTCGCGCGTAAGAACCACGTCACCCGGCTCGGGCGGGCATCGGCGACACCGAAACTCGTACCTAGGCCGATCGACATATCGCGTTTCATCGAAGAGCAATCGACAGTCCTTGATGGTGATGGCGCTGATTTGCGCAGGCCACAGCGCATAGTGCGCGCCACCGCTGCCCCAGTCGGTCACCAGCTTGGGCATGTTCTGCATGCGAGCGAGGAAGGTACTTGGGGCATGGGGTTGCTGAACCGTTCAGGCTGAGCTTGTCGAAGCCGGCCCTTCGACAGGCTCGGGGCGAACGGAGGTGAGCGTAGCCCGAGCACGGGCGGGCAAATATGCCAGCCACTGCACCAGCAGCTGATCGATACCGGCCCTGGCTTTTTGCTCTGGCGTCATGCCCTGCCCCCTTCGATTTCATTCTAGGTGAGACACGCGCGCCAGCGGCAGGCTGCAAGCGGAAGGCACAGCGCCTTACCCAGTCGGGGCCGCGGTGCCGTAACCCATGGTGCGGGGCAACCAGAGCACGATGTCGGGGAACACGGTAATCGCCACCAAGAGCATCAACAGCATGACCAGAAACATCCAGCCCTCGCGCATCATGGCGCCTATCGGAATGCCGGTGAGCGCTTTGATGACAAACAGCAGCATGCCAAAGGGCGGGTGGATCAGGCCGATCATCATGTTGAGCACCACCAGCACGCCAAAGTGCACCAGGTCCACGCCCAGCAACTTGGCCGCAGGGAGCAGCATGGGCACAAACACCAGCAGCAGAACCGACACATCCAGAAAGCAACCCAAGATAAGGAACAGCGCGTTCACCATGAACAAAAACTGCAAGCGGCTCAAGCCCAGGCTGTCCACCCACGCGGCCATGGCCTGGGGCACGCCCTCGGAGGTGAAGGCGTAATTGAGCACAAAGGAGCCAGCCAAGATGATGGTGATGACCGCGCTGGCCCGGGTGGACTCCAACACCACGGCGCCGAATGCACGCCAGCTCAGCGCCCTGAACACAAAGGCCGCCAGCACCAGCGCATGCAAAGCCGCTACCGCCGCCGCCTCGGTGGGCGTGAAGGCGCCCGAGTAAATGCCGCCCAGCAACACGATGGGCATCGACAAAGGCAGCGCGCCGCGAAACACGATGTTGGGCCACTCGCGCAGCGGGATCGGGTCTTCGCGGGGCATGTTGCGTTTGCGCGCAATAACGTGCACCACGCTCATCATCAATATCGTCATGCATACGCCGGGCACCACGCCACCCAAAAACAAGGCACCCACCGACGCGCCAGACACCAAGGCGTAAATCACCATCGGGATCGACGGCGGAATGATGGGGCCCAAGGTCGCGCTGGCCACCACCACGGCGCCGGCAAATCCGGGCGAATACTCGGGCTTCTTGAGCATCTGCTTGATGGTCACCAGCCCGGGGCCTGCGGCATCGGCAATGGCGCTGCCGCTCATGCCCGAAAAAATGACGCTCACCAAAATGTCCACCTGCGCCAGCCCGCCGCGCATGCGCCCCACCAAGATGCGGCAGAAGTCAAAAATGCGCTCGCTCACCGTGCCCGCATTCATGATGTTGGCGGCAAACACAAACAGCGGCACCGCCAGCAGCACGTAGCTGTTGTACAGCCCGTTGCTCACCTGCTCGGCCACCAGCCCCAGGTCCTGACCCTTGACGATCAGGTAGGCCACGCCAGCCATCAGCATCGAAAAACCAATGGGCATGCGCAGCAGCATGCCCGACACCACCACACCCACCAGGGCCCACAGCGCCAAGCTCATGACAAGGTCCTTTGCACGTCCAGCCCCCGGCCCCGGATGGCCTCGCCAATCGCCCAGGCGCTGCGCACCACCAGCGCGACCAGCAGCAACACAAAGGGCAAAAAGATCCACTGAAACGAGATGTCGAGCACCGGCGACGATTCGCGCCGCATGAAATGCACATAGTCCCAACTGGCGGGAATGGCCCACAGCGCCAAGCCGCCGATCATCAGGTTGCCGACGATGCGCATCACGCGCCGGGTGGCGGTGCTCACGCTGTTCCACACCAGGTCAAACACCACATGCTCGCGGTCGGGCACCATCATGGCGGCAGCCCAGAGAATGGCCCAGAGGTACAAGATCACGGCCAGCTCGTCGGTCCAGGGCAGCGGCTTGTTAAAGCCAAAACGCGCCACGATCTGCAGCAAAAACGTACAGAACAGGCATACAAAAATCAGGCCACCGAACGCGTCGGCGGCCCGCTTCAAAAAACGCATGGCTTATCGTGTGGCGTTGATGCGGTCGAGCAAACCAGCGGGCCAGACCTGCGCATAGTCGGACTTGGCGTAGGTCTCTTGCACTGCCTTGCGGAAGGCGTCCACATCTGGCGTGGTGACTTGCAGACCCTGCTGGCGGAAGAAGTCGACGATCTGGCCTTCCTCGCGGATGCGGTTCTCGTTGTTGTACTGCGCTGCGGCCTGGGCTGCGGCACGCACGTTTTGCCGCTGCGCGGGGGTCAGCGCGTTCCAGGTTTTGTTGGAGATGGCAATGAAGATGCTGTCCACCAAATGGTTGGTCAGCACCAGTTGCTTGGTCACCTCGTAGAACTTGGCGGCGCGCACTGTGGGCAGCGGGTTGTCTTGCCCGTCGATGGTGCCGGTTTTGAGGCCAAGATACACCTCACCAAAGGCCAGCGGGGTGGCGGTAGCACCCAAGGCTTCGCCCAAGAACAGCCACTCTTTGGTGCCCGGCATGCGCAGCTTGACGCCCTTGAGGTCGGCTGGCGTGCGCACGTTGCGCACCTCGCGCAGGTTGACTTGGCGGGTGCCCAGGTAAGCGGTAGCCAAGATGGTCACGTCCATTTTTTCAGAGACGGTTTTGAACAGGCCTTCACCAATGGGGCCGTTGAACACTTTTTGCTGGTGGGCCGGGTCGCGCACCACGTAGCCCGCGGTAAAGATCGAAAACTCGGGCACCAGTTTGGCCATATCAAACGCGGAAATAGCCGACAACTCCAGGTTGCCGCGCGCCATGGCGGCCGGCTCGGTGCCTTGCTTGAACAGCGACGCGTTGAGATTGATCTGGGTGTCAAACTGGTTGGGCGAGGAGGCATCGAGCGCATCTTTGAACACCGTCCACATCTTGGCGTGCCAGTCGTCGGGCACGGCGGGAGTGGAAATGCGCATCGGTACCTTGGTCTGCGCCAATGCGGCGGTGCCCAGGCTGAGCGCAGCACCGGTGGCCAATGCGGCCACGCCCGTGGCGAGCAAGCTACGGCGGGTGGAAGAAATTTTTTTCATCGTTGTCTCCTAGGGGTGGGTGGGGAAATCGGTATCGAGTTGCAGGCGTTGTAGCTGGGCAGCGAGTTCGGCGTGGGCGCTTTGCGTCAAGGCCACCAGCGGGGGGCGCACGCGCAACCAGCCGGTTTCGCCGCGCAAGGTGGCCATGACGCTTTTCAAAGCAGGAATCAGCGCGTAGGGCTTGAGAGCTTCCAAACTCGCATCGACCCGCGCAGCGTCTTGTGCGGCGCCTGCTGCCTGGGGAGCCAGCACCATGCGGTGCACCGTGCGCGGCAAAAAGTTGGCCAAACCGCTGATGGCACCGGTGCTGCCCATGGCGCCCAAGGTGGGCAAATCCGGCTCAAAGCCCACATACACCGTCAAGGGCGGCATGAACGCCTGCGCCAGCCGCACAGAATGGGCGCGGTCGCAGCTGCTGTCTTTGATGCCCACCACCGTCTGCGGGTAGCGCGCTAGCAATTCGGCGATGACATGGTGGCTGAGGTGCACGCCGATCACTTGCGGTATGTGGTACAGGTACAGCCGCCAATCGGTGCGCTGCACGCCCTCAATGATCTGGATGTAGCCGTTGAGGATGCCCTCGTCGCTCACGTCTTTGAAGTAGAACGCGGGCAACACCAAGCAGCCGTGTACCCCCAGTTCCACCGCATGGCGGGTAAGGTCCAAGGTGTCGGCCACCGCCGCGCAGCTGGTGGACACCATGATGCGTTCGGCCGGAATGCCGCGGGCGATGAGCTCCTCGATGGCCTGTTTGCGCTCGGCCACCGAGAACGACGGGCCTTCGCCGGTGGTGCCAAACACGGTGACACCGCCGCAGCCCGCATTGATGAGCGCTTGGGCGTGCGCAGCCAGCGCGGCTTGGTCGATATTGAGCTGCGCATCCAGCGGTGTGAGCATGGCCGGCCAAATGCCTTGGAAGCCATTGCGGGGGTTGGTCAGTGGGGTGGTCAATGGAACTCCGTGGGTAAAGGGTGCTGGGGGCCAGAGGGCGCGGCGGTCAATGGGCTGGGCTTCACTGCAGTACGCCCGTGCCCAGCACCCGCCGGTCTTGCCCGAGCACCCGTTGGTGGGCACTGTGGATGTGGAACGCCACCTGCTGTGCAACCGCCTCAGGCGCACGCGATTTCAAGGCTCCAATCAGGTTCAGGTGTTCCTGCATCGCAGGCAGCAAGACCTCGGCAGACAAAGTGGAGCGCTCCAAATGAATCAGCCGTACCCGCAGGCTGTTGATGCGGTAGGTCTGGGAAATCAGCTCGTTGCCCAGGGTGTCAATCATCAGGTCGTGCAACCCCCAGTCGACCGACGTGGCCTGGGTAAGCAGCGCGTCGGTAATGGGGCCCACCTGCGCCTGGTGCACCACATCCAAGTGGGCTTGCTCAATGTCGGCCAGATCGGCATCCGAGACGGACTGCACAAAGTGCAGCGCCGCCTCGCGCTCCAGCATGGCGCGCAATTGGAATGCGTTGTGAATGAGCTTGAGGTCCACATGCGCGATTTGCAGTCCCCGCTGGGGCACCGTACGCAACAAACCCTCGGCTTCCAAGCGCGGAATCAACTCGCGCACGGCGCCCAGCGGCATGTCCAGCAGCTGCACCAGCTCGCGCTGCGACACGAATTGCCCCGGCCGGATGTGCGCCCGCAAAATTTGCTGGCGGAAGCTCTCGTAGGCGCGGGCGCGCAGGGTTTGTGCAAGGTTGGTGGACATAACGCACTAACATGTTAGTGCGAGCTCAAACCCGAGCGACCCCGTGTTTACCCGCAAACCAGGTCAGCGCGAAACGGGTCAGCGCAAGCGCTTCGGTTGCGCTGCAGGCGGCAGCGCCGCAGTGCGCTGGGCAATGGGTCCGCGCTGGGTGGCGCCGGCCAAATGAAACTGCTGCACCACTTGCGACAAGCGCGCCGCCTGCTCGCGCAAGGACTCGGCGGCGGCGGCCGACTCTTCGACCAGCGCAGCGTTTTGCTGCGTCATGCGGTCGATCTCGCCCACCGATTGGTTGACCTGGCCGATTCCCACCGACTGCTCCGACGCAGTTGCCGTGATCTCTCCAATGATGTCGCTCACACGCTTTACGCTGCTGACGATGTCACTCATCGCATTACCGGCCTCTTCCACGTGGCGCACGCCACCGTCTACTGCCACCACACTGCTTTGAATCAGCGCCTTGATGTCGCTGGCGGCAGCCGCCGAACGCTGGGCCAAACTGCGCACCTCGCTGGCCACCACCGCGAACCCGCGGCCTTGCTCACCGGCGCGGGCTGCTTCGACCGCGGCGTTGAGCGCCAAGATGTTGGTTTGGAACGCAATGGAGTCAATCAGTCCAATGATGTCGCCGATCTTGCGGCTCGATGCAGAGATCTCTTGCATGCTGGCGACCGCCTGCTGCACCACACCGCCACCCTGTTGGGCCACCTGCGATGCCGATGCAGCCAACTGGTTGGCAAGCTGGGACGACGAAGCGGTTTGCTGCACATTGGCGGTCAGCTGCGACAAGG
>JBIIZY010000158.1:0-6698 GCA_044346035.1 Rhodoferax sp. | reverse complement strand
CAAGGCAAGTGGGTCACCATGGGCGTGCCCTCGGACGGCCAGTACGGCATTCCCAAAGACACCATGTTTGGTTTTGCAGTGACCTGCGAGGGCGGTGAGTACCGGGTGGTGGAAGGCCTGCCGGTCGATGCGTTCAGCCAAGAATGCATCAACAAAACCCTCAAAGAGCTGCAAGACGAACAGGCGGGTGTGGCCCACCTGCTCTGAGTTAGCTCGGAGCCTTTGCCAGTGGCACATCCGCGTGACGTTCTTTTGGGTGCCCAGGCGCGCGCCGGTTCGCTGCCGGTGTGCGACCACTACAGCGGCGTGGAAGCGCGGATGAAAAAGAGCCTGCGGTTGCAGGCCGACATGCTGCAGGAGTTCGGCACCTGCGTGTTCGATGTCACCCTGGACTGCGAAGACGGTGCGCCGGTTGGCGGCGAGGCCGACCAGGCGGCACTGGTCGCTGCACTGGCGTTGCAAGCCCAGGCGGCGGCACGCAGCGAGCGTCTTCCGGCCGCGCCCAGGGTGGGCGTGCGCTTGCATGCAGTCCACCATGCAGCTTTTATGCACGATGTGCAGGCGGTGGTTGGCACAGCCGCCAGCGCCCTCAGTTTTGTGATGGTTCCCAAGGTGGAGTCGGTGGCCGATGTGGACACGGCGGTCGCCGCCGTGGACGCCGCAGCCCGCCAGCCGGGCCAGCAGGGACACGCCCACACGCTTCCCCTGCATGTGCTGGTGGAGTCGCCCGCCGCCGTGCAGCAGGTGTTTGCGATTGCGGCCCACCCCCGGGTCGAGTCCATCAGTTTTGGATTGATGGACTTTGTTTCCGCCCATGGTGGTGCCATTCCTGCGAGCGCCATGGGCTTTGATGCCACCAGCGCCGCTGGCGTGCACGCAGCGGCGCACGCGCTGGCGCCTGACCAGTTTCACCACCCTTTGGTGGTGCGTGCCAAAGCCCAGATCGCCAGCGCCTGCCACGCCCATGGCAAAGTGCCCTCGCACTGCGTGGTCACTGAGTTCCGCGATACGGCAGCAGTCGAGCGCGCCGCGCGCTTGGCCGCCAACACCTTGGGCTACACGCGCATGTGGAGCATCCACCCTGACCAGATTCGTCCCATCCTGCGCGCGTTTGCGCCAGCGCAGTCAGAGGTGGAGATGGCAACGCAAGTCATTTTGGAAGCCCAGCGCCAAGATTGGGCGCCGATCGCGGTGGCTGGCACCTTGCATGACCGCGCCAGCTACCGGTATTTTTGGCACGTACTCGAGCGGGCGCACCAGACTGGCTGCACCATGCCAACTGAAGTGGCGGCCTTGTTCGTGCCGGTGCCGCCTGTCGCGGAGCTTTGCGCATGACGAACGCAGCGTGGCGAAGCGTGCGTGGCGCACCGCAGCAGTTCCTGCGCAGCGCAGCGCGGCAGCCCTTGCCCAGCGCAGCGGCGTGGAGGCAGCGCGCACTCCCCAACGGTGCCCGTGCAGCGGGCGCGCCCTGCAAGTTTTTTGTTGAACCAGGAGAACGATATGTTGAAGTCCTACCGTGACCATGTCGCCGAGCGCGCTGCGCTGGGTATTCCGCCGCTGCCGCTTTCGGCCAAGCAAACCGGCGAACTCATCGAGCTGCTCAAAGCGCCTCCCGCTGGCGAAGAGGCCACGCTCGTCGACCTGATTACCCACCGCGTGCCCGCCGGTGTGGACGATGCTGCCAAGGTCAAGGCCAGCTACCTTGCTGCGGTGGCCCACGGTACAGAAAAGTGCGCCCTGATTTCCCGCCAGCGCGCCACCGAACTGCTGGGCACCATGCTGGGCGGCTACAACATCAGCCCCTTGGCCGATTTGCTGGACGATGCGGCTGTGGCCGCGCAAGCCGCAGATGGCCTCAAGAAAACCCTGCTCATGTTCGACCAGTTCCATGACGTGAAGGAAAAGGCCGACAAAGGCAACGCCCATGCCAAAGCGGTGCTGCAAAGCTGGGCCGATGCGGAGTGGTTTACCAGCCGGCCTGAAGTGCCCCAGTCGATCACCGTTTCCATCTTCAAGGTGACCGGCGAGACCAACACAGACGACCTCTCGCCCGCGCCCGATGCCTGGAGCCGTCCAGACATCCCGCTGCACGCGCTGGCCATGCTCAAAAACAAGCGCGACGGCATCACCCCCGAAGAAGACGGCAAGCGCGGCCCCATTAAGTTCATCGAAGACCTGCGTGCGCGCGGCAACTTGGTGGCCTACGTCGGCGATGTGGTGGGCACCGGTTCGAGCCGCAAGTCGGCCACCAACTCGGTGCTGTGGTTCACCGGCGAAGACATTCCCTTTGTGCCCAACAAGCGCTTTGGCGGCGTCTGCTTGGGCAGCAAGATCGCGCCCATTTTTTACAACACCATGGAAGATGCAGGCGCGCTACCCATCGAGTTGGATGTGGGCCAGATGAACATGGGCGACGTGGTCGAGCTGCGTCCCTACGAAGGCAAGGCCCTGAAAGACGGCAAAGAAATCGCCAGCTTCCGGGTCAAGAGCGAGGTGCTGTTTGACGAAGTGCGTGCCGGTGGCCGCATTCCCTTGATCATTGGCCGGGGACTGACCGCCAAGGCGCGCGAGGCGCTGGGCCTGCCGCCGTCCACCCTGTTCCGCTTGCCGCAAAACCCGGCGGACACCAAAAAGGGCTTCAGCCTGGCGCAAAAAATGGTGGGCCGCGCCTGCGGTTTGCCCGAAGGGCAGGGCGTGCGCCCCGGCACCTACTGCGAGCCCAAGATGACCTCGGTCGGCTCGCAAGACACCACCGGCCCCATGACCCGCGACGAGCTCAAAGACCTGGCCTGCCTGGGCTTCAGCGCCGATTTGGTGATGCAGTCGTTCTGCCACACCGCCGCCTACCCCAAGCCGGTGGATGTGAAGATGCACCACGAGCTGCCCGAGTTCATCAGCACCCGTGGCGGCATCTCGCTGCGCCCCGGTGATGGTGTGATTCACAGCTGGCTCAACCGCATGCTGCTGCCCGACACCGTAGGCACCGGCGGCGACAGCCACACCCGTTTCCCTATCGGCATCAGCTTCCCAGCGGGCTCGGGGCTGGTGGCTTTTGCGGCCGCTACCGGCGTGATGCCGCTGGACATGCCCGAGTCGGTGCTGGTGCGCTTCAAAGGCAAGATGCAAAACGGCGTGACCCTGCGTGACCTGGTCAACGCTATCCCGCTGTACGCCATCAAGGCCGGCTTGCTCACGGTGGAAAAGAAGGGCAAGAAGAACATTTTCTCGGGCCGCATTTTGGAGATTGAAGGGCTGCCCGACCTGAAAGTGGAGCAGGCCTTTGAGCTGTCTGACGCATCCGCCGAGCGCTCGGCAGCTGGCTGCACCGTGCACCTGAACAAGGAGCCCATCCAGGAGTACGTCACCAGCAACATCACCATGATGAAGTGGATGATCGCCAACGGCTACGCCGACGCCCGCACCTTAGCGCGCCGCATCGCCGCGCAAGAGGCGTGGCTGAAGAACCCGCAGCTACTCAAGGGCGATGCCGACGCTGAGTACGCGGCGGTCATTGAGATCGACCTGGCCGAGATCCACGAGCCCATCGTCGCCTGCCCGAACGACCCCGACGATGTCAAGACCCTGTCCGCCGTGTCGGGCACCAAGATCGACGAGGTGTTTATCGGCAGCTGCATGACCAACATCGGCCACTTCCGTGCGGCATCCAAGCTCATGGAAGGCAAGCGCGACATTCCGGTCAAGCTCTGGGTGGCGCCGCCCACCAAGATGGACGCCAAGCAGCTCAGCGACGAGGGCCACTACGGCGTCTTGGGCGGTGCCGGTGCCCGCATGGAAATGCCAGGCTGCAGCCTGTGCATGGGCAACCAGGCGCAGGTGAAAGAGGGCGCCACCGTGTTCTCCACCTCCACCCGCAACTTCCCCAACCGCTTGGGCAAAAACAGCAATGTGTTCCTGGGCTCGGCCGAGTTGGCGGCCATCTGCTCCAAGCTGGGGCGCATCCCCACCAAGGAAGAGTACCTGGCCGACATGGGCGTGCTCACCGCCGCCAGCGCGCAGGTCTACCAGTACCTCAACTTCGACAAGATCGACGAGTACGTGGACGACGCCAAGGGCGTGACGGCCTAAGCCACTCGCAGCGCAGCAAGCAAAACGGCCCAAGGAGCGATCCTTGGGCCGTTTTTGTTCTTGTGGTAGCTACACCTTGGGCGGGCGGTACAGTGCGCAGAGCTTGTTGCCGTCCGGGTCGCGCAGGTAGGCCAGGTACAGCGGGCCGGAGGGGCCTTCGCGCCAGCCGGGTGGGTCTTCGCAGGTGGTGCCGCCGTGGGCCAGACCGGCGGCGTGGAAGGCATCGGCCTGCTCGGGCGAGGCCATGGTGAAGCCGGTGGTGCTGCCGTTGCCATGGGTGGCGGGTGCGCCGTTGATCGGCGTGGTGATGCCAAACAGACCTCCTGCGCTACGGTAAAAGTAGCGGCCCACCTCGCCGTTGTGGTGGTAGACGCCGGGCTTGTGACCCAAGGTGCCCAGCACCGCGTCGTAAAACGCACGGGAGGTTTCGAGGTGGTTAACGCCTAAGAAGATGTGGCTGAACATGGTGGCTCCTTGTGTTTATGCGACGGGCGTGCAGAGTTCTACCAGAAAGCCATTGATGTCCGCCACATAGGCAATCGTCTGTCCCCAAGGCATGACCTCTAAAGCCCGCATGGGCGTGGCCCCAGCGGCCACGGCACGCGCAAGCGCCGCAGCCACATCGGGCGTGGCCAGCGCAATCTCAAAGCAAGGCGCGCCCGCGCTGGCCGCCTGCGGGTTCTTGCCCAACTGCTGCATCAGGCTGTGGGCCGAAAACGCCAGCACCGTGCTGCCCGTATCGAGTTCGCCATAGTCCCCGCCCTGGTGCAGAAAGCGCGTTTTCAGGCCGAAGGCGGATTCGTAGAACGCGAGCGTGGCGGGGACGTTGGGGACGTAAAGGATGGTGTAAGCGAGGTGCATGGCGGCTCCGAGATACGTTTATGAAGATGCAGCTTATCGGGCGCAATGGGGTAAGGGGACACCCAGTGGGTTTAACGCCAGCCGCGGCTACGCCGAGTATGACCAACCTCGAGCATGTAGAAGGCCAAGTAACGGCCTCGCTTGCTGCATAGACAATACGACCATGGCACGCCAGAAACTAGCGCCCACCTGGATTGACAAAGATCAGCGCGCCTGGCTGGAGCCGCGCACATCGATACTAGAACCGGCGCGCAGTATCCACGCCACGCATTACGTGGCAGACATCGATGTTTTTGACAAGCAGCCCTCCCAAAGCGACAACCTTCAGTCGGCACAAAGCAGGCCCACAGAGGCCGCGCAAGATGATTTTTTTGGAAGGGTTGGGGCGTGACCATGCCAACCATCCAGCCCAAAATCATCATCATTGCCGGGCCGAATGGGGCTGGCAAAACCACGTTTGCGCGCGAGTTTCTGCCGAACGAGGCCGCTTGCCCCACCTTTGTGAATGCCGACTTAATCGCTGCAGGCTTGTCGCCCTTTGCCCCGGAGCAGGCAGCCATTCAGGCCGGGCGGCTGATGCTGCAGGCTATCGCTCAGCATGTGGCCAAGCGCGAGAGTTTTGCGTTCGAGACCACGCTGTCGGGCCGTGCATATGCCAAGCAAATCCCACAGTGGCGGCAGGCAGGTTACTTCGTGGAGCTGTTTTTTCTAAGTCTGCCCCATGCCGATATGGCTGTGCAGCGGGTAGCGGAGCGTGTGCGCCAGGGTGGGCACCATATCCCCGAGGCCACAATTCGCCGTCGCTTTGCGGCGGGGCTGGAGCTTTTGCGCAAGGTCTACCAACCCTTGGTAGACCAGTGGTCGGTGGTTGACAACGCGGGTGACGAGCCCCAACTGATAGACTGGAGCGGTAAGACATGACAAACCTTCATCGGGTGAATGAACCCACCTCTGCTTATGGACAAAGCTATCCAGAGGTAAATGCCGACTTCAAAGGTGCTCTCACCGCCATACGCAGGGCCGCACTGCGTGCGCGCCAGGTGGCACAGCAAACGGGGACGGATTTGATAGTGGTTCGTGCAGGACAGGTGGTGCGGCTGCCGCCAAGCAAGAGCAACTCTGCCCAATAAGCACTACCGATGCAGTTGCTCCGCCGTTCGCGTTATTGAACAAATTGCTTTTTGTCCCGTCGGCAAGCGAGCCTGGGTCCGAACGTCCCGCCCCCACCCCCATCACCAACTTCTGCGTAGCCCGCGTCGTCGCCGCATAAAACACACCGACGTACCGTAGGCGCCTCCAGTCGGCCGCACAGGTAGGGCAGACCTTAGCTACCTCTGCCGCCTGGCGCTGGCGTTCACTGCGTCAGCTTCGTAGGCGTTCTGCCGCTGTCACCGGGTCAAATGCGGCATACGTTTGCACCCAAACCGAAGCCGACGCCCCCAAACCATCCCCATACTGGTATTCAAAATAGCGCTGAAAGCTAAACGCAATCGTGGCTACCAGTGCGGTGGCGCCCAGCAGCAAGGACAGGGCCACGCCGAAGATGGTCAGCCAACTCGACTGACCGGCAGTGGCGTCAGCGGGTGCGCTTGCGTTGAAGCGGCGGTTCCAGCGCTCGGTGTCCATCAGGCCGTACAGGATGGCGGTAAGCCCGCAGGCGGCGATGGCCATACCCAGCAGCGGCGTAAGCAGCCAGCTCAATTGGTCGTCCACGCCCAGCTCTTGGGCGCGGCGCACACCGTAAAAACCCA
>JBIIZY010000002.1:0-72204 GCA_044346035.1 Rhodoferax sp. | reverse complement strand
CTCTTCTACGGCAATTTCGTCAAACGGGTTCATGCTCATCTTGACGTTGGCGGTGTCTACGCCGCTGCCATCGGATTTGACCCGCACTTTGACGTTGTAGTCGACCACGCGTTTGACGCTGACCAGGGCTTTCATGAATACCGCTCCAAACGTTGAAAAGGGTTTCGGAATTGACGTACACGTCAATCCCGTGATTCTAGAGGCCGCTCTGCGCATGCCGCTTCTAAGCGGGTGTTTGCAGCGAACACCACGCTGAAGCCCATAAAAAAAGAACGACCGTGCTTTTTATTATAGCCAGCAAGTTGCTGACTTCGAGGAACGGCGTGGCGGGGTCATTGCCGGGCGCACATTCAGCGCTGGTGCACCACCCGCTGCGGATACGGAATACTGATGCCATGCGCGCGCAAGGCCGCGAGCACTGCAATATTGATGTCCGATCGCAAGTTACCCTGCCCACCTTGTGGATCGCTGATCCAGTAGCCCACCGTGAACTCCAGGCCGTCGGTACCGAAGTTTGACAACTGCACCGCCGGACCCGGATCGCGCAATACCCGCGGCTGCGCCAACGCAGCGTGCAAGAGCAGCTCCGTCACTTGTGCCACATCGCTGTCATAACCCACAGAAACAGAGGTGCTTTGGTAGACCTTGGTGTCCGCCAGCGAAAGGTTTTCCACCCGGCTGGTGATCAACATTTCGTTGGGAACAATCGACTCACGCCCCGTTAGCGAGCGCACCACCGTATAGCGTGCGTTGATCTCGGTGATGACGCCCTCAAACTGGTCTACACGCACGTTGTCGCCAATGCGCATGCTGCGCTCAGCCAGTATTACAAAACCGCTGACGTAGTTGGCTGCAAGCTTTTGCAAACCAAAACCAATGCCCACTCCAATGGCACCACCCAAGACCGAGAGCGCGGTCAGATCAATGCCCACCACCGACAAGGCCACCAACAGCCCGACAAACATCAGCAACGCACGCGTGGCGTTGCTGACCGCTTTGCGCAAGGACAACTCGCCACCGGTGGCGTTGCGCAACAGGCGTGTCTCGATACCGGCTGACAACCACAAGGTTGCAATCAGCACCACGCTGGCGGTGAGCAAGCCTTCCAGCATGCTGCGCACCGACAGGGAAGAGTCACCCACCTTCCAACTGATTTGGTCCAATTCGTTGAGCGCCACCGGCAACAAGCCCGTAACCCACAGCACCATCGTCAGCCAGGCTGCCCAGGAAATGGTTTGTTCTAGCAGTCGCACCCAGGGCTTGTCGGTAAAAGCCGCCTGCAACACTTTGACCCCCAGCCGAATCGCCAACAGCGAGAGCAGCACCGGGATGGCGACTTTGAGCAATGCCACCGAAACGAAATGCCCCACCACATGGCGCACCAGAAAGGCCAGTGACACCCAAACCAGCGGAAACAGCACCCCGTCCACGTTGTTGCGCCCAAGCCATATCGAGCGGGGATCACCCGCGCCCAGCGCCCGACGCAGTCCGGCAACTGCGGCCCATGCAAGCAGGGCAGCCAAGCCCAAGAGCAGCAACTCCAGCAGCACCGTGGGCTGCGAAAACGCCGCCAGCCAGCCCGCAAAGTCGTCAATCGGCTGTGGTGCCGGAACCTTCTGAACCAATGCCATAGATACTTAAATGTCTGCCAACACCCGAATATGGGCTTCCACGCTGCGCGCCAAGGCACCCAGGTGGTAGCCCCCTTCCAAACACGATACCAAGCGCCCGTTACTGTGTCGTTTGGCGACCGACTTGAGCTCTTGGGTAATCCATGCGTAGTCTGCCTCGACCAAGCCCAACTGCCCGAGGTCGTCTTCACGGTGGGCATCGAAACCCGCGCTAACAAAGACCATCTCGGGGGCGAAGGCATCCAACCGGGGCAGCCACTGCGCGGTGATCAACTCGCGCACTGCATCGCCCCGGGTGTAGGCCGGCACCGGCACATTGAGCACATTCGCAGCAGAGGGCTCTGCGCCTTCGTACGGGTACAAGGGGTGCTGGAAAAACCCGACCATCAAAATGCGCGGATCACCCGCAACGATGTCCTGCGTGCCATTGCCATGGTGAACGTCAAAGTCGACGATGGCCACGCGTTGCAAGCCATGGCGCTCCAGCGCGTAGCGCGCGGCAACGGCCACGTTGTTAAAAAAACAAAAGCCCATGGCCCGGTCCTTGCAGGCATGGTGGCCTGGAGGCCGCACCGCGCAAAACGCGTTCTCCATCTCCCCGGCAATCACTGCGTCGGTCGCGGCAATGGCGGCCCCCGCAGAGCGCAGGGCAGCATCCCAGGTGTGCACGTTGATTGCGGTATCCGGATCGATTTGCGCGTGGGTGGGCCCGCCCGCCAACGCGTCCTCACGCAGCTGGTCGGTCAAGCCCCGCAGTGCGGCGATGTGCATGCGCCCATGTGCAAGCTCCAAATCGGCAATGGGCGCGGGTGGCGCCTCACGCCGGTCCAGTGCATCGCCCACGCCGCTGACCAGCAAACGGTCTTCAATGGCGTCCATGCGCTGAGGGCACTCAGGGTGCCCGCGCCCCATCTCGTGCTTTCGGCACGCGGGGTGGTAGAAATAGCCGGTCTTGTGCGCTGGCGCAGGCGCTAGCGACGGGTTTTCGGGTAAGGTCATGCAATGGACGCTCCACTGACGCTAGAGAAGATACGCAGCCAGCTTAACACGGTGATTGTTGGCAAACCGGCCCAGATTCAGGACTGCATGGTGTGCCTGCTCGCAGGCGGACACCTGCTGATTGAGGACGTTCCCGGCGTAGGAAAAACCACCTTGGCGTACGCCCTGGCACGCACTTTTGGCTTGCAGTTCTCGCGGGTGCAGTTCACCTCGGACTTGATGCCAAGCGACTTGTCCGGGGTGTCGGTTTACGAACGTGCCAAAGAGGCGTTTGTGTTTCACCCAGGCCCCATTTTTTCGCAGATCCTGCTGGCTGATGAAATCAACCGTGCCAGCCCCAAAACACAAAGTGCGCTGCTTGAAGCGATGGAGGAAAAGCAAGTCAGCACAGAAGGGCACACCCGGCCGCTGCCCAGCCCTTTCTTCGTGATCGCCACCCAAAATCCGCTCGACCAGGTCGGCACCCACCCGTTACCAGAATCCCAACTCGACCGGTTTCTGATGCGTATCTCGTTGGGCTATCCCGAACGCAGCGCCGAGCGCGGGTTGTTGGCGGGCTTGGAGCGCCGACACATGGTCGAGCAACTGCCCAGTCTGCTCAATGCGCAAGATCTCGGGCAGCTTCAGAACTTGGTGGCGCAGGTGCATGTAGCAGAGCCCCTGCTGGACTATGTGCAAGATGTGATCGCCGCCACCCGCAGTGGGCAGTGGTTTGTACAGGGGTTGAGCCCGCGTGCCGGCATTGCGGTGCTACGTGCCGCCAAGGCGCGCGCCCTCCTGTGCGGTCGTGGCTATGTCGCGCCCGATGACGTGGTGGCGATCGCACCACAAACCATGGGCCACCGCCTGGTTCCAAGCAGCGATGCGGGGCTGGGCTCCATGGCGCAGGTGCAGGCGATGTTGCGTTCGGTGCCGCTACCCTAGCCAGCGCGCACATTCCGGTGAATGCCCAGACACAACTTGGTATGCACCACCGGGCACACCCGTTTGCGCGCACGTTTGTGGACCAAGCAAAACGCTAACGTATCCATGCGCGCCCAAGTTTCCAAACCGCCTCGCGGACGCATGCCCATAGCACTTGTGCGGCATCGCATCCGGCGTTTTTTCCTGCACCGCATCACCCCGAGCGACCGGGTCACGCTCACCCAGCGCAATGTGTACATAGTTCCCAGCGGCCCAGGCTGGGCGATGGGGTTGACCCTGTTGGTGTTGCTGGTCGCCAGCATCAACTACCAACTCAATCTGGGCTACCTGCTGACTTTTTTGCTTGCGGGCAGCGCCGTGGTGGGCATGCACTTGGGACACGCCAACCTGCGCGGGCTGCACTTGCACCTGCTTGCACCGCAACCTGTCCACGTCGGCCAGCCCGTCACGCTACAGGTGCGGCTTACCAGCCAGGGCAAGCGAACGCGCTACGGCCTGGGCACCGGTGTTTGGGGCACAGGGCAGTGGAGCTGGAACGATGTGCCGCCACAAGGCACCGCCACAACGCTGGTTAGCTTTCGCGCGCAGCAGCGTGGGCTGCAGGCAGTGCCACCGCTTAGCGTGGAAACCCGCTTCCCAATGGGCACGTTTCGTGTCTGGACGGTCTGGCGTCCGTCCGCCCAGGTGCTGGTGTACCCGTCACCCGAACCGCATGCGCCGCCCCTGCCGGTAGACCAAACCGTGGGCAACCAGACTGCGGCCCATCCGTCATCGGCGGCTGGCGACTTTGACGGGGTGCGCGCCTACCGCCGTGGCGATCCACCCAAAACAGTGCTGTGGAAAAAGGCTGCCCAATCGGACACGCTGGTCAGCCGGGACCGCGAACGGCTGGACGGCGAGGTCGTGTGGCTCGACCTTGCGCAGACCGGAGGTTTTGCCGGTTTGCAAGGCAACCTCGAGCAGCGCTTGTCGCGGCTGTGTGCGTGGGCGCTGGCGGCGCACGCCAAGCAACGCAACTACGGCCTGCGGCTTGGTGCGCAGGTCATTGCACCAAACCGTGGTGACGAGCACCTGCGGGCTTGCCTTCGGGCGCTCGCGCTGCACGGCGGCACAACAGACGGGCAGTAAATGCAGCGCCTCAATCACCTGCCGCGTGACACCCGCGACACGCTTTTCCTACTGGCAGTCATTGCTTGGACCATCGCGCCGCACACCGTCCACCTGCCCCTGTGGTGCAGCGCCTTGGCAGCGCTGATTCTGCTTTGGCGCGGCCAGATCGCGTGGCGCGGCGGCGCCCTTCCCTCGCGCTGGTGGTTGCTGTGCCTGCTGGCTGGCACCGCCGTCGCCACCTACCTGAGCCACCGCACCTTGCTGGGCCGCGATGCAGGCACCACCTTCATCGTGGTGCTGCTGGCCCTCAAGACCCTGGAGCTGCGGGCGCAGCGCGATGCTTTCGTGGTCTTTTTCTTAGGCTTCTTCACCCTGCTCTCCAACTTCTTTTACTCGCAAAGCCTGATCACGGCGGTGTCTATGGTGATTGGTCTTCTGGGCCTGCTGACCTCCTTGGTCAACAGCCACATGCCAGTGGGAAAACCACCCTTGATGCAAGCTGCCCGCACTGCCGCGCGCATGGCTTTGCTGGGCGCGCCCATCATGCTGGTGCTGTTCGTGCTGTTTCCGCGCATGGCGCCGCTTTGGGGCATGCCCGAGGATGCGATGCAAGGGCGCAGCGGCTTGTCCGGCAGCATGCAGGTCGGCAGCGTTGCCAACCTCGCACTGGACAGCAGTGTTGCGATGCGCATCCAGTTTGATGGGGCAACGCCACAACGCAAAGACCTGTACTTCCGCGGCCCGGTGCTGTCCGACTTTGACGGACGCCAATGGCGACCCCTTCGACCCACGTTCCCACCCACCATGCAACCCGGCACCAACTTGCAGGTGCGTGGCGTGGGACTGGGCTACCAAGTCACCCTGGAGGGCAGCAACCGCCCTTGGCTGCTCACGCTCGATGCCACACCGCAACGGCCCGACCTACCCGGCTACAACACCCGCATGTCCCCGGCCTTGCAATGGAGCACAGACCAAGCCTTGACCGGCGTGGTGCGCTACCGCGCCACGGGGTTTGTCGACTTTCAGTACGGCCCTACGCAGCCAGTTACGGCCTTGCAAGACGAACTCACACTACCAGCCGGATACAACCCGCGCACCCTGCAGTTGGCCGCCAATCTGCGGCGCGACCCGCGCTACGCCCAGGCCAGCGGCGCGCTGCTGGTGGACGCGGTGCTGGAGCGGCTGCGCAGCGGCGGCTACCAGTACACCCTGGAGCCGGGGGTCTACGGTGAACACAGCGCTGACGAGTTTTGGTTTGACCGCAAGCAGGGTTTTTGCGAGCACATTGCATCCGCGTTCGTCGTTTTGATGCGCGCATTGGATGTGCCCGCTCGGGTGGTCACGGGCTACCAAGGTGGCGAAGCGAACCCCTTGGACGGACTCTGGACCGTGCGCCAAAGCGATGCCCACGCTTGGGCGGAGGTCTGGATCAATGGGCGGGGTTGGGTGCGCGTCGATCCCACAGCCGCCGTCGCCCCGGGACGCACCGGCACAGCACAGCGCCTGGAGGCCAACCGGGGTGTGCTGGCGCAGGCGCTGGTCAATGTGAATCCCGCTTTCGCGCTCAACCTGCGCAACCTCTGGGACGCCGCCAACAACCGGTGGAACCAATGGGTGCTGAACTACACCCAGTCGCGGCAATTTCAATTGCTGCGCCAGTTCGGTTTCGCGTCGCCGGGTTGGGAGGACCTTGTCTACCTCTTGCTCGCAGCCGTAGTGGGGGGCAGCTTGGCGGCGTGGGTCTGGGCACACCTGTCGCAGCGCAACCGTGATCCCTGGCTGCGGTTGCTGCATGCAGCACATGGGCGACTCCGCCAGGCCGGTTACCCCGTGCCTGAGCAGCCTACGCCCCGCGCACTGGCGCACATGTTGGACACGGTGTACGCAGGCCACGCGACCCACGCTGCAAGCAAGGCGACCGACCCCAACGCCCGCCATGTTGCCGCTGTGCGCGACTGGTGCATTCGCATGGAGGAGAGCCGCTACGGGCCCAACGCAGAGCGTGGGGCCACGCCCCTGGGTCCGATCCAACCCGACGGGGCCGGGTTGGCCCGCTTGCGGCGAGAATTCAAGCATCTCGATTGGCCGCCTTTCAAAGCACCCTGATGAAACGACCGCAATGCCGCTGAATTCAACCCCTGCGCACGTGCTACGCGCCGCTGTCCTTACTCTGGCTGCCAGCCTGTGCAGCCTGTCGTCGGCGGCCAACACCAAAGGACCGTCTGGCAAAAAGACCAAGCCCGCGGCGGCTTCCAAGGTCCAGGCACTGGGGCCGCTCTACGCCAACCGTACCGACGCCATGGCACTGGCCAACGAGATCGCGCAGCGCCGCGGCTTGGACAGCAACTGGGTGCAGCACGCCATCGGGCAATCGCGCTTCTCGCCCAGTGTTGCCCAAGCGATTGCCGCGCCCGCTGTAGGCACGCCCAAGAACTGGAATCTGTACCGCAGCCGGTTCATTGAACCCATCCGAGTCCAGGCCGGGGTGCGCTTTTGGCAGGCCCACCGCGAGAGCTTGGAACGCGCCGAGGCCCTCACCGGTGTGCCGGCCGCCATCGTGGTGGGCATCATCGGTGTGGAGTCCATTTATGGCCGCTATACCGGCACGCACCGTGTCATGGACGCGCTCACCACCCTGGCTTTGGACTTTCCCTCGGCCCACCCCAGAGCCGCTGCGCGCACCGCTTTTTTCAAAGCCGAGTTGGAAGCCTTTTTGGTGCTGACCCACCGCACCCAAACCGACCCGCTCGCATTGCGCGGCAGCTACGCGGGTGCCCTGGGCATGCCCCAGTTCATGCCATCGAGCTGGATCCAATACGCTATCGATTTCGATGGCGACGGCCGTGTCGACCTGTTCCACAGCCCCACCGATGTCATTGGTTCGGTGGCCAATTACCTCAAGGCATTTCACTGGCAAACCGGCATGCCAACGCACTACCCGGTGGCCTTCCACTTACCCCAACTCGACTTGCCAGCGCTGCTGGAGCCCGACATCCGACCGACCTGGACACCTGCCGAAATGGTCGCCCGGGGCGCAATGCCTGAGGGCGCTGGCATGCAGCACGCAGGCAAGCTGGCGTTAATCGAACTGCAAAACGGCGCGCAGGCGCCCGACTACGTTGCGGGCACCGACAACTTTTACGCCATCACGCGCTACAACTGGAGCAGCTACTACGCCATGGCGGTGATTGCGCTGGGTGAGGAAGTCGCCCGTGCCATGCAAAAATAACCCATGGTCACGCAACCTGTTTCCAACGCTGAAAACACCACCACGCTGGACCAGTCCGACCAGAGCGCCACGCTCGAGCTTTACCGCGCAGCGCTGGGCCCAATCAACACCGACTATTACCTGCACGCGTTCGCCGTTTTCGACGCCGCCGGTCGCGTTGGCCCGCGCTGGAATTGGGCCGCCGCGCTGTCCACGTTGAACTGGATGGTGCTGCGCCAGCTCTGGGGTAGCGCCTTGGCCTACGGTAGCGCCTGGGTCGCGGTGCTGCTTCTTACGGTAGGTCTCGGGCAGCTTGTTTTTCACCTTTCGAAAGCGGCGCAAATCGGCGCGCTGGCCGTGGTGGCCGCAGCCGCAGTCCTTGTCCCAGGGCTCTATGGCAACGCACTTTTGTACCGGCATTGTTTCAAGAAAATTGGACTCGCCTTGGAACGCCACACCAAACTGGAGGACGCCTGCGCCATGCTTTTACGCGACGCCCCGTCGCGCAGCAGGCTGTTGGGTGTGGCCGCGGGCAACGCGGTACTGGCCTGCGCAGCCTTGGGGCTTTTTTTCACGGTGCCGCACGGCCTTGGCGGCACACCAGACACCAGCGAGGCGACGCAAGGGGTCAACCGCAACGTAAGCAGCGGAGCGGTGCGCAGCGCCACCGGCGCAGTTTTGGCAGTGCCACCGGCATCGCCCCAGGTCCAAACTGCGGCACCCACAGAAGCAACCTCGGCGCCAACGCTGCCGCAGCCGCAGCCGCTGCCGCAAACGCAAACGCAAACGCAAACGCAACTGGCAGCGCCAGCAGCAGCGGCATCCACAGTCCAACCACCGGCCCAGACTGCGGCACCGCCAGCGGCGATCTCGCAGGGCGACGTGGCACAGCCACCAGTGCAGGAAAAGGCGCAAGCACAGTTACTGGCAAAGGTGCAGAAAAAAGCACCGGAGCAGGCACAGGCCCCAGTGCCCCAGCGCTACCTAGTCAATGTCGGCTTGTTCGCTGACGAAGCCAACGCGCGCCGCGCGGCCGATACGCTTCGCCAAGCCAAGCAACCGGTGTTGCGCGACCGAATTCGGTCCAGCAAGGGGGTGCTCAATCGGGTTCGCGTGGGCCCGTTTAAATCGCAAGCCGAAGCAGCCCAGGCAGCGCAGACGATCCAGTCGCTCCAACTCGACGCGGTGGTCGTAGCGCAAGAACTGCCTTAGGCGATCGCCACGCTCTCAAACAGTGGGTGCAGCGCGTCGACCCACGAGTCGACCTCTGCCTGGGTGACGTTGATGAACTTGAGGCAGCTTGCACCGTGCTGCTCCCACTCTTGCAGTGCCGAGACACCTTCGTGGGTTACCACCAGGTGCTCCGCCAACAAGGCGATTGCAACCAAGGTGCGCGCCTGCATCGGGAGTTGCGCGTTAGAAAAGATGGTGAAGTCGTGGTGCAGGCGCACCGCCAAAGCAATCACCGCAGGCAAACGCCAAGTTTTGGCCACGATCGCGCCCACCACGGCATGGTCGGTGCGGTGGGCGGCATTCTCGGTTTGCGTGAACGAGCGGTCTTGTCGCGCCATGGCTTCCGCAAGTGTTCCTGAGTACCCTTTGAGACCCTGCAACAAAATGGGAATACCCACGTGGCAAAACAAGCCGCAGGTGTGGGCCACATCGGCGTCGATGCCGTAGAGCTGGCGGGCGATAAACCCCATGGCCAGGGCGCGGCGGGTGGAGGTTTCCCAAAAGTGCTCGATCAGAGGGGAGTTCACGCGAATGGTGTTGCGCAACAAAAAACCGGTGAGGATCTGCACACTTTGCGACACGCCCAGCATGGCCACCGCTTCGCCCACGGTGGCCGCGCCACGGGAGCGCGCGTAGAGGGGGCTGTTGGCCACCCGGATCAGCGCTGCGGCCATCGCCACATCGCTGCTGGCGATGCGGGCAATTTCCGCCGGACTCGGGTCCTTCTGGTCCAACTCCCTGCGCAACTCCAGCAACAAGTCGGGGCACGGCGGGATCACGATGTCCTTCACCGGGCCGTGGGTTTTGGCGAGCTCAAGCTCTTGGTCGATGTGTGCGACAGACATTGGGGCTCCTGTGGGGCCGCATTATCTCGGGATTTGGGCCCGGTCCAGCGCTTAGCCGTCGTTGGAAACGAGAAACTCCCGGCTGATGTGAGAACCTAGGTCATTGACCCGGTCGAGAAACTGGGTCAGGTAGGCATGCAGGCCGGTAGCCAGGATTTCATCGATGCGACCGTACTTCAGTTCTGCACGGAGCTTGCCCGCGCGTCTCAGCGTCTCTCCCTCGGGATTGCTGCTCACCAACACCAAGTTGTTGACCACCTCGTTCAAACTTGCGTGCAACGAACGCGGCATGTCGGACTTGAGCATTAGCAGTTCGGCCACCCGCTCGGGGCGAATCACATCACGGTACACCTTGCGGTACACCTCAAAGGCAGAGACGCTGCGCAATATGGCGCTCCAGTGATAAAAGTCGTACTCTTGGTCGCGCTCGTTGGCTGCACCGTAAAAATCGCTCTGAACCGCGTGAAACTTCACGTCCACCAAACGCGCGGTGTTGTCAGCACGCTCCAAGAATGTGCCCAAGCGCATGAAGTGCAGCGCCTCGTCCATGAGCATGGTGCCCACCGTGACGCCACGCGACAGGTGGGAGCGAAACTTAACCCACTCGAAAAACTGCGATGGGTCGGCGGCGAACGCATCGCTGTTGATCATGCGCTTGACCTCCAACCACGTCTGGTTTTGCGTCTCCCACACCTCGGTGGTCAGAGCCCCGCGCACGGCACGTGCGTTTTCGCGCGCGGCACCCAGGCACGAGACGATGGACGAGGGGTTTTGCTCGTCCTTGACCATGAAATTCATGACATTGCGGGCGGTCACTGCTCCATAGCGTTCGGTGTAGGCGCCGGTCAGCTCGCTGATCGACAGCAAACCCTGCCAGCCCACCTGCGCCACGGCATCGGACTGCGGCAGCAAGGAGGTTTGGTAATTCACATCGAGCATGCGCGCGGTGTTTTCAGCCCGCTCGGTGTAGCGGGACATCCAGAAAAGGTGGTCAGCGGTTCTCGACAACATACGAAGTTCCTTGCGCCTGTAACTTATTGCTTTTGGGACTGCGAAGCGGATGCGACAGACGCCGGGAGGGGCGGCGCATCGGACTCCAAAATCCAGGTGTCTTTGGTGCCACCGCCCTGCGACGAGTTGACCACCAGAGAACCCTCTTTCAGGGCCACCCGCGTCAGCCCACCCGGCACCATTTGGACCGTTTTTCCAGACAGCACATAGGGCCGCAAATCAATGTGGCGCGGGGCGATGCCACTCTCCACAAACGTGGGGCAGCTCGACAGGCTCAAGGTCGGCTGGGCAATGTAACCACTGGGGTTGGCCAACACTGCCTTGCGGAAGTCGTCGATCTCGGCCTGGGTGGCCGCAGGGCCCACCAACATGCCATAACCGCCCGCGCCGTGCACCTCCTTGACGACCAGGTCTTTGAGGTTGGCCAAGGTGTACGCCAGCTCGTCGGGGTTGCGGCACATGTACGTGGGCACGTTGTTCAGAATGGGTTTTTCGCCCAAGTAAAAATCGATCATGCGGGGCACGTAGGGGTAGATGGACTTGTCGTCCGCAATGCCAGTACCTACCGCATTGCAGATACTGACGTTGCCCGCCCGGTAGGCACCGATGAGCCCGGCGCAACCCAGCGTGGACGTAGGGCGAAACACCGTGGGGTCCAGAAAGTCGTCATCCACCCGGCGGTAAATCACATCGACACGGCGTGGCCCGCGCGTGGTGCGCATGTACACAAAGTTGTCTTTAACAAACAAATCCTGGCCCTCGACCAGCTCCACACCCATTTGCTGGGCCAGAAACGCGTGCTCAAAGTAGGCGCTGTTGTACATGCCGGGGGTGAGCACCACAACCGTGGGCTCGGCGGTGGTGGCCGGGCTGCTGGCGCGCAAAGTCTCCAACAGCAAGTCGGGGTAGTGCGCAACGGGCGCGACCCGGTGCGCGCTAAACAGATCCGGAAACAACCGCATCATCATCTTGCGGTTTTCCAGCATGTAGCTCACACCGCTGGGCACGCGCAGGTTGTCCTCCAGCACGTAGTACTCCCCTTTGCCCTGCGCATCCGGCGCACGCACGATGTCGATGCCCGAGATATGGGAGTAAATGCCGTGCGGCACATGCACCCCGACCATTTCGGGGCGGAACTGGGCGTTGCCCTCGATCTGCTCACGCGGCACGATGCCCGCTTTGATGATGTCTTGGTCGTGGTAGATGTCGTGGATGAACCGGTTGAGCGCGTTGACGCGCTGTACCAATCCACGCTCCATGGTATGCCACTCATGGGCCGGAATGATGCGCGGGATGAGGTCAAACGGAATAAGCCGCTCGGTACCCGCGCCGCTTTCGTCCTTTTCGCCGTACACCGCGAAGGTGATGCCGACGCGGCGGAAGATCATTTCTGCTTCCTCGCGCCGCTTGGCCATCATGTCGCCAGGTTGCCGGGCCAACCATTCATCGTAGATTTTGTAGTGGTCCCGAATCTGCGCCCCTTTGGTGAAAAACTCATAAGGGAGCTGGGTGTACATCTCGTCGAATTTCTGCATAAGGCCTCAGTTTCCTCGGTCGCTAGGCTGGGTCAAGCAAGCTTTACACCAGCATACCAAACCACCCGGCGTTGGGGCGAAGCGGGCACAGCCCGGCCATGCAGCGGCAGGCCACCGGGCCGCCGCGCCACGTTGTCAGGGAAGCCGGTGGTGCCAATAACGTTGCTGCACCACGCGGGTGCAATCCACACCATCCGGTGCCTCGGTGGACCATGCCATGGCACCGCAACGGGGCGAATCGTGCACCACAACATTGCGCGCTTGGTAGCGCTGCAGTACCGGTGCAGCGGGGTGTCCGAAGCGGTTTCTGTAGCCTGACTGCACCCAAGCAAACCGGGGCTGCACGGCATCCAAAAACACGTCGGTGCTGGAGGTTTTGCTGCCATGGTGAGGCACCAGCAGCAGGTCGGCTCGCAGCGGTGCACCACGCTGCACCAAAGCGGCCTCTTGGGCCGCTTCGATGTCTCCCGCCAGCAGCGCCGCGTGCTGCCCAGCCGATATGCGCAGCACACACGACAGGGTGTTAGGGCGTGGCAGAACACTGCTTGGGCTGGGGTAGTCTTGCGCACGGGGGTGCAGAATTTCAAAGCGCACGCCGTCCCAGTCCCAGACCTGACCCGCCTCGCAGCGTTGCACGGCACGCAAGGCCTGTAGCGGGTGATCGGCTTCGATGGAACTCAGCACGGTTGCGCTGGGCTGCATGCCCAGCACAGCAACTGCTCCACCGGTGTGGTCGGCATCGCGGTGGCTCAGCAGCACCCGATCCAGCGGCAGTTGCAATGCTTGCATGAGCGGCACCAGCACACGCTCGCCGGCGTCGCTTTCCATGCTGTAGCGCGGGCCTGCGTCGTACAGCAGCGCATGGCGTGCGGTGCGTACCAGCACCGCATTGCCCTGCCCTACATCGGCCGCCAGCAAAGCAAAGTGGCCTGGCGCCGGTCCGGGCGTCTGCCAAAGAAGGATGGGCAAAACGAGTGGAAGTCCCCAGACCCGCAGATACCAAGGCAGCGACATCACCAACAGGGCTGCGCCCAGCGTACCCACCACGCCTGCCCAGGCGGGTGCCATGGGCAGCGCCATGCTGGCCACGGGCCAGGTCGCCAACCAGCGCAAGGCGTGCACCATCAAGTCGATGGCACCCGCTGCCACACCCCACACACCAGGCACCACCACCCCAAGCAGAGACAGCGGCGTGACCACCAGCGTCACCCACGGTATGGCAAACAGGTTGGCCAGCAACCCCACCACCGACACCTGACCGAAAAACAGCAAGGTCAGCGGTGCCAACGCAACCGTTAAGCGACCCTGCACCCGCGCCAGGTCGGCCAACCACACCACCGAACGCCGGGCCATCCCAGTGGGTGCTGCCTGCGCGGGCAGCGGCGGTGCGCTGGTCGCAATCAGCACACACACCGCCACAAAGCTCAACCAAAACCCAGGCTGCAGCAGAGCCCACGGGTCCCAAGCCAACACGAGCACGCACGCCAGCAAGCACACATGGGGCCACGGCCAGGCCAGCCCCCGCAACCGCAGCAAGCCCACGGTAGCCAGCATTAGGCAGGTGCGCTGCGCAGGCAAACCCCAGCCCGAAAACACGGCGTAAGCCACCGCCAAGGCCATGCCGCCCAGCACCGCGGCACTGGGTGCAGGAAACCATCCACACAGCGCTGCCGAGCGCCGCCACAAAGCACCCACCAGCAACGCGGCTGCCCAGGCAAACATGGTGATGTGCAGGCCGGAAATGCTCATCAGGTGCGTGATGCCCGTAGCGCGGAATACGTCCCAGTCCACAGGTTCGACCGCGCGCTGGTCGCCCACCACCAGCGCTGCCAACAGGCCTGCGGTGGATGCTGGCTCAACCGATGCAAAGATGGCGTCGCGCACGTGTTGGCGCAATTGATCGACCGGCTGCTGCCAAGTCTGCTCCAGGCGTTGTGGCGACGGATCTTGCGGTCCGGCGCGCACGTATCCGGTGGCGCCCACGCGCTGTTCCCACAACCACAACTCGTAATCGAAACCGTGCGGGTTGCGCCCGCCGTGCGGCGCCTTGGTGCGCACCACCATGCGCCACATTTCCCCCGCCCTGACGGCCTGTGGCTGGCGCTGCAAGCCCAGCGAACCAGCGCCTTGCGCATACACCCCGCCGTACCAACCCAGGTCCAGTTTTGCCGGTAGCGTAACGGGGGTACCTTGCAGCGTGGCCTCGCGCACCCGCAGCCGAAACCGAAGGCCGATATCGCTGCGCTGAGGCAGGTCTTCGATCACGCCGATGACCAGCAAATCACGCCCCTCCAATGCGGGATCCAAGGCCTTCGAGGCGTACCACTGCGCGCGCAGCCCAGTGCTTGCAAAGCCCAGCAACAGACAGGCGACCACTGTGAACCCATACCGCATCGGGCCCGGCAGGTCACGCCACCGAACCGCCCCCAAGGCGGGCGCTGCGCAAACCAGCAGCGCGCCATAGCCCCACGCATGCCAGAGGGCGGCCTGTTGCAGCTGCAGGGCCAGCCCCAGCAACCCAGCCTGGCCAGCGGCGAAGAAGGGAAAGCGGCGTGTAGCAGTCGCAGAGTCGGGCATCGCGGTGGACTTTCAGGCGGCGCGCAGCCGGTCTCGGCTCGGGCAGTCCAGGGTGGAAAAGGCGGCGGCAATGTACTGGGGGCTATGGCAAGCCAGGCAGGCGATTGCCCTGCCTTGGCCATAGCGTGCAAGCGCCTGCGCTGGCAAGTCGGAAAGCTGGCACGTGGTTGGCGCACGGCCGTGGCGCGGCTCTTGCTACTGCCTGTCTGCCCGGCAGATGTCACTTACTGCACTATTGCTACCATCGACCGCACGTCTTACCGCCACTGGCAACACCACCGAGCCCCGCACATGTCCATTCACGTCGCACTCAACCACGTCACCCACTACCGCTATGACAAGCTGGTGCAGCTGGGGCCGCAGGTTGTGCGCCTGCGCCCTGCTCCGCACTGCCGCAGCAAGGTTCTGTCGTACTCGCTCAAGATCGAGCCCAGCACCCACTTCATGAACTGGCAGCAAGACCCGTTTGCCAACTACCAAGCGCGCCTGGTGTTTCCCCAAAAAACCAAAGAGTTCAAGGTAACGGTGGATCTGGTCGTCGAGATGGCGGTGTACAACCCCTTTGACTTTTTTTTGGAGCCCGAGGCCGAGGAATTCCCGTTTCAGTACGAGGCCAAACTCAAGCAAGAGCTCGGACCGTACTTGCACGCCGATCCGCTCACCCCGCTGGTGGCGCGCTACCTGAAGAAAATCGACACCACGAAGCGACGCAGTGTGCTTTTTTTGGTGGACATCAACCGCATGGTGCACACCGACATCGCCTACACCATCCGCATGGAGCCCGGCGTGCAAACACCCGAGGAAACGCTGACCAAAGGCTCTGGCTCATGCCGCGACTCGGCGTGGCTGATGGTGCAACTGCTGCGCAACTGCGGGCTGGCGGCGCGCTTCGTGTCGGGCTACTTGATTCAGCTCACGCCCGACGTCAAATCGCTCGATGGCCCCAGTGGCACCGAAGTCGACTTCACCGACTTGCACGCCTGGTGCGAGGTGTACTTGCCGGGCGCCGGTTGGGTCGGTCTGGACGCCACCTCCGGGCTGCTGGCCGGTGAAGGGCACATTCCGCTGGCCTGTACGCCGCTTCCCTCCGGCGCTGCGCCCATTGAGGGCGGGGTAGACCCCTGCGAGGTGGAGTTTGGGCACCACATGCAGGTGACCCGCATTTTCGAGTCGCCCCGGGTCACCAAACCCTACACCCCAGAGCAATGGCAAGCCATCATGGCGCTAGGCCACGAGGTCGATCTGGACCTCCAAGCGGGCGATGTGCGGCTGACCATGGGCGGCGAGCCCACCTTCGTGGCCATGGCCGACCGTGACGCCGCCGAATGGAACACCGACGCGCTGGGGCCCACCAAGCGGGGCTATGCCACCAGCTTGGTGCACAAGCTGCGCGACGAATACGGCCAAGGCGGATTCCTGCACTTTGGCCAAGGCAAGTGGTACCCCGGCGAGCAACTGCCCCGCTGGGCACTCAACATTTACTGGCGCGCGGACAAGCAAACCATCTGGAAGAACCCGGACCTGTTCACCGACGAGCGCGAACCCACCCACTACAGCAGCGCCGAGGCGGGTCGCTTCATCCGCACCTTGGCGTTCAAACTGGGCTTGACCGACCAGTATGTTCAAGCCGGTTACGAAGACACCTGGTACTACCTGTGGCGTGAGCGCCGCTTACCGGTCAACGTCGACCCGTTCAACTCCAAACTAGACGACGAAATGGAGCGCATGCGTCTGCGCAGGGTGTTTGAACAAAAGCTGGATTCGGTGGTTGGCTATGTGCTGCCGGTCAAGCCCAGTGCGGGCCCGCGTCTGACCGGTCCGGAGTGGACCACCGGCCCTTGGTTTTTTCGCGATGAACGTATGTACCTGGTGCCTGGTGACTCGCCGATGGGACTGCGCTTGCCGCTGGACTCGCTCCCGTGGGTCAGCGAGAGTGACTACCCGTACCTGATCGAACGCGACCCCACCACCGAGCGTGGCGCATTGCCCGCGCATTCCAGCTTCGCGGCTCGCTATGCGCCCGGTGCTGTGGGCGCCCCGACGACGCAGGCTGCAGGCAGCGCTGCTGGTGGGAGCTCCGCAGCCAGGGGAGCACCCGCCTCACCGGCCGGCGCTGGTGCTGCAGCGTCTGCGGCACGTTCCACGCCGTATTTGGCTGGCCATGCAGCACCCAGCGAAGCAGTGCGCAAAATGCAAAGCAGCCTAAGCGCTGAGAATGCCGGTGGCGCGGGCAACGCGGTTGGCAGTGTGGCGGCCAACGCCCGCAGTGCCAGCCAGCCGGAGCCCGCAGACTTTGCGCGCGCACCGCAGCGCGGAGAAAGCGCGCACTGGATCACCCGCACCGCGTTGTGCGTGGAGGTGCGCGACCCGCGCCGCGCCAACGGCCCGAAGGCCGAGGCGGTGGGCAGCAAGTCCGGCGTGATGTACGTGTTCATGCCGCCGCTGGAGTTGCTGGAGGACTACCTCGACTTGCTCGCCGCCATTGAAGCCACGGCCACCGAGCTGAAGGTAAAAATCGTGCTCGAGGGCTACCCGCCGCCACGTGACCCACGCCTCAAACTCCTGCAGGTCACCCCAGACCCGGGCGTGATCGAGGTCAACATCCACCCGGTGAGCAACTGGAAAGATCTGGTCTACAACACCGAGTTTCTGTACAACGCCGCCTTCGAGTGTCGGCTGTCTGCCGAGAAGTTCATGACCGATGGCCGCCACACCGGAACCGGCGGCGGCAACCACTTCGTGATGGGCGGCGCCACACCCGCTGACAGTCCATTTCTGCGCAATCCGGAGTTGCTCGCCAGCCTGCTGCTGTACTGGCACAACCATCCTTCACTGAGCTACCTGTTCAGTGGCATGTTTGTTGGCCCCACCAGCCAGGCACCCCGGGTGGACGAGGCCCGCAACGACCAGCTGTACGAACTGGAAATCGCAATCGAGCAAATCTACAAAAACCGCGCGCTGTACGGCCAAAGCATGCCGCCGTGGTTGGTGGACCGCACGCTGCGCAACATCCTGATCGACGCCACCGGTAACACCCACCGCAGCGAGTTCTCCATCGACAAGATGTACTCGCCCGACTCTGCAACAGGTCGCCTGGGGCTGCTGGAGTTGCGCGCCTTCGAGATGCCACCGCACCCGCACATGAGCAGCGTGCAGCAGTTGCTACTGCGTGCATTGGTGGCGCGCTTTTGGCACAAGCCCTACCAGGCGCCTGCCACCCGCTGGGGCACCGAACTGCACGACCGCTTTATGCTCCCGACCTTCATCAAGATGGATTTCGACGATGTCATCGCCGAGATGAACTCGGCGGGCTACGCATTCGATACCCAGTGGTTTGCGCCGCACTACGAGTTCCGCTTCCCCGTAGTGGGCACCGTGCAATCCGCCGGTATCGAGATGACGCTGCGCAACGCGCTGGAGCCTTGGCACGTCATGGGCGAGGAAAGTGGCGCCGGGGGCACCGCGCGCTATGTGGACTCGTCGCTGGAGCGCATCGAGGTGCGGGTGACCGGCCTCAACGAGAGCCGCTACGTCATCACCTGCAACGGCGCTGCTTTGCCCATGCAAAACACGGGCACGGTGGGCGAGTTTGTTGCCGGTGTGCGCTACAAGGCATGGAACCCGCCAAGCAGCTTGCATCCCAGCATTGGCATCCACGCGCCGCTGACCTTTGACATCGTGGACACCTGGATGAAGCGCTCCGTCGGCGGCTGCCAGTACTGCGTGTCACATCCCGGTGGCGTCAACTACGCGCACTTCCCGGTCAACGCCTACGAGGCAGAGAGCCGCCGTTTGTCCCGCTTTGTCGCCATGGGGCACACCCCGGGCGAACTGGTGGTACCGCCAGCGACCATTCATGTTGCGGCCAGCAAAGAGTTTCCGTTCACGCGAGACCTGCGCCGCCCGTAGTTCGCGTTGATCGCTGCATCGGCACGCGCAGACCTTAGCGCGTCTTTGCCACGATGGCAGCCCGCAGCTGCGGAAGTGCTTGCAGCATGGCTTGCCGCCCGGCCTCGATGGAGCGCTTGCGGGCACCAAAATCTGCGCTGGAAACACCGGTCAGCGACGGCCGAACCACCACGTCGGCGTCACGCAGCTCCAAGGTGTTGATGCTTTTCCCCATGATGGCAAAAGTCTGCAACAAGATCTCCAAGGTACCTCCCGCCAGGTTGCCTTCTGGTGCGCTGGAGATATCGACCGCAATCACCAGTTCGGCGCCCATGCGCCGGGCTGCCCGCACCGGCACGGGTGACACCAGACCGCCATCGACATACTCCCGCCCGGAAATGCGCACCGGCTGAAACACCGCCGGTACCGCGCTGGACGCGCGCACCGCAGTCCCGGTGTCGCCCCGCTGGAACACCGTGTCCTGCCCGGAATGCAGGTCGGTCGCCACGATGCCCAAGGGAATCGCCATGTCCTCGATCAGCTTAAAACCAACCTGTGTGTTGACATAGCGCGCCAAGGCGTCGCCGCGCAAGACGCCACGGTTAAAGATCGGCAGCGTCCAGTCCGCGAACGTGGCCTCCTCCATCGACTCAGCGACTTGCTGCAATTGGCCACCGGACTTGCCACTGGCGTACAACGCTGCAACCAGGCTGCCCGCCGAGGTTCCTGCCACCACGACAGGTTTGATGCCTGCCTCCTCCAACACCTGAATGACGCCCACATGGGCAAACCCGCGTGCGGCTCCACCGCCCAACGCAAGACCAATACGCGGCGGAACTTTTGCCACTGGCTCCGGAATTGGCGCGGGGGGCGGTGCAGGTTCGGTGACAGGCGTGGTCGAGCATGCAGCCAATACCAGCGCCAGCGCAAGCAGCAGCGCGCGCGCCAGCAACCGAGCAAAGCGGACGCTCTGGAATGCGGTATTCTGCGCACTGCCATGGCCCGGCATAGGGGGCCGGGGTTCTAACGCGGGAGCAAAGGCGATGAATGTCATTGGGATTGTTTTGGTGGTGGTAGCAGGTGCCACCTTGGTTACCTTGGTGGCCGGTCGCTTGGGGCTGCTGGAGGGCACAGCGCCCAAGGACTTGGGCGTCAAGGAGGGGCGCCTCAAGCGGCCGTCATTGTCGCCCAACAGCGTGAGCAGCCAGGCGAATCTGTACCCAGACCACCGGCAGAAGGACTACGCCGCGATCTCCGCGTTTGAGGCAGGTCCGGACGCCACCGCATCACTCCAAAAAATCGAGCGCATTTTGCAAGCCATGCGCGGCGTACGCATCGTGGACCGCCAAGCAGACTACCTGTACGCGCAGTGCCAAACGCCACTGCTGCGGTTTACGGATGATTTGGAGTTTTGGCTTGACCGCGCAAGCAACACGATTCATGTGCGCTCCGCTAGCCGCCTGGGTCAACGGGATTTTGGCGCCAACCGTAAACGGGTTGAGCAGGTGCGCACCGCGTACCTGCAACCTTGAGCGGCCTCGCCACACGAAACGCCGCTCGGCAACCCATGCGGGCGCTCTATCCGGGCGCTCTATCCGGGCGCACTATCGGAAACGATGCGCCGCCTGCGCTCAGCCCGCCGTGGCCTCTTCTGGCTTGGACTTGCCCTCTTTCTTGGGTAGCGGCTGGATGTCAAGCAAGACCTCGGTTTTGCTCTCGTCGGTACTGTCGAGGTCCACGGTCAACCTGCCACCATCGGTGAGCCGCCCAAACAAAAGTTCGTCGGCCAAAGCGCGCCGAATGGTGTCCTGAATAAGGCGTTGCATGGGGCGCGCGCCCATCAAAGGATCGAAACCCTTCTTGGCCAAATGCTTGCGCAAGGAATCGGTAAAGGTCACGTCCACCTTCTTCTCGGCGAGCTGGGTCTCGAGCTGCAGCAAGAACTTGTCCACCACACGCAAAATCACGTTCTCGTCCAGCGCCTTGAAGCTCACGGTGGCGTCCAAACGGTTGCGAAACTCCGGTGTGAACAGGCGCTTGATATCTGCCATTTCGTCACCCGCCTCGCGCGGATTGGTAAACCCGATCGTGGCCTTGTTCATGGTCTCTGCACCCGCATTGGTCGTCATGATGATGATGACGTTACGGAAGTCCGCCTTGCGTCCATTGTTGTCGGTCAAGGTACCGTGGTCCATCACCTGCAACAGCACATTGAAGATGTCCGGATGGGCCTTTTCAATCTCATCAAGCAGCAAAACGCAGTGCGGCTTTTTGGTAACGGCCTCGGTCAGCAAGCCACCTTGGTCAAAACCTACGTAGCCGGGGGGCGCGCCAATGAGGCGACTCACCGCATGGCGCTCCATGTACTCGCTCATATCAAAGCGAATCAGGTCGATGCCCATGATGTAGGCCAATTGCTTAGCCGCCTCGGTCTTGCCCACGCCCGTGGGACCCGAGAACAAAAACGACCCAATCGGCTTGTCGGCGCGCCCCAATCCTGAGCGCGCCATTTTGACGGCCGACGCCAGCACATCAAGCGCCTTGTCTTGGCCGAAAACCACGCTTTTGAGATCGCGCTCCAGGGTCTTGAGCTTGTCACGGTCGTCGTTGGATACGTTGGCCGGTGGGATACGCGCGATCTTGGCGACGATCTCCTCCACCTCGGATTTGCTGATGGTTTTCTTGCGGCGACTTGGCGGCAGAATGCGCTGCGCCGCGCCCGCCTCGTCAATCACGTCAATGGCTTTGTCGGGCAGATGACGGTCGTTGATGTACTTGGCGCTCAACTCAGCCGCAGCCTGCAAGGCCGCTACCGCGTACTTGACATTGTGGTGCTCCTCAAACCGGGACTTGAGCCCTTTGAGAATCTCCACCGTCTGCTCCACCGAGGGCTCGACCACGTCTACTTTTTGAAAGCGCCTGGAAAGCGCCGCGTCTTTTTCGAAAATGCCACGGTACTCGGTGAAAGTGGTCGCACCTATGCATTTGAGCTGCCCGGAACTCAAACCCGGCTTGAGCAAGTTCGATGCATCCAGCGTTCCGCCCGAGGCCGCACCGGCGCCAATCAGTGTGTGAATCTCGTCAATAAACAGCACCGCATTGGGCCGGTCTTTGAGCGCCTTCAAAACGCCTTTAAGACGCTGCTCGAAGTCACCACGGTACTTGGTGCCGGCAAGCAGTGCGCCCATGTCCAAGGAGTACACAACCGCCTCTGCGAGTATCTCGGGCACATCGCTTTGCGTGATGCGCCACGCCAAACCTTCCGCGATGGCAGTTTTTCCTACGCCGGCCTCGCCTACCAAGAGCGGGTTGTTCTTGCGACGGCGGCAGAGAATTTGAATGACCCGCTCGACCTCGTACTCGCGGCCAATCAAGGGATCCATCTTGCCATCCTTGGCAAGCTGGTTGAGGTTGACGGTGTACTGCTCCAGCGGAGATGCCTTCTCGCCTTTTTCAGCGCCACCCTCCTCAGCCTCAGGAGGTGACTCAGACGATTTAGAAGCTTCAGGCGGGTCGCTCTTCTTGATGCCGTGGGCAATGAAATTGACCACATCCAGACGGGTCACACCCTGCTGGTGCAGGTAGTACACCGCGTGCGAATCCTTCTCGCCGAAGATGGCCACCAACACGTTGGCGCCCGTCACTTCCTTCTTGCCGCTTCCAGTGGACTGGACGTGCATGATGGCGCGCTGAATGACCCGCTGAAAACCCAATGTAGGCTGCGTGTCGACATCCTCGGTGCCAGCCACTTGGGGGGTGTTGTCCTTGATGAAGTTCGACAACGACTTGCGCAGATCATCCATGTTGGCCGAGCACGCACGCAGCACCTCTGCCGCACTGGGGTTGTCCAACAAAGCCAGCAGAAGATGCTCCACTGTGATGAATTCGTGGCGTTGCTGGCGCGCCTCGACGAACGCCATGTGCAAGCTGACTTCGAGTTCTTGGGCAATCATTTGGGTTCCTTCTGCCTTGCGTTGGTAATTGACTGTAATCCGTTTTGGAAGCGTGAAGACGCAAGGGGCGGCTCTCGTTTCAAAAATCCACGGGCTCGCTCACGCATTTCAAAGGGTGCCCCGCCTTGTGCGCGGCATCAAGCACCTGGTCCACCTTGGTGGCAGCAACATCCTTGGAATACACACCACACACCCCTTTTCCATCGAGGTGAATCTTCAGCATGATTTGGGTAGCTTGCTCCAGATCCTTGCCAAAAAACTCCTGAATAACGACCACCACAAACTCCATGGGGGTGTAGTCATCATTGAGCATCACCACCTGGTACATGTGCGGTGGCTTGACCTTCTCGGTGCGCCGCTCCAAAACCACCGAATAGCCGCCTTCACGGTCCGGCTCGCGCAGGGGCACTGTGGGCGGGGTTTTGGGTTTTTCTGAGGCCATGCAATTGATTCTATCGGCCACTGCACATCGTTGTTTCACCCAAGCCATGTGGAGGCGCTCGTCCGGGAATCAAGCCACCGCCGCCTTGGCACTGTGTCGCCGAGACAGACATGGGTGGGCTGTCGCGTAGCGCCGTACCGCCCAACAGGCGTAACAACAAAACAACACGAACTGAACCCCCACCTCGGGGGGCAGTTACATGTGGTCCATCATGGCCTGGCCAAAGCCCGAACAGCTCACCTGGGTGGCGCCGTCCATCAGGCGGGCGAAGTCGTAGGTCACCTTCTTGCTTTGGATCGCCTTCTCCATCGACCGCACGATGCGGTCGGCGGCCTCGCGCCAGCCCATATGGCGCAGCATCATCTCAGCGGACAAAATCACCGATCCGGGATTGACGTAGTCCTTGCCGGCGTACTTTGAGGCCGTGCCATGGGTGGCCTCAAAACACGCCACTGTGTCCGATAAATTCGCGCCGGGAGCGATACCAGTGCCACCGACCTGCGCCGCCAATGCGTCTGAGATGTAGTCGCCATTGAGGTTGGGGGCAGCAACCACCGAGTACTCGGCCGGGCGCAGCAAGATGTGTTGCAAGAACGCGTCGGCAACAGCGTCTTTGATGATGATGGTTTTGCCACTTTTGGGGTTCTTCAACACACACCATGGGCCACCGTCGATGAGCTGAGCGCCAAACTCCCTTTGGGCCAGTTGGTATGCCCAGTCCCGAAATCCGCCCTCAGTGAACTTCATGATGTTGCCCTTGTGCACGATGGTCACGTTGGGTTTGTCATGGTCAATCGCGTACAGGATGGCCTTGCGCACCAGGCGCTCGGTGCCCTCTACTGACATCGGTTTGATACCAATGCCTGAGGTCAAGGGAAAACGAATCTTCTTAACGCCCATTTCACCGTGCAAAAACTCGATGACGCGCCGCGCCTTCTCACTCCCGGCTTCGAACTCAATGCCGGCATAAATGTCTTCGGAATTCTCCCGAAAAACGACCATGTTGGTTTTTTCGGGCTCCTTGAGCGGAGAGGGAACGCCCCGAAAGTACTGGACCGGACGCATGCACACATACAAGTCCAGCTCTTGGCGCAACGCGACATTCAGTGACCGAATGCCACTGCCCGCCGGGGTCGTCAATGGCCCTTTGATGGAGACGACGTAAGACCGCAGCGCATGCAAAGTCTCGTCAGGCAACCACACGTCGGGCCCGTAGACGCGGGTGGCTTTCTCGCCGGCGAAAACCTCCATCCAGTGGATTTTTCGCTTGCCGCCGTAGGCCTTTTCCACCGCCGCATCGACCACTTTGATCATGACGGGCGTCACGTCCCGCCCAACGCCATCGCCTTCGATGTAGGGAATCACCGGGTCGTTGGGCACATTCAACGAGAAATCCGGATTGACCGTAATGGGGTTGCCGTGGGCGGGGATTTTGATGTGTTGGTATTCGGACATAGGCGGAGAAGAACAAACGGCAACTGCCAAGAGAGTCTGCGTGCAGCGTTCGGGTGCAACACGCAACGTTGGTCAAATTTTAGTGCCCGCGCAGCGCGCCACAGCGGCGCTCCAGCAGGTTCGGACAGACAGGCACGCGGCGGCGCGCAGCGTTTGCAGGACTTTAGTTGGCCCCCGCTTGGGGGACAATATTCGCATGAAGATTTTTCAAAGAACCATAGGGCTGGTACTGCTGGTGGCGTGCTCCGCCATGGCGCAGGACAGACCCCAGCTGCAGCTTGAACGCACCACACTGCGTGCCGGACTCCACCAGATCGATGCGCAGTTGGCTGTAACGCCAGAACAACGGGCCATCGGGTTGATGCACCGGCAAGACATGCTGCCGCACGAAGGCATGCTTTTCGTTTTTCCTGAGGCCAAAGTGCAGTGCTTTTGGATGAAAAACACGCTGATCCCACTTACTGCAGCGTTCATTGCAGACGACGGAACCATCGTCAACTTGGCAGACATGAAACCGCAAACGACCAAATCACACTGCTCTACAAAACCAGTGCGGTTTGTGTTGGAAATGAACCAAGGCTGGTTCGACAAAAAGGGCCTACGGGCTGGCGCAAAAGTATCCGGCGCACCCTTCGCCAAGTAGCGCTCAAAGAAAAAAGCCGACGTTGGCGTCGGCTTTGGCGGGGAACTACTGCCTCAGGCAAAGTTCGCCTGGGCGAAATCCCAGTTGACCAACTTGTCCAGGAACGTCTCCACGAACTTCGGGCGCATGTTGCGGTAGTCGATGTAGTAGGCGTGCTCCCAAACGTCGACGGTCAACAGCGCTTTGTCTGCTGATGTCAAGGGCGTGCCGGCAGCGCCTGTATTGACAATGTCCACCGAGCCGTCAGCTTTCTTCACAAGCCAGGTCCAACCGGACCCGAAGTTGCCAACTGCCGACTTCACGAACGCTTCCTTGAAAGCCGCATAACTGCCCCACTTCGCAGCAATTGCCGCACCCAAGGCACCAGTGGGCTCGCCGCCGCCTTGTGGCTTCATGCAGTTCCAAAAGAACGTGTGGTTCCAGATTTGTGCGGCGTTGTTGTAGATGCCACCGCTGGACTTCTTGATGATGTCCTCCAACGCCATGCTCTCAAACTCGGTGCCCTTTTGGAGGTTGTTCAAGTTCACGACATAGGCGTTGTGGTGTTTCCCGTGGTGGAACTCCAGGGTTTCCTTGGAGTAAGCGGGTGCCAAAGCGTCGATGGCGTAAGGCAAAGCTGGCAGGGTGTGTTCCATAGTGACCTCAAAGTTGGTTGCGAATGTGCGGATTGTAGGAACTAATCCACCCGCGCCTGCAGCACCCGAAGATCAACCGCACCGTCGGCCAGGGTTGCCGTCCAGGTACGGCCTGCCTTGGCCTGACGCACCGTGGTAACAGGCTGCCCGTTCTCTTGGGAAATCCAGGCGTAACCGCGCTCCAGCACGTGCTTTGGGCTCTGCGCGTGCAGGCGAACGGACAGCGCACCGAGCGCCTCACGCCGCAAGCGCAATGCATACAAAACCGCTGCCGGCAGTGACTGCGCGAACTGCGCGGCGATGGCTTGCCGCGATGAAATCTGCATTTGCTGGTGAGCGCGCAGCCGGTGCGAGTAGCTTGCAACAGACAGTGCCTGACGCGCAATAAATCCAGAGGGACGCCCCAAGCGGACGGCAAGCCGGTCCGCCTTTTGCGCCTCTCGGTCCACACCGTGCTGCACGGCGGACTGCAACCGGCGGTGGCTTTCGTCGAGATACGCCAACATGGACACAGCCGGTGGACTGACCAGCTCTGCCGCAGCGGTGGGCGTAGGCGCGCGCAGGTCCGCCACGAAGTCGGCAATGGTGAAGTCGGTTTCGTGGCCGACGCCGGACACCAGCGGCACCGGGCTGCGTGCGATAGCGCGGGCCAGTTGCTCGTCGTTGAATGCCCAAAGATCTTCCAAGGCGCCACCGCCGCGGACCAACAAGATGACCTCCACGGCCGATGCACCGCCACGCTCGGAGAGCGCATACAAACTCTCAAGGGCGCGAATGATGTCCTGGGCCGCACCGGGCCCCTGCACCAGTGAAGGGGCAAGCACCACGGGAATGTGCGGCACCCGGCGCTGTAACGCAGTCACCAGGTCATGCCACGCCGCTGCCCCCGTCGATGTGACCACGCCAATGGCGCGGGGCGCAGTCGGCAGTGGTCGCTTGCGCTGGGCGTCAAACAAGCCCTCTTTGCTTAACTGCTCCTTAAGTTGTGCGAAGCGCTCAAAAAAAGTTCCCTGTCCCGCCCGGGTCAGGCTGTCCACCACCAATTGGAGTTCGCCGCGCGGCTCGTAAACGCCCACGCTGCCCGTCACTTCGACCAGGTCTCCATCGCGCACAGCCCAGGTCAAGCGCTCGGCGGCGCGACGGAACATGGCGCAGCGCAGCTGCCCAGACGCGTCCTTGAGGGAGAAGTAACAATGGCCACTGGTAGCACGCGCAAATCCGGATACCTCACCGACTACACGCACCGGATTGAAACGGCTGTGCAGCGCGTCAGCAATCGCGCGACACAAAGCGCCGACTTGCCAACTGCGCGTTGGCGCGCTGAGTTCGCTGGAGTGCGGTTTGATCATGGTGGGCCAATTTGGCAGCAGTGGGGCTCTGTAGATCGCGGCATCGTTTCAGTGAGAATTTCTGTGAGTGGCCGATTTGGGGCCATTGCAGCGTAGATTGATTGCGCAACAATCCCAAGGCGAGCGCGGTGTGCCGTGGGCCATAATTCGCAGGCACATCATTGCTCGGAGCCCTCACTTGCTTTCCATCATACAAGCCGCTGGTTGGCCCATTTGGCCCCTCATTGCGAGCTCCGTGCTGGCGATGGCGATCATTTTTGAGCGTTTCATTAGCCTCAAAACCAGCAAGGTCGCACCGCCCCACCTCCTGAGTGAGGTTCTGGGCGTCGCGCGCACTGGTTTTCCGGAACCCGAGGTTGTCGCGCAGCTCGAAAATGATTCCGCATTGGGTGAGGTGCTGGCCAGTGGCTTTCGTGCCATCAAAGCCGACCCCCGCTGTAGCGCCGAAGATCTGCGAGAACACATGGAATCAACCGGACGCGCGGTGGCGCAGCGGCTTGAAATGCACCTGGGTGCATTGGCCACCATTGCCTCGGCAGCGCCTTTGATGGGCTTGTTTGGCACCTTGGTTGGCATGATCGAAATCTTTGGCTCCCAGACCCCCGGCAGCACCACAGGTGGCAACCCCGCGCAGCTGGCACATGGGATATCGATAGCGCTTTACAACACCGCATTTGGTCTGGTGGTGGCCATCCCGTCCTTGATTTTTTGGCGCTACTTCAGAGCCCGCGTGGATGCCTATGTATTGACACTGGAGCTTGCGGCCCAACATTTGGCCCGGCATCTCAAGCAGATGCGTCGCTGAACTAGCCACCTCTATGAACTTCCGCAGGCGCCGTACCGAGGAACCGGAGATCAACCTGATTGCGTTCATTGACGTGCTGTTGGTCATCCTGATTTTCTTGATGCTCTCAACCACGTACAGCCGATTCACCCAACTTCAAGTGCGGCTGCCAACCGCAGATGTGGAGCCACTGCGCCAACGTCCCAACGAGCTGATTGTTGCCGTGGGAGCGAATGGCGACCTAAGTGTGAACAACAAGCCGGTGCTGGGTCGCGGCGTTGGCGCGCTTACAACCGCAATCACCGATGCAGCGAGCGCGGGCACGGAGACCGTGCTGGTGATCAGCGCGGATGCGCAGGCCCAACACCAGTCGGTAGTCATGGTGATGGAAGCAGCGCGGGGCGCCGGACTTAACCAGATCACCTTTGCAACCCAATCCGCTCAAAGTGGCAATGCCCGCTGAGTGACAAGCCACCACTGGTCCGCAAGCAGATGGGAGTTGCCCGCCATGTCCGCAAACGGTGGGGCCATGCAATAGCCACCAGGTTGCAAAGCAGTTGGAGAGAGTCCGGCAGCTTGTCCTTGGCCCTGCTGCCCTTAGCGTACTTGTACTGGAGCGCCTTTGCGTTGAGGCGACTGCTCTATCGAACGGGCTTGGTCACCTCCCGCAGGGTCCCCGTTCCGGTGCTGGTAGTGGGTAATGTCATCGTTGGAGGCGCTGGCAAGACGCCCACCACCATCGCTATCGTTCAGCATTTGCAAGCCCAAGGAAGGCATGTCGGCGTGGTGTCGCGCGGATATGGACGTGGTACGCGCGCATGCGCTGAGGTCCATGCCGCATCAAGTCCCGCCACGGTGGGCGACGAACCACTGCTGGTGTTTCGTGCAACGCAGGCTCCAGTGTGGGTAGGTCCAAGCCGCTTTGCCGCTGCAGAAAAATTGCTGCGCCACCATCCAGATGTCGATCTATTGGTGTGTGACGATGGACTGCAGCACTACGGGCTGTACCGGGACATAGAAGTATGCGTTTTCGACGACCGTGGGGTTGGCAACGGCTGGCCTCTGCCTGCCGGCCCGCTGCGTGAACCCTGGCCGCGTCGGCTGCTCGAGGTGGCTGGCCAATCACTGGAGACCACCTTGGTGCTTCACACAGGCGCACAACCCACGTTTGACGGCCACCGCGCACACCGCACCTTGGCCCCGTACGCTGTACGTGCCAGCGGCGAACGGCGCGCTTTGCGCGAGTTCGCTTCGCCCGGCGAAAAGCCGATCTTTGCGGTAGCGGGTATCGCCCAACCGGAAGCCTTTTTTGACATGCTTCGGGCGCTCGAACTGCCCCTGGCCGGGACCCTGGGCCTGCCAGACCATTTCGACTTTTCTCGATTTGACACACGGATTGCGCAGCGCCACACGCTGCTGTGCACCGAGAAAGACGCCGCAAAACTTTGGGCGGTCGCGCCGCATGCATGGGCGGTTCCACTGGAGCAGACGATGGAGTTGTCGTTTTGGGACGCGTTGGATCGGCTGTTGCAGCGGTTCTGGCTTGCAAAGTTATCATCAGCGAATGGACAAAAAACTGCTTGAGTTGATCGTGTGCCCAGTGACCAAGGGGCGCTTGGAGTACCACAGCGAACGCGCCGAGTTGGTTTCACGCAGCGCGCGTTTGGCCTATCCCGTGCGCGACGGCATACCCATCTTGCTTGAAGAAGAAGCACGCACACTCTCGGACGCAGAGCTGGAGCAGTGAGCGCTGCATGCACTACACGGTTTTGATCCCCGCGCGGCTGGCGTCCACCAGGTTACCCAACAAACCTTTGGCCGACATCGGCGGCATCCCGATGGTGGTTCGTGTGGCGCAGCGGGTGCGCTCGGGGGTTCCTCAATCTACCCGGGTGGTGGTTGCAGCAGACCACGAAAGCATTTTGCAAGCCTGCACGCAGCACGGCATCGAATCGGTTCTGACGCGCCTTGACCACGTTTGCGGAACTGACAGGCTCGCACAGGCCTGCGAGTTGTTGGCGCTGCACGACGACCAGGTTGTCGTCAATGTGCAGGGCGACGAGCCCTTGATCGATCCGTCACTGGTGCGCGCGGTGGCGCAATTGGTGCAGGGCGCAAATGCTCCCAGTATGGGCACTGCAGCGCACCCGATTGCGTCGGCACGCGACTTCCTCAATCCCAATATCGTGAAAGTTGTCACCGACGCGCAAGGCTACGCCCTGTACTTCAGCCGAGCCCCTATCGCGTGGCCAAGGGACGCCTTCGCAACAGACAAAGAGACATTGCCAGAGCCCGCGCCTTTGCGTCACATCGGCATTTACGGGTACCGCGTTGGATTTCTACGCACATTCACGGCGTTGGCACCCGCGCCTATAGAGGCCACCGAGGCGCTAGAGCAGTTGCGAGCGCTGTGGCATGGCCACCGCATCGCTGTGCATCGGTGCGAAAGCGCCCCAGAAGGCGGCGTGGACACCCCTGAAGACCTGGCACGCGTGCGCCAAATTTTCGCTACCCAAGCCAGCACGCTGTAAGCTTTGAACGTGGCTGGGCGTGCTATTCTCACAGGCAGTTGCCTGCCGTGGTGCACCAAGCTTGTGCCCATCGACAAGCGTGGCTTGGGTTCAATTCGAGGGTCTCCATGAAACTGATTTTGTTGGGCGCACCTGGCGCTGGTAAGGGTACGCAGGCCACCTTTATTTGCCGCAAATATGGTATCCCCCAAATCTCAACGGGAGACATGTTGCGTGCGGCCGTCAAGGCAGGAACCCCGCTGGGTTTGCAGGCCAAAGCTGTCATGGACGCAGGTGGGCTTGTAAGCGATGACTTGATCATTGACCTCGTCAAGGACCGCCTTACGCAGCCCGACTGCACCAATGGCTTTTTGTTCGATGGTTTTCCACGCACCATCCCCCAAGCCGACGCAATGAAGGCAGCCGGTGTGCGTCTGGACTATGTGCTTGAAATAGATGTCCCCTTCGATGCCATCATAGAGCGCATGAGTGGCCGCAGATCGCATCCGATTTCGGGTCGCACTTACCACGTCAAGTTCAATCCTCCAAAAGTTGAAGGTGTCGATGACATCACTGGCGAACCGCTCATCCAACGAGACGACGACAAAGAGGAAACCGTGAAAAAGCGGCTCGAGGTGTACAGCTCACTTACCCGGCCGCTGGTAGCCTACTACTCCGAGTGGGCCCGCAAGAACCCCGCGTCTGCACCAAAGTACCGCGCCATTAGCGGCGAGGGCTCAGTGGACGCAATTACCGAGCGGGTGTTTCAAGCGCTCGCTTCCTGAGCCTGGGGCCAGTCCACATCCCCGGTGAGCCCATCGATTAGGGCGCAGCCGACATCAGCCGGAGCTGCATCTCAATACGCGCTTTAACCGGCGGCAAACCAATCGATGGGAAGTCCTCAGCCTGGTGGTTGGAAGCTTCCACCACCGGCCCACCGGGACAGCGGCTGCTGCGCCACACCCAAACTCCGCAGCCTACGGCCATGCGCAAGGCCCGCTCCAACTCAAAGTGAATGCTGCCGTTGCCCGTACCGGCGACGACAATGCCGCGAAGAGGATCACTCGCTGCATCCATGGCCCGGACCATGTCGCGGACCATTGCACCTCCGGCACCGCTGTGGCTGGTCACAATTTCGACACGTGGCAAAGACGCACTGCGTAAATCCGGTGTCTCGATAGGCGGGAGCTGCAAGGGCTGGGGTCGGAACACAAACCGCACCCGCCCCTCCTCTATGTAAGCGACGGGGCCGGCCTCACCCGAATCAAAAGCGTCCACGCGGTAGGGCTGCACTTTGCGCACCATAGCGCCCGCATGGGCTTTTCCCGCACACACCACCAACACGCCACTGGCATCAGCCGCAGTTGCAACTGCAGTGGCGTCTGCCAAGTTGGCCGGTCCATCGGCTTGGCTGGAACTCGCAGGACGCATTGCACACGTCAACACAATAGGCTTGTTCGTCGGCAACACCAGGGGCACCACTCGGTGAAGAAAGTAAGCGGTCTCCTCAAGCGTGTCTGTGCCATGCGTAACCACCACGCCGACTACTTCGGGGCGCGACAGGTGAAACTGCAATCGGTCAAGCAACACAGACCAGTGCGTGAAGTCCACGTCTTTGCTGTTGATTTGATAGACCTGCTCCGCCTCTGCACTGCGGCCGGCCAATGACCGCAACAGATCGGGCGACGCACTCAATAAATCTTGAATTCCCACTTGTGCCGCCCGGTAACTGACGTTGTCACTGGCCGATGCGGCAGACCCGGCAATCGTTCCGCCTGTCCCCAAAAACACCACTTTTTCTGACATACGCGCCCTTTACTTGCACAAAACCAAAAACTGTTTAAAAATACAGATACTGTTTACATAGACAGCATGTTGATAGAACCAGCTAAATTCTCAACTACCCACCAGGAGTCGCCATGCTCGAAAGCCCCAAACTTACTGCGCGACAGCAGCAGATTCTCGACCTCATTCAAAGCGCGATCGCCCGCACCGGCGCGCCGCCAACACGGGCGGAAATCGCCAACGAGTTGGGTTTTAAATCTGCCAATGCAGCTGAGGAGCACCTGCAAGCTCTTGCCCGCAAAGGCGTGATCGAACTGGTCAGCGGTACATCGCGGGGCATCCGGCTGCGCAGCGAGACGCTGCGCTCCATCAACGAGTCCAGAAACAAGCAGTTCTCATTGCCCTTGCCAGGTTTGGCGCAACTCTCCCTGCCCCTTGTCGGGCGTGTTGCTGCAGGCTCCCCGATTTTGGCCCAAGAACACGTTGATCAAACGTACTACGTTGAAAGCAGCCTGTTCCAACGCAAGCCCGACTACCTGCTCAAGGTGCGCGGCATGTCGATGCGAGATGCCGGGATCATGGACGGCGATTTGCTTGCGGTGCAAGCCACCAAGGACGCGAAAAATGGGCAAATCATTGTTGCGCGTCTAGGTGACGAGGTTACGGTCAAGCGGTTTCGTCGCAACAAACACCTGATAGAACTGCACCCCGAGAACCCGGACTTTCAAACCATCGTGGTGGAGCCCGGTGAAGCATTTGAGATTGAAGGCCTGGCAGTTGGCCTGATCCGCAACACGATGTTGATGTAAGTCTGATAAGGAGCCTTGTTGTATGCACCCCGCCATGACTCTCCTGCACAAGTTGCAGACTACCGTACGATCGGCCATCGGTCGAGGCATCGAATTACACGCACCGCCTACGCGGCCCGCGCCGCTTGCACCAGCGCGGCGCCCATCACTACAAAACGCGAACCAGACAACGCTGTTGCGCCCGGTTGCATGCAACTTCCGACCTACGGCGCCCAACAAGCCACTGCGTGTGGTTCGTGTTCTGGAGTCTGGACAACCACGTTGCAACGTGGGCAGGATGGTTATTTCTGGACGCATGACCGATGTGTGCGCAGAACTGGACCGGCTGGTCGCACATGAGGCTTCGCTACGCCAGGTCTAAGCAGGTCTCAGGGCACAATCGTAGGCATGAACATTGTGATCCTAGATGACTACCAAGACGCGGTGCGCAAACTTCAGTGTGCAAGCAAGCTAGAGGCCTACCAAGCCAAGGTCTACACGAACACAGTCAAGGGACAAGGGCAGCTGTCGGTTCGGCTCAAGGACGCCGACATTGTGGTGCTGATTCGCGAGCGCAGTCACATGACCCGTCAGCTGATCGAAAAACTGCCCAAGCTGAAGTTGATTTCTCAGACCGGTAAAGTCGGCGCCCATATTGACCTGCAGGCCTGCACTGCGCGTGGTATCGCGGTCTCCGAAGGGCCCAGCTCCGCAGTGGCTCCCGCTGAGCTCACTTGGGCGCTGGTCATGGCAGGCATGCGACGGCTGCCCCACTACATCGGCCACTTGAAACATGGGGCTTGGCAGCAGTCTGGTCTCAAAGCAAGTGCCATGCCCTCCAATTTTGGGCTCGGCAGCGTACTTGAAGGCAAGACCTTGGGCATATGGGGCTATGGCCGGGTCGGCAAACGGGTGGCGGGCTATGGCAAGGCGTTTGGAATGCAGGTCATCGTGTGGGGCAGTGAGATGTCGCGTGCGGCGGCAGTGCAAGATGGCCACATGGCAGCCCCGAACCGGGCGGACTTTTTCGCTTCGGCAGATGTGCTAAGCCTGCATTTGCGGCTGTGCCCAGAGACAACGCATATCGTGACGGCTGAAGACTTGGCACTTATGCGGCCCACCGCCCTATTGGTAAACACGTCGCGCGCGGAGTTGATTCAACCGGAGGCTCTCATTGCAGGACTCAACCGTGGGCGACCCGGCATGGCGGCGGTGGATGTGTTCGAGAACGAACCCATACTGCAAGGGCACGCGCTGTTGCGGCTGGAGAACTGCATTTGCACACCCCACATCGGCTATGTGGAGCAGAACAGCTACGAATTGCTGTTTAGTGCGGCCTTTGACAACGTGGTGAACTTCATCAAAGGAACGCCTACCAACATCGTTAACCCGGGCGCGCTCCAAGTGCGCCGCTGAAGCCATGGGCTAGCGGTCTGGTTCCTTGCTTTTGTTGGGGATACCCAAATCGCCAATATCGAATTCAATCAAGTTGTTGGGCGGTGCGGTCAAATCAAAATCTGTTCCACCCTGGCCGGGCTCTTGGGTCTGTGCGAGCGGTGGAAAAGGCTGGGTGAGGTTCAACTGCGAGTCTCTTTCCGGCTCAATGCCTTGCGCCCGCAAGTCCTGCCGCTCTGAAGTCGTGAACGCCGCAGGCTGTGAATCCGGCACGGAGCCTAGGTGGCGCAGCATGCCATGCAGCATCAACAAGTCCCTGAAGGCCTGCAAATCAAATCCTTGGCCCGGCTGGTCTTCAGGCTGGCGAATCAAACAAGCTTCAATGTAAGCATATGCGTCGCTTGAAGGCCAGAGATCCTTGATTTGGCTGCAAATCTCTGCATAGGCCTCCAAATCATTCCCTTCCGCCAAGAAGTTGCTGTACTCCGGTAACAAGCCTGTGAACTGCTGCTGGAACTGCCCCCGGTATCGGTCGAACTCCTCGCGGCGACTGAGGGTATGCAGCAAAGTAAGCAGATCAAGGTACACCGAGGGAATCGACTCCGTGCTGGACTTGATGCTTGCCTCCAGCACTTTGGTCGCTTCTTCATGCTGACCCAGGGCGACAAAAAACTCAGCCTCCTGGCGCACATCAGGCATCTCTCTTACTTTGGCAAGACGTGCGTCCCTCGGCGCTACATCACCGTGGCCGAGGGGTCCACTCTTGGGTGAACTGGCTACCGTAGGCGATTGCTTCACTGGCGGCGCCGATTCAGCCAAGTCTTGGAAGTCAGAATCCCCCAACACGATATCCACCTCAACTACCGAAGAAGCGTCGTGTTGGGCACCAGGATTGAGCGCAGCGACTGGTTCAGCCGCACCCTTTGCAGCTGAGCCAGAAGCAGCCGCCGCAACCGCAGCCGTATCGTCTGCCAGCGCGGTACTGGGCATGTTCTGATGCGCCAACGGTTGCCCCTGCGCTGCATCCCACCACCGTGCCGAGTTCGCTCGCGCTCTGCTGCGCCTGAACGCCAGCAAAGCGGCTACCGCGAGAGCGCAGGCCGCCGCAGCGATCAGTAAGACGGTGTGGCTGGGGGACTCTGATGTAGCGATAGACCCCGAAAGCCGCTCGAGGTTCTGTTGATTTTTGGCGTTCGCAACTTGCAAAGCCTTCAAATCCGCTTCAAGCGCTTGCAAAGGCGGAGAGCTGGGTTGGGCAGTGCCAAGGGACTCTTGCTTGGGCTGCGGCGGGGGATCCGAACTACGCTGCGGTTCCGGAACGCTGTCGGGCGGACTGGTCGCGGCGGCGTTGGCAGCAACGGCCGGTCGCGGCTTGGTCGCCGCCGGGCTTGCTGGCGACAGGCTGGGACCTTTGGGCGGCGCAACAATCGGCGGTTGCGGCGTTGTCTGCGACCATTGCCGCTTGGCCTCGGACGCGGCGGGTGATGGCGTTAGCGCACCAGCAGCTGATTCACGTGTTGGCGTCACCACTGGCGCCGACGCTACAGCCGATGGCGACGCCACCCAAGGCGCAGCCCCAGCAGGATCCGCGAAAAGAATGTATTGGCGGCTGATCTTGGTCCCGCAACCAGCATGTAACTCCAAGGTCACAACGGGCTCACTAACCGACGCATGCACATAGACATTGACCAGCAAAGTCTGGTCTGGCCTCGGGTCCACCCCCAAGCTGACGCTTGCCGCGGGTTGCCTTGTGTCGCCATAAGACACCGTGGCATCCAAGCACGCGACCGCCGCATCACCCGTGGGGCCGGGTCGCACGGTCACCGACACATCGAGCGGCCTGCCCAGCACCGCAACCCCCTCCAGCGGCCCCAAGGTCAGAGACGACACATCCATGGCGGCAAACAGCACTGCCGCAGCTGCAAATGGCTTGCCAAGGTTGCGAAATCGGCTCATAAGTTGACAACATTCTGGCACATGCCAGCGTGAATCAACCCAATGTGAACATTTATAAAGCCGCCCTTACTCGCACCCCACCTCCAGTCCTTTCCCCAGCCGAGCGGTCATGCAGAGCCGGTGGCACAGACACCCAGGTCCGCATTGGCCTAGGCCTGACACCCTGGCGACAACCGACGGACGCCACGCGGGGCCGGGAAGTGACAATAGCCCACCGATGTCTGAACCGACGTGTCTTGTGAACCACCCGACGATGGACGAACCCATACTCAGCGTTGACGAACGGGCTGCAATCAATGCCGGGCGTTGGTTCAGCACGCTCTCCCCTTCCCTGCGCCATGACATATTGCGCTGCGCCTATGTCAAAAGGTACCGCGACGGCGAGTTGATTGCCGCCCGCGGCGAGCCGCCTGAAGAGTGGATTGCGTGCGCCAAAGGCGCGGTCCGGGTGAGCTCCACGTCGATCTCCGGCAAGCTCATCACGCTGGCCTACGTAGAGCCTGGCATTTGGTTCGGTGACGTATCCATTTTTGACGGCGATCGCCGCACACACGATGCCTACGCCCACGGCGAAAGCACCGTGCTGTGCGTGGCAAAGGCAGACTTTAGAAAGATTCTGGCGAACCATGTGGAGCTCTACGAGGCGCTGCTGCGTTTGCACGCTAGGCGCATCCGCCAGCTCTACGGGCTGGTGGAAGACCTCAACACCTTGCCTCTGCGCGCCCGCCTGGCAAAGCAACTGCTGCACTTGGTGCGGTCCTACGGGGTTCCCTCACTGAGCGAGGGCTCCGATACCCGCATCGGCCTGCATCTGGCACAGGAGGAGCTGGCGCAGTTGCTGGGCGCATCCCGCCAGCGTGTGAACCAAGAACTGAAATCCATGGAGCGCGAGGAAATCATTCGCATCGAGCCCGGCGGGCTGGTGGTGCGCGACCGCCCCGCCTTGATGCGAATCGCTGAGTCCGACCGCGAACACCCGCCCAACCGAACATGACCGACTTCGACCACTTCATCGGCACCCAGGCCGCGCTGGGAAAACATGCGATCAACCAGGATGCCCTGCAGGCTTGGTTACAAACCCATGTGGAAGGCTTTCGGGGACCGGTCTCGGTTGAGATGTTCAAAGGCGGGCAGTCCAACCCGACCTACAAGCTGATAACGCCGGGCGCCCGCTATGTCATGCGCATGAAGCCCGGCCCGGTAGCCCAGCTGCTGCCATCTGCGCACGCGATTGAACGCGAATTTACCGTCATGCGCGCGCTGCGTGACACCACCGTTCCGGTGCCCGACATGCTGACGCTGTGCGAGGACGAGTCTGTGCTGGGCCGGGCCTTCTACATCATGGAGTACCGCGAGGGACGCGTGCTGTGGAACCAAGCCTTGCCAGGCATGCAGCCCGAAGAACGTTCCGCCACATACCAGGAGATGAATCGCGTAATTGCTGCCCTGCACACGGTTGACCATTCGCAGCAAGGCCTGTCGAACTTCGGAAAGCCGGGGAACTATTTCGAACGCCAGATCAAGCGCTGGAGCCAGCAGTACGTGGCATCCATGACGCAGCCCATTGAGGACATGGAACGGCTCATGGAGTGGCTGCCAGCCCATATTCCGAGCTTGGCACGTGACGAGCGACTGGTCAGTATCGTGCATGGCGACTACCGTATGGACAACCTGATGTTCGAACACGCCTCCCCCAAGGTCTGTGCCGTGCTGGATTGGGAACTCTCCACACTGGGCCACCCCTTGGCGGACTTCAGCTACCACTGCATGACCTGGCACATTTCGCCAGGTGCGTTTCGTGGCATTGCCGGCATGGACTTGGCCGCTTTAGGCATCCCCAGCGAGGACGCCTACATCCGGCAGTACTGCGACCACAGTGGCTTGGCACGGCCTGAGGACCTCAAGACAGACTGGAACTTCTTTCTGGCCTACAACCTCTTCCGCATTGCGGCCATATTGCAAGGCATAGCCAAGCGGGTGGAATCAGGCACCGCTTCCAGTGCGCAGGCAGTCGAATCGGCCGCAGGTGCGCGCCCCTTGGCCCACATGGCCTGGCAACTAGCGCAAAGGGCTTGAGCCCCCCCCCCGCATCCGCCCATCTTCCCGACGTCTCCCCCACCAAGCCCGACAGACACCACCAGGACACACCATGGACTTTGAATACTCACCCAAAACCAAAGCACTACAGACCAAGCTGCAACGGTTCATGGACGACCATGTGTACCCTGCCGAGTCCGCGTACCACGCAGAGATCGAGGCCAACACTGCGGCGGGCAAGCGCTGGACGCCGCTCAAACTCATTGAGGATCTCAAGCGCAGAGCCCAATCGGAGTCGCTGTGGAACCTTTTCTTGCCGGTCGACAGCGCGCAAGCGGCAGGCTTTGCTGGTGCGGGCTTGACCAACCAAGAGTACGCGCCGCTGGCAGAAATCATGGGGCGTGTGCCCTGGTCCAGCGAGGTTTTCAACTGCTCCGCCCCTGACACCGGGAACATGGAGACGATTGCCCGCTACGGCTCGTCTGAAAGCAAAGTCCAGTGGCTCAAGCCCCTGCTCGAAGGCACGATCCGATCCGCGTTTGCAATGACCGAGCCGGCCGTCGCCTCCAGCGACGCAACCAACATCTCCACCCGCATTGAACGCGATGGCGACGAGTACGTTATCAATGGCCGCAAATGGTGGATATCCGGTGCGGGCGATCCGCGGTGCGCCGTGTACATCACCATGGGAAAGACCGATCCCGAAGCCGCGCGGCATGCGCAACAAAGCATGGTGTTGGTGCCGGCAAACGCGCCGGGGCTCACGGTGGTGCGCCCGCTGAGTGTGTTTGGCTACGACGATGCGCCGCACGGCCACATGGAGGTGCTGTTTGAAAACGTCCGGGTCCCGGTGGGAAACATCCTGCTTGGCGAAGGTCGTGGTTTCGAGATTGCGCAAGGCCGCCTCGGCCCAGGCCGCATCCACCACTGCATGCGCTTGATTGGACTGGCAGAGCGGGCCTTGGAGTTGATGTGCCGTCGCGCCTCCTCGCGCATCGCTTTTGGCAAACCGGTGGCTGCGCAAACCGTCACGCAAGAGCGCATTGCGGAGGCACGCTGCAAGATCGACATGGCACGTCTGCTCACCTTAAAGGCAGCCTGGATGATGGACGTGGCAGGCAACAAGTTTGCCCGCAACGAAATCGCCATGATCAAGGTTGTAGCACCCAATATGGCCTGCGATGTCATTGATTGGGCCATGCAGGCGCACGGCGGCGGCGCAATGTGCGAAGACTTCCCGTTGGCTTACAGCTACGCCTGCGCAAGAACACTGCGATTTGCCGACGGTCCAGACGAAGTGCATCGCAATGCAGTGGCAAAACTAGAGCTGGGTAAGTACGCGGCACAGGCCGGTCCCGTAGAAATGCCCATCACCCGAGGCTGCTAACCCGACTTTTGAACCGCTTGACCGCGCGCTAGGTCAACCCCGACCACAACTCCTTGAGATCGGGAAAACTCCACTTGTCGGGGTCCTCACGGCTCAAAATCTTTTCCGTGGCTCCCGTGGTAGAGAGATCAATGATCCGGGGTGTGATTCGCAACTCTGATTTGGTTGAGTAGAACACCTTCACCAAGGGCATGGTCAAGGACCTACCAGTCTGCTCCACCACGACCGCCAGATGCCCAGAGCTGAGTTTTACGAGTGAACCGATCGGGTAGATGCCTAAGCTTTTGACAAAGGCTTGGAAAACCCGGGCGTCGAAATGCCCGTTGGTCCACTCTGCCATGCGCCGCATCGACTCAGCAGGATCCCAGCCCGCCTTGTACGGTCGGTTGGAGGTGATGGCATCGTACACATCACACACGGCGCCCATTTTCGCCATCAGACTTATCTGATCACCTTTGAGACCCTTGGGGTAGCCAGAGCCATCGACCTTTTCATGGTGGTGCAAACACACATCAAGTGTCACCGGATCTACATTGGTCCCGGTCAGCAACAGCTCGTATCCCGCCTGTGGATGCCCCTTGATCACCGCAAACTCTGCGTCGCTCAACTTTCCAGGCTTGTTCAAAACATCGTTGGGCATTGCTGCCTTGCCCAAGTCGTGCATCAGGCCGGCAATGCCTGCCAAACGGGTCTGCTTTTCGTCCAAACCAAGTTGCTTGGCCAGTGCCACCATCATCGCGCAGACCGCGACGGAGTGCATGTAGGTGTAGTCGTCGGCAGTCTTCAGGCGCGCCAGGCTGATCAGGGCTCCCGGATTGCGGGCGACAGAATCCGAAATTTCTTCAACCACTTGCAGGGCATTGCCCGCGTCCACGGCGTTGCCCATCCGGGCCTCTTCAAACATCGATATCACTGCACGCTTTGACTGTGCACAGATCTTTGCTGCACGCTCAAACTCTTCAGCCGCAGAGACCGGGGCAACATCACGTGCCTCCGACGCGGCTTGCTCGAGTTCGGCATCAATTTGGGCGTCAGCCTCGGCTTCTGAGATGGCAGACTCGCCCGCTGCGACGTCCAAACCCTTGGAAGTGTCAATCCACACTTCCTTGATACTGCTGGAAAAAATGGACTCTATGTCTTTTGGGTCCGTGATGACAAAGCTGCTGCGCCAAAACGGATGCTCCATCCAGGAACCGCAAAACTCCTTAAGGTACATGCCGACCGTGATCTGGCTCACGCTGATTTTCTTTAGCATGTTTGCTCGTGCATTGGGCCGGAACGGCCGCTATCCATGTATGTTGTCCTAGACTCTGAAACGCCCAATTCAGTATAGACCAGCCAACAGCAGCTACAGGCGTGCTACTTAGTGCAAATGTCTCGGTTTGCGGCCCCCGCCATGGCCGCCAGAGCCCCCGCCAAAGCCCCTGGGCGGCTTACCGATCTCAAGCGAGTTCACCAAAGCATCAAAGCGCTGAGAAAACAAACGATCGACCTCTGCCACCACCCCGCTGAGCTCAGACCCGTCAAAGTGGCGCTCCATTAGACTGACGAGGTCTTGAACCAACAGGTCCCGCTGCACCTGCATGATCGCTGCAGGGTTGGGACCTACAAACAGCATCAAGAAATCATCGCGCGATTGCGATGCATTGCTTTGGGCTTCTTCGTCGAACTCTGCATCGTAAAAGGTCACCTCCACCGCCGCGCCCGCGTCTGCAATGTCATTGAGGTTCATACACACTTCATCCAGGGTCTGGCGGAAGTCGTCGTCACCATGCACGGTCCAGCAAATCTGCAATGAGTGGTCGTGTGCATCGAACTGAATGCCGGGCTCGTCCTCATAGGTGCTGGCGGCGCCATCGGCCAAGGAAGTGGAACCGGCGTAACGCCACAAAGGCCGCAGTGCATCTTGCAACTGGTCGAGGTTGACGTCCGCCCGCAACGGCACCTGACCATGAACATGAATTTCGTACGGTGCGTTATAGCGTGTCATGGTGGATTGGGGTCGAAGGTGGTGTTGGTTGGTGCCTGAGACCGGAATCGAACCGGTACGCCCGTTATTCACGAAGCGGCGGATTTTAAGTCCGATGTGTCTACCTATTTCACCACTCAGGCCGCAGTTTCCATTGTCAAACAAAAAAGCCCTGCGCTTGTGTGCTAACAGGGCTTGATTGACCAGAAATTTGGAGGCGCGGTCCGGAGTCGAACCGGACTAACCGGATTTGCAATCCGGGGCATAACCGCTTTGCTACCGCGCCATACAAGCCAATGAAAAAGGGAAGCTGTTGCTTCCCTTTTTGTTGGAATGTGGAGCGGGAAAAGAGTCTCGAACTCTCGACCTCAACCTTGGCAAGGTTGCGCTCTACCAACTGAGCTATTCCCGCGTTTCAAGCCTCGCAGTATAGCGCGAAATTTTTCAACAACGCGCTGGCTGAGAAACTTTTTTTGGCCTGCACGATCAGTGCTTGATCGAGTCCGGAGCATCTTGCGACTGCACAGTGGGCACGGCCGCCACTGGCGCCAGAATGTCATCTTCCGGCAGCGGAACTGGCAAAGACTCCAACGCCAACTCCAGCACCTTGTCGATCCACTTCACAGGAACGATTTCCAAGCCATTCTTTACGTTCTCTGGAATGTCCTGCAAGTCCTTGGCGTTCTCTTCCGGAATAAGCACCGTCTTGATACCGCCCCGCAGCGCGGCCAACAGCTTTTCCTTTAGACCGCCGATGGCAGTGATTTCCCCTCGCAAAGTAATCTCGCCAGTCATTGCAACGTCCCCGCGCACCGGGATACCAGTTAGCGCCGACACAAATGCGGTAGCCATCGCAGCGCCGGCACTGGGTCCGTCCTTGGGAGTAGCTCCATCGGGCACGTGAATGTGAATGTCCTTCTTCTCAAAAACTTCGTCCTTGATACCCAAGCGGCGCGAGCGGCTGCGCACCACGGTTCTTGCAGCCTCTACTGATTCCTTCATCACATCGCCTAGCGACCCTGTGCGGGTGATCACGCCCTTACCCGGGGTGAGGGCGGCTTCGATCGTCAGCAGGTCACCCCCAACCTCGGTCCAAGCCAAGCCAACCACCTGCCCTACCTGGTTTTGCTGTTCTGCCCGCCCATAGGAGTACTTGCGAACACCCAGGTAATCCTTCAAAGTCTCTGCAGTGACTTTCACTTGGGGCTCCAACTTTTTGAGCAAGAGGCCCTTCACCACCTTTCTGCAAATCTTGGACAGCTCGCGCTCCAGCGAGCGAACGCCAGCCTCGCGCGTGTAGTAGCGCACGATGTCACGCACCGCATCTTCAGACACTGTCAGCTCAGAGTCCTTCACGCCGTTGTTCTTCATCTGCTTGGGCAGTAAGTAGGTGGTGGCGATGTTCGTCTTCTCGTCTTCGGTATAGCCCGACAGACGAATCACTTCCATCCGATCGAGCAACGCAGGCGGTATGTTCATGGAGTTGGAAGTTGCCACGAACATCACGTCACTCAGATCGAAGTCCACCTCCACATAGTGGTCGCCAAACTTGTGGTTTTGCTCGGGGTCCAGCACCTCTAACAAGGCACTGCTGGGATCGCCGCGAAAATCGGTGCCGAGCTTGTCAATCTCGTCAAGCAAAAACAAGGGATTGCGGGTACCGACCTTCGTCAAACTCTGCAAAACCTTTCCGGGCATGGCCCCGATGTAGGTGCGCCGGTGGCCGCGAATCTCCGCCTCATCACGCATACCGCCCAAAGCCATGCGCACGTACTTTCGGCCTGTGGCTTTGGCGATAGATTGCCCCAGTGAAGTTTTGCCCACGCCGGGTGGACCCACCAAGCACAAGATGGGTGCCTTCACCTTGTCGACACGCTGCTGCACCGCGAGGTACTCCAAAATGCGGTCCTTTACCTTGTCAAGCCCATAGTGGTCTTGGTTGAGTACGACCTCGGCATTGGTGAGGTTGTGTTTAATCTTCGTCTTGGTGGCCCATGGAAGGCCAGAGAGCGCATCGATGTAGTTGCGAACGACTGTGGCCTCTGCCGACATGGGCGACATGAGCTTGAGCTTCTTAAGCTCTGCTTCTGCTTTCTTAAGCGCCTCTTTGGGCATCTTGGCCGACTTGATCTTTTTCTCGATCTCTTCGATGTCGGCGCCGTCCTCGCCCTCGCCAAGCTCCTTTTGGATCGCCTTGACTTGTTCATTCAAGTAGAAGTCGCGCTGGTTCTTCTCCATCTGACGTTTGACGCGGCCGCGGATCTTCTTGTCCACGTTGAGAATATCGACCTCACGCTCGATTTGCTCGAACAGGTTCTCGAGCCGCTCTCGCACCACCGACAACGTGAGCACCGTTTGCTTGGCGTCAAGCTTGAGCGGAAGGTGTGCCGCAATCGTGTCAGCCAACCGGCCCGCATCATCGATGCTGGAGATAGATGTCAGGATCTCGGGCGGTATCTTTTTGTTGAGCTTTACGTACTGGTCAAACTGCTGCATGACCGCGCGGCGCAAAGCCTCTACCTCGCTGCTTTTTGTACGGGCAGCATCCGCTTGCTCAAGCGCAGTCACCACCGGGGTCACACTGGCTGAAAAGTGCGAGCTGCCCTCCTCGATCTTGTTTACGGTGGCCCGTTGGTGGCCTTCGACCAGCACCTTAACCGTTCCATCTGGCAGCTTGAGCATTTGGAGAATGGTCGAGACACATCCCACATCGAACATATCGGACACCACTGGATCGTCTTTGGCGGCCGCCTTTTGCGCAACCAACATGATGCGACGTTCTGCCTCCATCGCCGCCTCCAGCGCCTTGATGCTCTTGGGGCGTCCGACAAACAGTGGAATCACCATGTGCGGAAACACCACTACATCGCGCAGGGGCAGCAAAGGCAGATCAATTGGAACGGCGGGAAGTGGCGTTTGACCAGACATAGAAAACCTTTATGAATACCAAGTAGATGGCTGGAAAATCTTCAAATTCAAGTACGCAAGCATTGTCAGTCAGTGCACAGACTCACAACCGGTGTAAATCGCAAGAAAGACCCCGCAAATCGAGCGACTTGGGCCGCGCGCCTCAAGCTTTTTTTGCTGCTTCGCGGTACACGAGCAAGGGGGCCTTGTTTTCTTCGATCGTCGACTCATCGACGACCACACGCTCAATGTTGGTGGCGTTTGGAAGATCAAACATCGTGTCGATCAGGGACTGCTCCAGAATGGAACGCAACCCGCGCGCACCAGTCTTACGGGCTAGGGCACGCCGGGCGATGGCCTTGAGTGCGTTGGGCCGAATCTCTAGCTCAGCGCCCTCCATCGCCAGCAACTTGGCGTATTGCTTAACCAGCGCATTCTTGGGCTCGGTAAGTATCTGAACCAGCGCGTCCTCGGTGAGCTCGGCCAGAGTCGCTACCACCGGCATGCGGCCCACCAGTTCAGGAATCAGGCCGAACTTAATCAAATCTTCGGGCTCAACTTCTTTAAACACTTCGGTCAGGCTGCGTTGCTGCTTGCTTTGCACCACAGCGCCAAAGCCAATACCGGACGACTGGGTGCGGCTCTCAATCACTTTTTCCAGCCCTGCAAACGCGCCACCACAAATGAACAAAATGTTGGTGGTGTCGATCTGCACAAAGTCTTGGTTGGGGTGCTTGCGCCCGCCCTGTGGTGGCACACTCGCCATCGTGCCTTCGATCAGTTTGAGCAGGGCTTGTTGAACGCCCTCACCGGAGACATCACGGGTGATGGACGGGTTGTCCGATTTACGCGAAATCTTGTCAATCTCGTCAATGTAGACGATGCCGCGTTGCGCGCGCTCTACGTCGTAATTGCAGCTTTGCAGCAGCTTGAGGACGATGTTTTCAACGTCCTCGCCCACGTAACCGGCCTCGGTCAGCGTGGTTGCATCGGCCATCACAAAGGGCACATCCAGCATACGTGCCAAGGTTTGGGCCAAGAGTGTTTTTCCGGAGCCCGTAGGGCCGATCAGCAAGATGTTGCTTTTGGACAGCTCGACATCGTCTTTTTTGGCTTTTTCTTTGTGGCGCAAGCGCTTGTAGTGGTTGTACACGGCCACCGCCAAACTGCGTTTGGCGGGTTCCTGCCCGATCACATAGTTGTCGAGATTGGCCTTGATGTCGGCGGGCGTTGGCAAGTCGGTCTTGCCTTCCTTCCCCGTGGTCGATGCGGGCAGTTCATCGCGAATGATCTCGTTGCAAAGCTCAATGCACTCGTCACAAACGAACACCGAGGGGCCAGCGATCAGCTTCTTGACCTCATGCTGGCTCTTGCCACAAAACGAACAGTACAGAGTCTTTTCGCTGGTCGTGCCTTTTTTTTCGGCCATGTCTTCGGTGCCTCTACACAGGTGGGGGTTTGATCATAACCAAACGAAAAGTGCGTTCGTGCAGGTGCTGCGGCCTGTGCTGGGGGCGGACCCGTCGGGCCTGAACCTCAAGGTCGCTTGGATATCACTTGATCGACTACACCGTACTCTTTGGCCTCGTCGGCTGACATGTAGTAGTCGCGCTCGGTGTCACGCGCAATGCGCTCCAGCGATTGACCAGTGCGCTCGGCCAGTATCTTGTTGAGCTGCTCTCTGGTTTTCAAAATCTCCCGAGCTGCAATTTCGATCTCTGTGGCCTGACCCTGACTACCGCCCGACGGCTGGTGAATCATGACCTTCGAATTTGGCAATGAAAACCGCTTTCCCTTGGCGCCTGCCGCCAACAAAAAAGCACCCATGCTGGCAGCCATACCGGCGCACAGCGTGGACACATCAGGCTTGATGAAATTCATGGTGTCAAAAATCGCCATGCCAGCGCTAACCGAGCCCCCTGGGGAGTTGATGTAAAACGAAATATCCTTGTCAGGGTTCTCGCTCTCCAAGAACAACAGCTGAGCAACCACGAGGTTGGCAGTTTGGTCATTGACAGGTCCGACCAAAAAAATGACACGTTCCTTGAGAAGGCGAGAGTAGATGTCGTAAGAGCGCTCACCACGACCGGACTGCTCGATCACCATCGGCACCATACCCAGAGCCTGGATATCCATTGCGCCGGGCGCACCACTGTTCAAATTCATAGCATCTCCAAAAAGGGCCGTTCAAGGCCAACTGTACCCAAAAAGCCGCTGCGAAAAATGCAAATGGGGCCAATGCAGCCGACTGCAAGTCCGCTGCACGCCCCACTGCTGGTGGTCGCCTCGGTAGTTACCGGGCCGAACCATTGCGATTAGTTTTGCGCCATCAACTCGTCAAACGACACCGACTTGTGGCTGACTTTGGCTTGCGCCAACACGAACTCGGTCACGTTGTTTTCAACAACGATGGCCTCGACCTCGGCCATGCGGCGGTTGTCGCCGTAGTACCAGCGGACCACTTCGGCGGGCTTTTCGTAGCTGGCGGAGAGTTCATCAATGTGCGCCTTGATTTGCTCCGGCTTGGCGGCCAGGCTGTTGGCACGCACCAACTCTGCCACCACCAGTCCCAAACGCACACGGCGCTCGGCCTGAGGGCGAAAAATCTCTTCCGGAATGGGTGCTTGGTCGGCATCCTTAACACCGCGTTGCTTGAGGTCTGCGCGGGCACCCTCCACCAACCGCGCCACCTCAGCCTGCACGCTGGACTTGGGGAGGTCAAGCTCGGCTTTAGAGACCAGCGCGTCCATGACAGCCTGCTTGTTACGGCTAAGCAGGCGGTACTTCACTTCGCGCTCTAGGTTCTTGCGGATGTCTGCGCGCAATCCTTCGACGCTCGCATCTGCGATCCCCAGTGACTTGGCCAAGGCAGCGTCAACCTCTGGCAGATGGGCTGCCTCCACCTTCTTGAGCGTCACCAAAAAGTCAGCGGTCTTGCCTGCGACATCCTTCCCGTGGTACTCGGCAGGAAACGCCAGCGGAAAGGTCTTGCTTTCGCCTGCCTTCATCCCGCGGGTCGCGTCTTCAAACTCTTTGAGCATTTGGCCATCGCCTAGGATGAATTGGAAGTCGGAGGCCTTTCCACCTTCGAACGCTTCACCGTCAATTTTTCCTTCGAAGTCGACCGTCACGCGGTCGCCATCTTGGGCCGCTGTGTCTTGGGCTCGCTGCGCGAACGTTCTGCGCTGCTTGCGCAGAATGTCAACGGTTTTATCAATCGCCGCATCAGTAACTTCGGTGGAAATTTTTTCAATTTCTGCGCCAGCAAGGTCACCAATTTTGACTTCAGGGAAAACCTCAAACACCGCATCAAAAGCCATGTGGCCTTCGGGTGACACCTCGCTCTCGGTAATGCGCGGCTGGCCCGCAACACGCAGTTTGGCTTCGTTGGCAGCACTGGCAAACGCCTGACCCACTTTGTCATTCATCACTTCGTAATGCACGGAATAGCCATAGCGTTGTGCCACCACATTCATGGGCACTTTGCCGGGACGAAAGCCATCCATCTTGACCGTTCGTGCCAGCTTGCGAAGGCGCACTTCAACTTCTGACTGAATGGCAGTGGCCGGGAGTGTCAACGTGATCTTGCGCTCCAGCTTTTCCAAAGTTTCAACAGTTACAGCCACGGTCAGTCTCCTAAAGAAATTGTGGGTTGGGCCGCAGCGCTCAGTTGCCGGACCCGAAAAAATTCACACAGGTGGGGTGGTGCATGACGGTGACTCAACTCCCCATCGCCCTTGGGCAAAAAGTGCGAGTCAGTGCAGCGTGCCATTGTATCTGAGGCATGTTGTGGGCTTGCCCCACGGGCAGCCCAAAAATCATTCAACCAATGACCCAGTCCAGCAAGGCTCCCACCAGCAAGGTGCCGCCCCACCACAACAACACCAAGGAAGCCACCGCAGCCAAGGTCGCCAAGTAACCCGCCAGCAGCATCAGGCCATCGCGCAGACGCAGACCCCAAGCCATCAAAACCACGCCCAATGCCGGCAGCACGTTGTCAAAGGTAATCATGGGCACCGGGACGGCCATTGACAGGCCTGCGGTCGCCAGCACCAAGCCATTGACCCAGCGCAGCGGCTGGTCGCTCAGTCTGAGCAATCGCGGCCGGGCGAACCGCCCGACCAAGTGCAACGCCTTTTGGCTGGCGCTGGCCAGCAAACTCTTGGCGCGGGGATGCAAGGCACGCCGACCCAACCATCCGGGCAACGCAATAGGATGACCCAGACACACCCCAACAGAAACGACCACACACAACAAGCCCACAGCAGACGCCATGCCCGGTAAGGCCACGGGAAAAAGCAAGGGCGCAGCCAACAGTCCCAGCCATACAAGCCGCTCCCTGTTGCTATGGCCCACGGTGTCAGCCACCGTGTCTCCGAGCGCGCTCAAATACACCTGCGCGATCCGATCGGTGGTCGATGTTCGCTTGGTACGCTGGTTCGCGTTGGGTGGCTGGGTGGGCATTTGAGGCATGCTGGTGGTACGGGGTAGGGATGCAAATGCTGGTACGGCGGCCAACCATACGTCGGCTCACAGCGCCGCAAAAGGTGGTTTCCACTGCTGGAGCCATCGCTAAAAGCTGCGGCGTTTACCCTTTGTGGCCCCAGAAAAGCCGCAATCCACACGGTGGCAGTGACCCCGCAAGCAGCGCGCTTGGCTGCCAATGCAATGGCTGGCAGCGGCAAACCACCTCAAGATCACTTGAAACTCAGACCACGCCAAGGTGGTGCGCGGGGGGGGACTCGAACCCCCACAGTGTTGCCACCGTCAGGACCTAAACCTGGTGCGTCTACCAATTTCGCCACCCGCGCTCGCACGCCCGCAGTTTACCCCGCAGCGGGCGTGTCCTTGCGCACCCGAAACCAGGCAGCGTACATGGCGGGCAAAGCCAACAGGGTCAGCACGGTAGCCACAATCAGCCCACCCATGATGGCCACCGCCATCGGCCCCCAAAACACCGAGCGCGACAACGGAATCATGGCCAACACGGCCGCCGCTGCGGTAAGCACAATGGGCCGAAAGCGGCGCACGGTGGAGCCAATGATGGCCTCCCACGCGGGAATTCCGGCGCGGCGGTCGTGCTCGATCTGGTCAATCAAAATCACCGAGTTGCGCTGGATCATTCCCATCAAGGCAATCACGCCCAGCAATGCGACAAAACCAAACGGTCGGTCCAACAGCAGCAGGGCACCGGCCACGCCCGCGATGCCCAGCGGCCCGGTCAAAAAGACCAATAGCGCGCGGCTGAAGCTTTGCAACTGCAACATCAGCAAGGTGAAAGTGATGAACAACATGATGGGCACACCTGCCACGATCGAGCTTGAGCCTTTTGAGCTTTGCTCCACCGCGCCAGCCACTTCAACGCGGTAACCTGGGCGCCATTGGCTGCTGATTTCGGTTAGACGCGGCATCAGCTCCGCGCTCACCGTGGCGCCCTGCTTGCCTTCCACGATATCGCTTTGCACCGTCATGGCGTAATCCCGGTTCTCGCGCCACATCACACCAGGCTCCCAGCTAAACACCGGCTTGGCAATTTGGGTTAGCGGAATTGACTTGCCAGAAGCGGTGGGCAGGTAGGCATTGGCAATATCGGTGATCGCGTCACGCTCCTCAAGCGGCTGACGCAACACGATGTCGATGAGCTTGTCGCCCTCTTGGTATTGGCCCACGGTGGCGCCAGACAAAATGGCCTTGGAGGCTTGCGCAATCGACTGGCTGGTCACGCCCAAAGCGCGGGCTTTGGCTTGGTCAACTTCGAGGCGAACCACCTTCACCGACTCGTTCCAGTTGTCGTTGACCCCACGGGTGCTGGCGTTCTCACGCATGGCCGCTTTGACGCTGTCTGCGTAGCCACGCAGTACCACCGGATCAGGCCCCATCACCCTGAACTGCACCGGGTACGGAACTGGCGGACCATTGGGCAACAACTTGACCCGCCCGCGCACTTCCGGAAACTCGGCAGCCAGCAAAGCGGGCAATTGCACCCGCAAGGTCTCGCGCACCTTCAAGTCCTTGGACATGATCATGAACTGCGACACGTTGGTCTGCGGGAACACCTGGTCCAAGCTCAAGTAAAAGCGTGGCAAGCCGGAGCCTACCCAGGTGGTTACCGCCTGCACGCCCTCTTCCTTGAGCAGGCGTTGCTCCACGCGCTTGGTGACCTCTTCATTGGCGGCAAACGAGGTGCCTTCCGGGAACCAAATGTCCACCAAGATTTCCAAACGACTGGAGTCCGGAAAGAACTGCTGCTGCACCTTGCCCATGCCCACAACACCCAGCGCAAACACCACCAGGGTCGCGCCGATGGTGGTCCAACGGTGCACCAAGCACCAATTCAGCACACGCCTAAACCCCACGTAAAACGGCGAGTTGTAGCCCTCGTTGGGCTCGCGCGCGTCGGCATCTACCGGGTCACCCGGCACCACCGCGTGGCGCGGCTTGGTTTTCAGCAGCACCGTGCCCAAGTAAGGCACAAAGTACACCGACACGAACCAGCTAAGCACCAATGCGATCACCGTCACCGCGAAGATAGCGAAGGTGTATTCGCCCGTTACCGACTTGGCAATGCCAATTGGAAGAAAGCCCACCGCCGTGATCAGTGTTCCGGTGAGCATGGGCATCGCCGTGAGCTCATAGGCAAAGGTGGCAGCGCGCACCTTGTCGTAGCCCTGCTCCATCTTGTGCACCATCATCTCCACCGCAATGATGGCGTCATCCACCAGCAAGCCCAGCGCGATGATCAGCGACCCCAGCGATATCTTGTGCAAACCAATGCCAAAGTAGTACATCGCCAAGAAGGTCACCGCCAGCACCAGTGGAATGGTGATACCCACCACCAACCCTGGCCGCATATCGATGTAGTACCGCCGCCACAACGGGTGCTCGCCGTGCCGGCGGTGGAATCCCAGCGCCACAAAGCTCACCCCCAACACAATCACCACCGCTTCGATCAGGACGGTAACAAACTCGCCCACCGACGTGGAAACTGCTTTGGGCTGGTCTTGCACCTTCACCAAGCGAATGCCCGCCGGCAACTCGCTCTCCAAACGCGACGAGGCGGCGTTCAGCGCTTTGCCCAGCGCAATGATGTCCCCGCCCTTGGCCATGGAAACGCCCAGACCAATCACCTCTTGGCCTTGGTGGCGAACCTTCACCGCGGGCGGGTCCAGATAGCCTTGCTTGATATCTGCAATATCACCCAGCCGCAACTGGTTGCCCGAGGCGCCGCGGATCGGCATCGCGCGCAATTCGTCCAAGCCCTTGAACTGGCCCGCCACCCGCACCTGAAAAACGTCCAACGGCGTCTGCACGACACCTGCGCTCTCCACCGCGTTTTGCTGGTTGAGCTGGGACAGCACCTGGCCCATGTCCAGCCCCATTTGCGAAAGCCGCTTTTGAGAAATTTCGATGTAAATCTTCTCGTCCTGGGCCCCAAACAACTCAACCTTGGCCACATTGGGCACCCGCAAAAGCGCCTGGCGCACCCGGTCAGCAAACACCTTGAGTTCGGCGTAGCTGTAGCCCTCGGACTCCATGGCATAGATCACGCCATACACATCGCCAAAGTCGTCGTTGAAAAACGGCCCCACCACCCCTTGGGGGAGCTGCATGCGCATATCTCCCACCTTTTTGCGCACCGTGTACCAGACGTTGGACACTTCACTGGGGGTGGAGTTGTCTCTGAGTTCTAGAAAAATCTGTGACTCGCCGGGCTTGGAGTAGCTGCGAATCTTGTCGGCGTAGGGCACCTCCTGCAGCGTGCGCTCTAGCTTGTCGGTGACCTGCTCGGCCACCTGTTGTGCAGTGGCGCCGGGCCAGTAGGTGCGCACCACCATGGCACGAAAGGTAAACGGCGGGTCTTCGTCTTGCCCCAACTGGAAGTACGCCGCGCACCCCAGAACCATCAGCACCACCATCAGGTAGCGGGTCAATGGGCCGTGGTCAAGCGCCCATTTGGAGAGGTTGAAACCTTTGGTTGCGCCATGCGCCGGTTGTTGCTCGCTCATATCACTTACCCACCTGGGCCGCTGGCGCGGCAGCAGCGTTCTGGTCTTGGTAGACCGTCACTTTTTGGCCGGGTGCCAGCACGTGCACACCGGCAACCACAATCTGCATACCGGGCTGCAGTCCAGCACCGACCACTGCCATGTTGCCGTCAGCAGTCGCGATCTCTACCCGTTGCAAATTCACCACCATGGCGGCGGTATCGAGCACCCACACGGCGGTGTAATCAGCCTCGCGCCGCAGCGCACTGGTCGGTATGCGGATCGCCTGGGTGCCACTGTGGTCAAAACTCTTGGCGCGCACGGTCACGGTGGTGCCCAAAGGCAGGCTGTGCTTTGCATCTACGGCCAACTTGACCGCGAAAGTGCGGGTGACCGGGTCGGCGCTGGAAGCCACCTCACGCACCGTGGCGGGCAGGCTCTCGGCACTCGACCAAGGTTGCACGCTGGCACCAGAACCCAAGCGCACCAGCCCTACCTTGTCTTCGGGCACCGAAAAGACCACATCGCGCGGCCCATCCTGGGCAATGCGAAACACCGGCGTGCCCGCAGCCACCACCTGGCCCACCTCGGCATCCACCGCGGTCACCACCCCGGCCACATCCGCCACCAAACTGGTGTAGGCCGCTTGGTTGCTCAAGCTCGAAAGCTGGGCCTGCGCTGCGTCGTACTGCGCTTGTGCTGCCTTGAGTGTGGCCTCGCGGCGTTCGAGCTCGGCACTGCTGATGAAGTTCTGCTCACGCAGCTCCTTAAAGCGCTTGAAGTCTGCCTGGGCCAGGTCGCGGTTGCTGGCCGCAGAGGCCAACTGGGCGCGCGCGGCATCGGCCGACAGGCGGTAATCCTGGGCGTCTAACTGGGCCAGCACCTGGCCCACCCGCACCCGCTGCCCCAACTCGGCTTGGCGCTGTACCACCTTGCCACCCACCCGAAACGCCTGGCGCGACTCCACGCGGGCCCGCACCTCGCCTGCAAACTCCCCACCGCCTTGGAGCGCCCCCACACCCACGGTCATCAACTTCACCGCGCGTACGGGCTCTGGCGCTGGCGCGGGCTTGGAACATGCTGAAAGCAGCACAGCAGATAAAGCCAGCGCAAGCGCGGCGGGTAAGGTCTTTGGCATGGTCGGGCCTGTGATGAAAAAGGAATGGGGTCGGTTTGAAAATTTTTTTAATGACCGACGGGTTAGTAATCTAGAAGAATCGATTCCGGCTGTCAAGCCACTCGGGGTCACGTGTCCTGCGTGCGGGCAGAATCCTGGTCCATGAATCCCCGCCAACTGCGCCCCGGCAGCACGTCCATAGGCCACTACGAAAACTTTCCTGTGGCGTCTTGGCTGTGCCCCCCACGCTTGCGTCCACCCATTGCCGCGCTGTACCACTTCGCCCGCACCGCCGACGACATCGCCGACGAGGGCGATGCCACGCCCGCACAGCGACTGGCGCAACTAGCCGACTACCGCGCGCAGATGCAACTGGCGTGCCAGCCCCAAGCACCCGACGCTGCAAGCTTAGATGCGCGCTGGGCACCGCAGATGCAGGCCCTGCACCACGCACTGTCAAACTGGCCACTCGACCCCGCGCTGCTCCACGACCTGCTGGACGCCTTCGAACAAGACGTTCGCAAGACCCTTGACGGCAGCGGCTACGCCACCCAAGCCGAATTGCAAGACTACTGCCGACGCTCCGCCAACCCGGTGGGGCGCCTTCTACTGGCGCTGTATGGAGTCAACACCCCGCAGGCGCTGGTACAGAGCGACGCCATCTGCACCGCATTGCAGTTGATCAACTTCTGGCAAGACGCCCGCACCGATCTGGCACGTGGGCGCAACTACTTTCCCCAAGAACTACAAGCCCGGTTTGGTGTGCAAACCCACTACCTGCACAACCCTCCCACCCACAAAGCAGTGCTGGGCATGGTGGCCCACTGCGTGCAACAAGCACGCAGCACCATGCTGCAAGGGGCGCCGCTGGTGCACCAAGTCGGTGGGCGCGCCGGCTGGGAGTTGCGTCTGGTGGTTCAAGGTGGGCTGCGCATCCTAGAAAAGATTGAGGCACTGGGCTTTGACACCCTGCGCCAGCGCCCGCGCTTGCACGCAACGGACTTCCCCTCCATGCTGTGGCGCGCCCTGTGGATGTGACAATCTAGGCATGACGCCACAAGACTACGTCCAGCAAAAAGCCGCCGCCTCGGGCAGCAGTTTTTACTACGCGTTTTTGTTTTTGCCACCGCAGCGGCGCGCGGCAATTACCGCCTTTTATGCCTTTTGCCGTGAGGTCGACGATGCGGTAGACGACATGGTGGACCCTGGCGTTGCAGCCACCAAACTGGCCTGGTGGCACAGCGAAGTCAGCAAGGCATTTGGCGGCCAACCCAGCCACCCAATCCTGCTGGCGCTGATGCCCCATGCCGCACCATTTGGCATTGCTGCACAGCACCTGCATGCAGTCATCGAAGGATGCCAAATGGATTTGGCACAAACGCGCTACCTCGACTACCCCAACCTCAGCCGCTATTGCCATCTGGTCGCCGGTGTCGTGGGCGAAGTCGCCGCCCGCATTTTTGGCCAGACCCAAGCCCAAACCACGGCCTACGCGCACACCCTGGGCCAGGCGCTGCAACTCACCAACATCATCCGCGACGTAGGGGAAGACGCAATGCGCGGTCGTATCTACCTGCCGGTCAACGAGCTGCAACAGTTCGGTGTCAAGGCCAACGACCTCCTGCAGCGACGCCACAGCGCCGAGTTCAGCGCCCTGATGCAGTTCCAAGCCCGCCGTGCCCACGCGCTGTACGACCAGGCGCTGGCCTTGCTGCCCGCCGAAGACCGGCGTGCCCAAAAGCCCGGGCTGATGATGGCAAGCATCTACCGCACGCTCTTGCGCGAGATCGAGGCCGACAACTTCCAGGTGCTGCACCAGCGGGTGCGCCTCACACCGCTGCGCAAGCTCTGGCTGGCCTGGAAAGTCCAAGCGCTGGGGCGCATGTGAACGCCCGTACTCCATGCGAGTTGCTGTAGTCGGCGCCGGCTGGGCCGGGCTGGCTGCAGCGGTGGCGGCCACGCAGGCCGGCCACCAAGTTCAAGTCTTTGAAGCCGCCCGCACACTGGGCGGACGCGCCCGCGTACTGCATTGCCAACTGCCCGACGGCAGCCCGGTGGCGCTCGACAACGGCCAGCACATCCTGATTGGCGCCTACACACAGACGCTGGCACTGCTGCACACCGTCGGCGTGGACGTGGCGCAGGCACTGCACCGCGCGCCGCTGTGCCTGCAGTTTCCAGACGGGCAAGGCTTGCGCTTGGGCACGCGGGCCTACCCGCTCAACTTGCTGTGGGGCCTGCTCACGCTGCCGGGGTGGTCGGCGTACGACAAATGGACGCTGCTGCGCGCCGCGGGCCGCTGGCAGCTGCAGGGCTTTGCCTGTGCGCCCAAGCACACGGTGGCCGATCTGTGCCACACGCTCAGCCCTCGTGCCATGGAAACGCTGATCGAACCTTTGTGCGTTTCGGCCCTGAACACGCCCAGCCACCAAGCCAGTGGCGCGGTGTTTTTGCGGGTGCTACGCGACGCGCTGTTTGGCGGCCCCGGCAGCGCCGACTTGCTGCTGCCCCAGGTGGACTTGTCAACCTTGTTGCCAGAGGCGGCCGCCCGCTGGTTGGTGCAACATGGTGCTGTGCTGCACCGCGGCCGCCGCATTGCGGCGTTGCACGCAGGCTTGCAGTCTGCGCCTGCAAGCGCTGAGGGTGCCATCCATTCCAGCACCCCACACTGGCACCTTGACGGCACGCCCTTTGACGCAGTGGTTTGGGCCACCGGACCCAAGGCCGCTGCGCAGGCGGTGGCCGCCACTGCAGACAGCTGCCCGGCACCGCTGGCTGGCGCATTGTTCGACTGGGCCGCCGGCACCCACGCCTTGCGTTACGAAGCCATCACCACCGTGTACGCCCATGCAAGCCGCGCGCGCCTGCCCACACCGATGCTGGCACTGCGAAGCAATGCAGAGCACCCAGCCCAGTTTGTGTTCGACCGGGGCCAGTTGGGCGGCCCGGCGGGCTTGCTGGCGTTTGTGGTCAGCGCCAGCAAAGCCGACCGCGACACGGTGCAAAACCAGGTGCTGGCGCAAGCGCAGGCGCAACTCGCTCACTGCTTGCACGGCAGCCCGATCACACCCGTGCAAACCGTGGTGGAAAAGCACGCCACCTTTGCCTGTACGCCCGCACTGCGGCGGCCCGCGCAGGCCATCGCCCCCGGCCTGGTGGCCTGCGGCGACTACACCGCTGGCCCCTACCCCGCCACCCTGGAGGGCGCGGTGCGCGCTGGTTTGGCTGCGGCCGATTCACTGGGCGCCGGAGGTGGTACTTGCGCCTCGCTAGACTGCGGCCAGGGCGCACCTGCGCGCTAAAGATAAACCCCCTCATGAAGACCAGCATCAAGCTCCTCTTTGGCCTGCTGGCGCTGCTTTTGCTCTTCGCGCTGGCGTCGTTGGCTTGGACGCTGCACAAAAAGCAGCCGCTGCGCGATGGCGCCATCGACCTCGCCCGGCTGCAGGCACCCGTTACCGTGCAGTACGACGCACGCGGCGTGCCCCACATTGATGCCCGCACCGAAGCAGACCTCTACCGCGCCCTGGGTTTTGTGCACGCGCAAGACCGCTTGTTTCAGATGGAAGCCATGCGCCGACTTGCCAATGGCGAGCTCGCCGAGGTGTTCGGAGCCGACCTGCTCCCTACCGACCGCCTGATGCGCACCCTGGGCCTGCGCCACCATGCCCAGCGGATGGCAGCCGCCATGGACCCGCGCAGCCCCGAGACAACAGCGCTGATGGCTTACCTGGACGGCGTCAATCAGTACCAGGCGACGCAAGCGCTTCCGCTGGAGTTCAACCTGCTGCACATCGCCCCACGCGCCTTCACGCCCCAAGACACACTGGCCGTGGCCGCCTACTGGGCCTACAGCGCAAGCTCGGCGTTCCAGACCGAGCCGGTGATGACCTTTATTCGCGACCAACTCGGTGTGCGCTACCTCGACGCTTTCAGTACCGATTGGGGCTCGCAAGGGGTTGCCGCACCGCCCCGCGTTGCCGCCAGCGCTGCGCAGGCGCATCCCGGCGTGGCATTGACCGAAAGTGACTGGCACAGCCTCAACCAGTGGGCACGGGTCAGCCGCGAAGCCAGCACCGTGTGGGGCGCACCGCGCTTCCAAAGTAGCAACGCGTGGGCGGTTTCGGGCCGGCGCACCGCCAGTGGCAAGCCGCTGCTGGCTGGCGATCCGCACATGGGCTTTTCCGTACCCACAGCGCTGTACGAGGCGCACCTCAACGCACCGGGCTTTGCGCTGTACGGGCACTTTCAGGCGCTCATGCCCTTTGCCTTGCTGGGCCACAACCAGGAGTTCGGCTGGACGCTTGGCATGCTGCACAACGACGAGATGGACCTGGTGGCAGAAAAGCCCAACCCCAACAACCCCAACCAAGTCTGGCACCAAGACCAATGGGTGGACCTAAAAATCCGCAGCGAGACCATTGCCGTCAAAGACGCGCCCAGCGTCCACCTGCGGCTGCGCACGGCACCGCATGGGCCGGTCATTAGCGACGCGTTTCAAGACGCTGCCGGCCGTACACCAATTGCCCTGTGGTGGAACCTGTACCAGTCCGACACACCGCCGTTTGGCGCGTGGTACGCACTGCACCGGGCGCACACCTTGGAGCGCGCCCGCGATGCCGCCAGCCAGATACAGGCGCCCGGCATGAACTTGGTATGGGCCAACGCCGAGGGCGACATCGCCCGGTGGGCGGTGGGCCGCATTACCCAGCGCCCGGCTGGCGTCAACCCGATGTTTGTGCTCGACGCAGGTCGGGGCGAAGCAGATAAGGCAGGTGACTACCACTTCGGCTTCAACCCCTACGAGGAGAACCCACCGCGGGGCTACGTGCTGGCCGCCAACAACCAACCGCAAAGCGGCTCGGGCGTGCCGGTGCCTGGCTACTACCTTCTGGACGACCGCTTTGCCCTGTTGGACCAGTTGCTGGCTGACCCCGCCACCGTGTGGAGCCTGGAAGCCGGCAAGAAGTTGCAGCTTGAGGTCTGCAGCGGCTACCCCGACCGGCTGCTGCGCGCCGGCCTGCCGCTGCTGGAGGCCGTGGTAACCGACGGCAACGAGCAAGCGTTTTTGGAGCCGCTACAAAAATGGGACGGTTGCTACACAAGCAGCGGCATCGCCCCCACGCTGTTTCGCCAGTTCAGCTACGAACTGGCTGCCGCCGCGTTTGCCGATGAGTTGGGCCCAGCACAGTTTGCCAACCTGCTGGCCAGCCCGGCGCTTGACCACGCGCTGCCCGCGCTGCTGGCACAAAGCCAGTCGGCATGGTGGGACGACGTGCGCACACCCCAACAAGAAAGCCGCTTTGAGACCGTGCGCATCGCCTGGTCGCGCACCTTCACGCACCTGCAAACGCTGTACGGCACCCACCTGACCGAGTGGACCTGGCGCAACAACCACCACCTGACCCACCGCCACCCCTTGGGCCGGGAGGCGCCGCTGACTTGGTTGCTCAACGTGGGGCCGTTTGCCGTGCCCGGCGGACGCGAAACACCCAGCAACATGTCGGGCCCACTGGGGCCAGGTCCTTGGACTGCCAGCGCTGGGCCTGCTGCGCGCATGGTGCTGGACTTTGGCAATCCCGGCAAAGGCGAAACCATCGGTCCGCTTGGACAAAGCGGCGTCCCCTTGAACCGCCACCATGCCGACCAATCCGACCGCTACCTGGCAGGCCGCTACGCGCCCATGTGGCTGCTTGCGCAAGACATCGCCAAACATGCGCGCAGCACACTCACGCTGCAGCCGCCGCTGTAAGCCTGCGGCAACAGGGCTGCGGCTGCGCCCGGCGCACGCATCCAAAACCGTAGCGCTTACGCCAAGCACCGCGCCACGCTCGGGCGCAGGACAGCTAACGGGGCGCACTTGACCCCGCTGCCAGCAGCTCGCACAGTGCGGCCATGCTGCTGGCGGTGGCATCTGGCGGCCGGTGCTCGGCCCAGGCGGCCTGGTCCCGGTTGATCCACACGGTTTGCATGCCCACGCCCTGGGCACCCACCACATCGAGCACCGCGTCGTCGCCCACGTGTAATATCTGTTCGGGCGGGAGTTTCAGTGCCTGGGCTGCAGCCAGAAAAATCTGCGCATCGGGCTTGCCCACCCCAACCTCACGCGCGCTGACGCTGGCGGTAAAGAAGTGGCCAATGCCCACCCGTTGTACGTCCGCGTTGCCGTTGGTCAGCGCCACCACCGGGTAGCGCTGGCTCAGCCAGGCCAGCGCGGGCACGGCGTCGTCAAACAACTCCACTTCCATGCGGGCTGCAAAAAACACGGCAAACGCGTCGGGGGCCAAACCGGGGTCGCAACCACCATGCTCCAGCCCCAAGCGAATCATTTCTTGGCGAATGGCGCTGAGGTCATGCGCTTGGTGCGGCAAGCGCGCCAACGCAGCCTCGCGCAGGCCAAGTCGCACATCAGCATCGGCGAACAAGGCGGCCGTGGGCGGAGCATGCTGGGCAAGCCACTGTTGCAAGCGCTTTTCCGCCCGGGCGATGGTGGGCCAAATCGGCCACAGGGTGTCATCCAGGTCCAGGCTAATCGCCCTGATTCGCGAAATATCCAGCATATGTGCGGGAGAATACTGCATGCCCGTTTCCAAAGAGCCCCCCTACTCCCATGGCCAGCCCGCCCACACCGAGGTTCTGCTGTGCAACCTGGGCACGCCGGACGAACCCACCCCCAAGGCGGTGCGGCGCTACCTGGCAGAGTTCTTGAGCGACGACCGGGTGGTCGAAATTCCACGGCTGATTTGGCTGGCCATCCTGCACGGCATCATCCTGCGGGTGCGCCCGGCCAAATCGGCGGCCAAGTACGCCAGCATCTGGACGCCCGAGGGCTCGCCGCTGCGCATTTGGACCGACAAGCAGGCTGCGCTGCTCCAAGACCGGCTGCAGGCTCTGGGCCACGCGGTGCGGGTGCGCTCAGCCATGCGCTACGGCAGCAACGCCATTGCCACCCAGCTCGACGCCATGAAAGCCGACGGGGCCACCCGCATTCTGGTCGTACCGGCCTACCCGCAATACTCGGCTACCACCACTGCCAGCGTGTTCGACGCGGTGTACGACTGGGCCAAACGCACCCGCACCATCCCCGAGCTGCGCTTTGTCAACCGCTACCACGACGACCCTGGCTACATCGCCGCGCTGGCAGCAAGCATCCAAGCCCACTGGAACCAGCACGGGCGCCCCGACCAGCTGGTGATGAGTTTCCACGGCGTGCCCGAACGCACCCTGCACTTGGGCGATCCCTACCACTGCGAGTGCTTCAAGACCGCGCGGCTGCTGGCGCAACACCTTGGCTTGGCTGCTGACCAGTACAAAGTCACCTTCCAGTCCCGCCTGGGCCGCGCCAAGTGGCTGGAGCCCTACACCGAACCAACCTTGATAGCCCTGGGCCAGGCGGGCGTAGCGCGGGTTGATGTGGTGTGCCCCGGCTTTACCAGCGACTGCCTGGAAACCCTGGAAGAAATCAACATGGAAGGCCGCCACGCGTTTCTGAACGCCGGTGGCAAAGCCTTCCACTACATCGCCTGCCTCAACGACGCGCCAGATTGGATAGCCGCGCTGGGTGCCATCAGCCAGAACCACCTTCAAGGTTGGCCCACCCAGCCACCCGACGAAGCCGCTCGGGCTGGCTCGCGCGAACGGGCGTTGGCACTGGGCGCCAAAGACTAGAACCACCCCACACCGCTGGAGCACCATGACCACTGCACGCCGCTTGTTCCCTTGGACCCTTCTTGTCGCCAGCCTGTTGGCGGCTTGCTCGGACAAACCGGATGCATCGGCCGGTCCTTCCGCGTCAGCCAGCGCACCCGGCAGCGCACCGAGCGGCGCTGCGGGTAGCGCACCCGCCACTGGCGCTTCGGCACCGCAACCGCCGGTGTCCATCACCACCGTCAAAGCACAAAAACGCGACCTGCCCATCACCCTAAAAGCGAGCGGCACGGTGGCGCCGATTCGCAGCGTGGACGTGCGCGCGCAACTCAGCAGCACGATCAGCAAAGTGCATTTCACGGAGGGGCAGTTTGTCAAGGCCGGGCAGTTGCTATTCACCTTGGACACCCGGGTGGACGAAGCCAACCTCGCCAAAGCCCGCGCACAGCTTGCCAAAGACAGCGCCGCCTTGGCCGATGCACGCCGCCAGCTGGAGCGCGCGCGCCAGCTGTTTGCCCAGAACTTTGTCTCCCAAGGCGCGGTGGACACCGCCCAAGCGCAGGTGGACGCCCAAACCGCGACCGTGGCCGCCGACCAAGCAGCTATCGATGCGGTACGGGTGACGCTGTCCTACGGCCGCATTAACGCGCCGCAGTCGGGCCGCGCGGGTGCCGTCAATGTGTCGGTGGGCAGCGCAGTGCAAGCCAACACCACACCGCTGGTCACCATCACCCAGCTCGACCCGATTGCGGTGGCCTACAGCATTCCGCAGCGCAACCTGCCCGACGCGCTGGCGGCACTCAAAGGCGGTGGCTCCGAGGTCAACGCCACGCTGGCTGACAACGGCGGCAGCTTCAAGGGCCGACTGCAGTTTGTCGATAGCTTGGTGGACCCGAACTCCGGCACCGTGAAGGCCAAGGCCGAATTCGCCAACAAAAACTTCGCGCTGTGGCCCGGCGCCTTCGTGCAGGTTAGCCAGACGGTGGGCCAGCTCAAAGACGCGGTGGTGCTGCCGCAAACCGCGGTCATCCAGAGCGCGCGCGGCACCATCGTGTACGCGGTGCAAGACGGCAAGGCGGTGCTGCGCCCCATCAAGGTGGTGTATTCGGAGGGCGGCAATGCAGCCGTCACGGGCCTCAAGCCGGGAGAGGTCGTGGTGCTGGAAGGCAAGCAAAACCTGCGGCCCAATTCGCCTGTAGTGGAACGCCCGCGTGAGGCGCAAGACGGCAAGGGCGGCAAACCGGCTGCGGGAGCGTCCGCCCCGTCGACGGGCTCCTCGGTGGATGCACCCGCCGGTGCCCCGAGCGGCAACTCGACCGGTGCTGCATCGCCCTCCTCTGGCGCAGCGCCAGCGGCTGCAACCGGCACCGCCAGCAAGGCCAGCGCGCCATGAACATCTCCGAACTGTTTATCCGCCGTCCGGTGATGACGGTGCTGCTCAACCTGGCCATCGTCGCCGCGGGCGTTATCGGCTACTTGAACATACCGGTGGCTGCGCTTCCCAGTTACGACACGCCCGTCATTAACGTCTCGGCCTCGCTGGCCGGTGCCAGCCCCGAAACCATGGCCAGCTCGGTGGCGCTACCGCTGGAAAAGCAGTTCCAGACCGTGCCCGGGCTCAAAACCATCAGCTCCACCAGCACGCTGGGCAGCACCTCACTGACGCTGGAGTTTGAAGAGTCGCGCAGCATCGACGCTGCGGCGGTCGATGTGCAGGCTGCCTTGCTGCGGGCGCAGCGGGCACTGCCGCAGGACATGACCAACCCGCCGTCCTACCGCAAGGTGAATCCGGCCGACGCACCCATTCTGTTGATCTCGCTGCGCTCGCCCTCGCTGTCGCCCTCGGACCTGCAGGAATACGCCGACCACCTGATTGCACCCACGTTGTCCACCGTGACGGGCGTGGCCCAAGTCACCACCTTTGGATCGCGGCGCTATGCGGTGCGGGTGCGCATTGACCCGCAAGCGCTGGCGGTGCGCAACATCGGCCTGGACGAAGTGTCTGCAGCATTGCGCTCGGCCAACGTCAACACCCCGGTGGGCACGCTGGAGGGCCCCCGCCAAACGCTGGTGCTGCAAGCCAACCGGCAACTGCGCAATGCAGAAGAGTTTGAGGGCCTCATCATCAGCAACAGGGGCGGCAACCCGGTGCGGCTGCGCGATGTGGCCAAGGTGGAAGACAGTGTGGAGTCGCTCAAGAGCTGGGCCACCTTCAATGGCGAACCCTCCATCACCCTGGCGGTGCTGCGCCAGCCCGGCGCCAACACGGTGCAGGTGGTGGACCTGATCCGCGCGGCCCTGCCCGCTTTGCAAAGCCAGTTGCCGCAATCGGTGTCGCTCACCCCGTTGAACGACCGCTCGCTGTCCATCCGTGAGGCGCTGCACGACGTGGGCCTGACCTTGATTGGCACCATCGTGCTGGTGGTACTGGTCATCTTTTTGTTTTTGCGCCGCTTTGTGGCCACCGTCATTCCGGCGCTTTCGCTGCCGGTGTCGCTGGTGGGGGCGGTGGCGCTGCTGTGGGGACTGTCCTACAGCCTCGACAACATCTCGCTCTTGGGCCTGACACTGGCCGTCGGCTTGGTGGTGGACGATGCCATCGTGGTGCTGGAAAACATCATCCGCCACGTGGAGCGCGGCGAGCCGCCGTTTCAGGCGGCGCTGCGCGGTGCGCGCGAGGTGAGCTTCACCATCATCTCGATTTCAACCTCGCTGATTGCGGTGTTCATCCCCATCTTCTTCATGCCCGGCGTCATCGGATTGCTGTTCCACGAATTTGCGGTGGTGGTGGGGCTGGCGATTGTGGTTTCGGCCTTTGTGTCGCTCACCTTGGTGCCCATGCTGGCCAGCAAGTTTTTGACCGACGAGGGCCACAAAAAGCCGCCCGGTGCCCTGGTGCGCAGCTTCGAGACCGGCTTTAACGCCCTGCTGGCGGGCTACACCCGCATGCTCGACTGGGCCTTGCGCCACCGCAACACCGTGCTGGCCGTAGCCGCAGCAACTTTTGTGGCCACCGCCTGGTTGTTTGTCGTCATCCCCAAGGGCTTTTTCCCCGAGGAAGACATTGGCCAGATCCAGGTGCAAACCGAGGCCGCCGAAGACGTGTCGTTTACCGAAATGGTGCGCCTGCAAGAGCTCGCGGCCAACGTCATTCGCGCCGATCCCAATGTGGCAACGGTGGTCGCTGCGGTAGGCGGCAGCAGCCAGAACACCGGCCGCATGTTCGTCACCCTCAAGCCCGCCAGCGAGCGCGAACCCGCCAAAAAGGTCATCGAAGGCCTGCGCAAAAAGCTGCGAGGCATCGTCGGTCTCAACGTGTTCATGCGTGCCACCCAAAACCTGCAGCTCGGTGGGCGCCAGAGCAAAGCGCAGTTTCAGTACATCTTGCAAAGCGTCAAAGCCGATGAGCTCAATGTGTGGGCCACCAAGCTGCAAGAGCAGCTGCGCGCCGACCCGCTCTTCAGGGACGTGACCAGCGACGCCCAGCTGCGCGGCCTGCAAGCCCAGCTCAACATCGACCGCGACCGCGCCAACGCGCTGGGCGTGTCCATCGAGGCGATTCGCAGCGCCCTGTTTAGCGCGTTTGGCGAGCGCCAGGTGTCCACCATCTACCTGCCCATCGACAGCTACCAAGTCATCATGGAAGTCGCACCCGGCGCCAAGCAAGACGAAGCTGCATTGGGGTCTGTTTATGTGCGCTCCTCCACCGGCACGCTGGTTCCCTTGTCGGCCTTCACCACGGTGGAGCGCAGCGTGGGCCCCACCGCCATCAACCACGTGGGGCAGTTGCAGGCGGTTACGGTGTCTTTCAACCTCGCACCCGGCGCAGCCCTGGGCGATGCCACCGCCCGCATCGACGCCGCCCGCGACGCCATCAGCCTGCCCGCGTCCGTCATCACCAGCTACGGCGGTGACGCGGCTGTGTTCAAAGACTCACAAGCCAGCCAGGCCATCTTGATCATCTCGGCCATTTTGGTCATCTATGTGCTGCTGGGCGTTTTGTACGAAAGCTACATCCACCCGCTGACCATTCTTGCCGGCCTGCCCTCGGCGGCGGTGGGCGCGCTGGCCACGCTGATGCTGTTTGGCCAGGACCTGACGCTGATTGCCACCATCGGCATCGTGCTGCTCATAGGCATCGTCAAGAAGAACGCCATCATGATGATCGACTTTGCGCTGGACGCCCAGCGCCACCACGGCATGACGCCGCGCGAAGCCATCCGCGAAGCCTGCGTGCTGCGCTTTCGCCCCATCATGATGACCAGCATGGCCGCGCTGATGGGTGCGCTGCCCATTGCGATGGGCATCGGCGCTGGCGCCGAACTGCGTCAGCCCTTGGGCCTGGCGGTGGTAGGCGGCCTGGTGTTTTCGCAGGCCATCACCCTGTTCATCACCCCGGTGCTCTACCTGCTGCTAGACCGCTTCAGCGGAACCGGTCCGGTGCTGACGCCTGAGGTGCCGCTGGAGCAGGACGCGAAGGCCTGACCTGGCGCCGCCTCGCGCAATTCGCGTTGGCAGTGCGGCGAATCAGCGAATTTTCAGCGCCTGCATAGGCTCTGAAACCGTACCCCAGTCCGCATCGAAACCGTTACGGCACGTAGCCGCTGGCAGACCACCGCCTAGCAACACGCGCACGCCCGCTGCCGCGCTGTCGATCAAGGGCACCGCGCTGCGGGCTTGCAGTAATTGCGCGTAACCTGCCAGGCCTGCCCCGCCGATGATGATGGCCTGTACGCCCTTCGCCTGAGCAGCATCACAGGCAGCGCCCAGGCATGCCAAGGCCATTGTGGGGTCGGCCATCAGCTGTGCGCCGGTGGGCTGCACGATTTCAATGTGGTGAAGCTGTTGTCCAAAGCCTAGGTTGTGCGCCAGGCGGCTGAGCATGGGCTTCCAGCGCTGCCCGCCAGTCACCACTGCAAACGCTCCATGGTCCGCAGCCTCCATGAATGATGCCTCAGCCAAGCCAGTGACCGGGCACGCGCTCGATTGCCTCAGCGCAAAGAGGCCCGGGTCGCCAAAGCACCCAATCAGCACGCCATCGGGCGCGCCGGCGCTGGCCACGTAGTGCGCCCAACTGTCCAGCGCAGCATGGGCCGCCACCGCATGGCTGGCTTCACAGGCAATGTAGCTGGCACCAAAGTTGGCCGTCACCGCATCCAGATGCATCGAATTGGGGAATGCGCCTTGCAGGAACGCCGTTAGGCGTTGTGTCACCGCGACCGTGGTGTTCGGGTTGATGAGAAGCAGGCGCTTTTGTGTGGTTTCCATCGTCGTCAAGCCAAGCGGCGTCTTGGGTACAGATGCAGGTGCAGCGCGAACCAACTTGCTGCGACCTGATCTGGCATTGATATTGCTGTGTGCAACTTGCGTGGGCATGTCGCCAACGCGCAAGCATGAGTCAGTGTATTCAACTAATTTGGAGTGTTGTATGAAACGTCGCGATTTACTGATCGCCAGTGCCGCTGCCAGCAGCCTCGCCGTGCCTTCTTGGGTTGCGGCCCAAAGCCCAGCTTGGCCTACCCGTGGTCCGATCCGCTTGGCTGTGCAGTACCCGCCAGGCGGACTGGTCGATACGGTGGCGCGATTGATGGCGCCGCACCTGCAGCAGGCCCTGGGCCAATCGGTCGTGGTAGACAACCGCGCTGGTGCCGGTGGATTGATAGGCACCGACTGGGCCTCCAAGCAGCCGCCCGATGGCTACACGCTGCTGGTCAGCCACGCCTCGGTGCACATCTACGCCACTGCCACGCGCAAAACCATGCCGTTCAACCCGGTCGACGATTTCACCCACATGGCCATGCTGGTGGAGGCACCGATGATGTTGATCGTGCGCGGCAACTCGCCCTACCAAACGCTGGCGCAGTATGTCGAAGCGGCCAAGAACAAACCGGTGCGCTATGGCTCCTCGGGCATCGGCTCGGCCAACCACTTGTTTGGCGAGTTGCTCAAGATTGATGGTCAGGCCAAAGAACACGACCACGTGCCTTACCAAGGCAGCGCACCGGCCATGCAAGACTTGATGGGCGGCCTGATCGACAGCGTGTTCGACCCCGTGACCACCAATGTGACGCAGCTCAAAGCAGGCAGCCTGCGCGCCTTGGGCGTGTCGACGCCAGCGCGCTTGCCAGCGTTCCCCAACATTCCTACGTTTGCAGAGCAAGGCTTTCCTTCGCTGGCTGGCTCGCAATGGCTGGGTCTGTCGGGGCCCAGCGGCCTGCCCGCGCCCATCGTGCAACGCCTGACCGCCTTGGTGCCAGAAATACTGGCCAAGCCCGACATCGCTTCCCGCTTGTCGGACTTGCAAACCCTGCCGCGCAAAGACCCTGTGACGGGCGACGAATTCGTCAAACTCATCCGGTCGCAAATTTCGACCTGGACTGCGGTGGCCAAGCGCGCAAAGGTGGAGGTGATCGTATAGTCGCAAGGCACCATGACCGAAGTCAACTTTGAGGAAATCACCGGCTACCAGCGCTACAAGCTGATGGCCAGCCTGATCGTCCCCAGGCCGATTGCTTTGGTCACCACCATCGGGGAAAACGGCGTGGCCAACGCCGCACCGTTTTCCATGTTCAACATGGTGGGGGAAGACCCGCCCATCCTGATGATCAGCATCAACCGGCTCAGCGATGGCCGGATGAAAGACACCGCCGCCAACATCTTGCACAACCAAGAGTTTGTGGTGCATATGTCGGATGAGCCCATGGCAAAAAAAGTGCATGCCTGCGGACATGCGTTTCCATCCAATGTGAGCGAACTCAGCGCCGTGGGCTTAACGCCAGTGCCCTCGCGCACGGTGGCGCCACCGCGCATCCAGGAGGCGCCGGTTGCCTTTGAGTGTGTGCTGCATGAAACCCTGGCAACCGAAAGCCGCTACGTCTTCATTGGGCGTGTGCGCTGGCTGGTTGCACGCGATGGCTTGATCGACACCCAGGCCTGGCGCGTCAACCTGCGTGAATACGCACCAGTGGCACGCTTTGGTGCCAGCTTCTATACCCGCACGACCGACCGGTTTGCGCTACCCAGCGAGGCCAGTGGATCGGCTCCAGCGGGTAACGGCATCGATCAGCTTTAGGTCCGCTGGAAGCCTCACTCCAGCACCAACTTTTGGGTGCGCACCACCTCACGCCAAGCTTGGTAGTCGGCCTCGATAAAGCGGGCTTGTGCGGCAGGTGTGCCAGGCATGGCCTCGACGGCGTCGACCTTGAAGCGCGCCACCACATCAGGCAGCGCCACCACTTTGTTGAGCGCTGCGTTGAGTTTCTCGATGACAGCGGGCGGCGTGCCTGCGGGTGCGGCGAGTGCAAAGTAGTTGAGTACGTCAAAACCCTGGAAGCCCGCCTCCGACATGCTGGGCACCTCTGGCAAGGCTGGTGAGCGCCGCGCGCTGGTGACGGCCAAAGGTTTGATACGGCCGTCTTTGATCAGCGGCAATAAAGCAGGGATGGTGCCGGTGACCAACTGCACCTGGCCGGCCACCATGTCGACCGCCGCCGGGGCCACGCCGCGGTAGGGAATGTGGGTGATGAAGGTGCCGGTTTTCACCTTGAGCAGCTCTAGCACCAAGTGGTTGACGCCACCCGCGCCGGCGGAGCCGTAGTTGAGCGCGCCGGGCTTTTGGCGGGCCAGGGCCACCAACTCTTGCATGGTGTTGGCGGGCAGGTCTTTGTTAGCGGCCCACACCAGCGGACCGCTGGCGATCATGCCCACCGGGGTGAAGCTTTTGAGCGGGTCGTAGCCCGCATTTGGCAAGGACGCCGCCACGGTGGTGAACGGCGACGCCACCAACAGCAGGGTGTAGCCATCGGCGGGCTGCTGCGCCACGTGCTGCGTGCCAATCGCGCCCGAGGCGCCCGTGCGGTTCTCCACCACGAAGCTGGCACCCAGCGCCTCGCCCAGCTTCTGCGCCATCAGCCGCCCCATGGCATCGGTGCCAGCGCCGGGCGCAAACGGCACCACGATTTTGACCGGCCGCTCAGGATACGCCGCTGCGCCCGCCTGCGCCCACGCCAAACCGTGACCCGCCGCAGCCAGTACAGCACCCAAGAGCACCGTGCGGCGCGCTACTGTGTGAAAAACCTTCATGTCATCTCCGTGAAATTGAGCCTGAGAAAAGTCAGCAGTGTGCCCCAGGTATGTGGCAGAACCAAGTCAGGCGATGAGCGTCATGCCGGCGTGCTTGGACGCCTTGACATCAAAGGTCATCGTGCTGTCGCATCCAGCGGCGGTGGCGGCGCTGCCAATCAAGCAATCCGCGAAATCTGCTCCGCCGTGGTTAAACAGCCGCAAAGCGCGCATGACCTGATCAGCCCGCTCCACCACGAATTGCTTGGTTTGCAGAATGGCACTCAAGGCCTGTGCCACCTGCTGGCCAGTCAGTGCGTAGGACGCGGTAAGCACCCAGTACAACTCCACCACGGCAACCGTCGAAATAAAGCCAGGCCGGTCTCGATCAAGCGATTCAATAAGCAGACTGGCCTTTGCGGACTGCTCGGGGTCGTCCTGCATGATGTAGCGCACCAGGACGTTGGTATCGAGGCCAATCACCTTGCCGCTCCCGCACGCAGAGCGATCGCCGCGTTCATGTCCTCAATAGAAACTGGCTTGCTATTCCGCCCGAACATGCCTTTCAAGGCGGTGACCTCATGGGTTGATGCCACCAGCTCGTAGCGGCCTGGCGCGATGTGCACAAACTCCACTTTGTCACCCGCATCGAGCTTAAGGTCGTCACGGATGCTCACGGGAATGGTTATCTGACCTTTGGATGTGATTGTGGCGGTTGACATCTAACACTCCATTTCCTTACTTTGAGGTAAGGAGTTTATGAGGGCACACGCTTTGAGGCAAGGCCTGCCCCCGTGCGCACGCCGCGCCGCCCTACCCCTTGAACCCATTCGGGTTCAAGGACTGCCAGCGCCAGGCATCGCGCACCATCTCCTGCAGCCCGCGCGTGGTCTTCCAGTCCAAATCGCGTTGCGCCTTGGCGGGGTCGGCGAAGCTGGTGGCGATGTCGCCTGGGCGCCGGGGCGATATGCGGTACGCAAATGGCCCTCGGCCAAGTCCATCACATGGATGTAGTCCCGCACGCCGGTGCCATCGGGCGTGGGGTAGTCGTCGCCAAACACCGCGAGCTCCACCCGCCTGCCCACTGCCACTTGGGCGATGTAGGGTAAAAGATTGTTGGGGGCGCCGGTCGGGTCCTCGCCGATCAGGCCACTTTCGTGCGCGCCCACAGCATTGAAGTAGCGCAGCAGCGCAACACTCCAGCGCGGGTCAGAGGCACACAGATCGCGCAGCAGGTCCTCCACGATGCGCTTGCTGCGACCGTAGGGGTTGGTCGGCTGGCAAGGACAGGTCTCGGAGATGGGCCTGGGCGCCGGCTCGCCGTACACCATGGCCGACGAGCTGAACACCAACTTGCGTACGCCCGCGTGCGCCATGGCCTGCAGCAGCACCAAGCTGCCGTGGACGTTGTTGTCGTAGTAACGCAGCGGCTTCGCCATGCTTTCGCCCACCGCCTTGAGCCCCGCAAAGTGCAGCACTGCGTCGAGGTTGCCCTCTGCAAACACGCGGTCCAGCAGTGCACGGTCGCGAATGTCGCCCTCTACAAAAACAGGCTCTCGCCCCGCCAACGTTGCCACCCGTTGCAAGGACGCAGCGTCGCTGTTGCACAGGTTGTCCAGCACCACAACGTCCACCCCCGATTGCAACAAGGCCAGAGTGGTGTGAATCCCAATGAAGCCGGCCCCTCCAGTGACCAGCACCCTTTTCATTGGGCGGCCCGCTCCCGCAGTGTCTGCAAGTACGCACCGGCGCTACTTGAGCCCTCCTCAGGCGCCCAAGCGGCGAGGTCTTTGGGTTGGGCGGGGTCGAAAGGTCCAGCCTTCACTTCCAGCAACACACTGCCCGGTCGCAGGGCAAGCACGGTATGCCAGGTGCTGGCTGGTACTTCTATGCCAGCGGCGAAGGCGGGGCCGTACTTTTCGGAGGCAAATCGCTGCACACGGGTCACTGCGCCCGCGTCATCAAAAGTCAGCAAGGCCATCTCGCCACGCACCGCCAGCAAAAACTCATCGCGGGGGTCGGTGGCATGCCGGTGCGGGCGAATGTAGCTGTCGGGCTCGATCGCGTTGAAAAGGCGCTGGCAGGGCTCCTGGTAGCTTTGGTGGATGTTGAGGTGTTGGCGACGCCGGGGGCTGACTTGGGCGCGGGAGGAGAGCTCGCTGAAAAAAGCGTCTTCGAAACTTTTCATAGTCAGTGTTTCAAGTGAGAATCTCTCGATTCACTCGGTATAGAACACATCGTCCTGTTCATGCGACTCAAGGAACTCAAATCTGACTGTTTTTTCCAGCGCTTCTTCCAGCGCAACTTCAGCCACAAAACCGGTAGCTCCAATCGCGGTGTTATAAACCGAGTTAGCACAAAACTTTTTGACCCGAATTGAGCTGATAGGGAAACGTTTTTTGGTGATTACAGCCAAGACATCGAAGCACTTGCCGACC
>JBIIZY010000022.1:0-23658 GCA_044346035.1 Rhodoferax sp. | reverse complement strand
GTTGCCAGACGACCTCCCCGCGCAGACGCTGGTGCACGACAGCCTGATGGACTTTGCCAACCACCTGGTGGCCGCCGCATGAGCTCACTGCCCGTTGTCTTCCTGCGCTCGCTGCTGCACATGCTGTGGATGCTGGTGACCGTGGTGCCCTGGGGCATCATCATGCTCGTGGCCTCGGTGCGAATTCGTGGAAAGCGCCTGTGGTGGATGGCGGTGCGCTGGCTGGGCTGGGCCATTGGCGGTGCGCGGGTGATTCTGGGCATTCGCACCCGGGTGAACGGTTGGGAGAATCTGCCACTGGGCGAGCGTGACCCCGCGATTCTCTTGGTCAAGCACCAGTCCACTTTGGAAACTTTTTTGATGCCCACGCTGATGCCCCACCCGCTGGCTTACGTGTTCAAAAAAGAGCTGCTGCTGGTGCCCTTTTTTGGCTGGGCCATGGGCCGGCTCGACATGATCCACATCGACCGCAGCCAGCGCGCCAGTGCTTTCAACAAAGTGGTAGTGCAGGGCAAAGCCTTGTTGGCGCAGGGCATCTGGGTCATCATGTTCCCCGAGGGCACCCGTATTCCCCGTGGCCAAAAGGGCGTCTACAAAACCGGAGGAACCCGGCTTGCGATAGAGACAGGCGCGCCGGTCATTCCCGTGGCGGTCACCTCCGCGCGGTGCTGGCCCCGCAAAGCGTTTATCAAGCGGCCCGGCGTCGTCGACGTGTCGATTGGCAAGCCGATCCCCAGCGCCGGTCGTGAGCCTGAGGAGTTGATGCGCGAAGTCGAAGCGTGGATCGAGTCGGAAATGCGCCGGCTTGACCCCGAGGCGTACACCGACTGACGCCCAGCGTGCGGCCATGCAACCGCTGTTGCGCTTCACCTTAGATTTGTTTGGACACAGCCCGCCGGCACAGGCGCCGTTGCAGGGTGCGCGTTATGCGCATCCGCAGGCCAACCGGCGCGTTGCGCTGGGCAGCGAGGTGGTGGCCTACCGTTTTGTGCGCGCCCGCAGGCGCACCATTGGCTTTGTGGTGGGTCCCGACGGCTTGACAGTGCGTGCACCGCGTTGGACGCCGGTGGCCGAGATGGAGGCGGCGTTACTGGAAAAGCGTGACTGGATCTTGCGCAAGCTGCACGACGCACAGACCCGAAGTGAGCGGCAAGGCGCCGTGCCCACGGTCTGGGCGGATGGCATGCAGCTGCCCTACCTGGGTGCGCCGCTGCAGGTGCGTGTGGCCCAAGGCCCGCCAGCTGGAAGAGCCCAGGCCCATCTGCTTGTACCTGCACAGCCTGGCGTGCACGCGCAGTTGCATGTGAATTTGCCCCAGGGCGCGACGCCAGCGCAGCTCCAGAAGGCAATTCAAGCTTGGTTTAGGGAACAGGCCTACACCAATTTTCAGCAACGGCTGGACCACTTTGCGCCACGCTTGCAGGTGCGCTGGCGCAGCCTGCGACTGAGCAACGCGACGACACGCTGGGGCAGCGCCCGCGCCGATGGCGCTATTGCCCTGCATTGGCGCTTGCTGCACTTTCCGCAAGCGGTCATCGACTATGTGGTGGTGCACGAACTGAGCCACTTGCGCGTCATGAACCACAGCCCCGCATTCTGGGCCACCGTTGCCACCGTGGTGCCCGACCACGCGGTGCTAAGGCGCCAACTCCGCACTGATGCACTGCCCACTTGGTAAGGCTGCCCTGCGCGCGACCACGCAGCAGGGCTGCGCTTAACGCACGCTTTTGGCGTCTTGGCCGAAGAGCACGCTTCTGGACGCTGCATTCACCGTGGGCGCCACATTGATGGTTTGCGCCAATTGGTAGGCACGCACCACCGAAGGCCGCTGTGCAATCCGGTGAAACCATTGCGCCAGGTGCGGGAAATTTTCCAGCCGCTGGCCTTGCCGCTCATAGGGCACCACCCAGGGGTAGCAGGCCATGTCGGCAATACCGTAGTCACCCGCGATGTACTCCCTCCCATCCGACAGGTGCTTGTTGAGCACGCCGTACAAGCGTGAGGTTTCCTTGACATAGCGTTCGATCGCGTACGGCAACTTCTCGGGCGCATACAGCGCAAAGTGGTGGTTTTGTCCGGCCATGGGACCCAGGCCGCCCATTTGCCAGAACAGCCACTGCAGCGCCACATTGCGGCCGCGCAAATCCTGCGCAATGTGCCGTCCAGTTTTGTCCGCCAGGTACAGCAAAATCGCGCCCGACTCGAACACCGCGACCGGCTCGCCGCCGTCCGCAGGCGCGTTGTCTACGATCGCCGGTATCCGGTTGTTGGGTGCAATCCGCAGGAACTCGGGCGCGAACTGCTCACCCTTGGAGATGTTGACCGGGTGGATGCGGTACGGCAGGCCGGCCTCTTCGAGAAACAGCGTCACCTTGTGGCCGTTGGGTGTGGTCCAGTAGTACAGATCGATCATCACGGTCCTTAAAAAGTTGGCGGCTTTCGGTTTGTACCCGATGCGTAGGCTGATCGACGCAGCGCCCGCGTTGGCATCCCCGTGTTATGCGCCATAATTGACGTTTACGTAAACGTCAATTGCAGATGCGAGCTAACGGATGAGCACCACCTATTCCATCGGCGACCTGGCGCGCGAGTTTGACCTGACCACCCGCGCCATCCGATTTTATGAAGACCTGGGCCTGCTCCAGCCCGAGCGCCGCGGGCCGGCCGGTCGCCAGCGGGTGTACAGCGGGCGTGACCGCACCCGCTTGAAGCTCACCTTGCGGGCCAAGCGCCTTGGCTTGAGCCTGACCGAGGCCAAAGAAATCATTGACATGTACGACAGCCCGCGAGATACCGGCGCGCAACTGCAAAAGTTTCTGGATGTACTGGCCGCTCACCGCGCGCAAATTGAAGAGCAAATGGCCGACCTGCAGGCCAACCTCGAAGAGATCAAGGTGCACCAGCGCGAGGCGCGCGCGCTGCTGGCGGGTACCACCCAATTCAGGACCAGCGCCGACACCAAAGGCGCCACCAAGGCAAGCCCCAAGCCCAAGGTCAAGGTCAAGGTGAACGCCGGTGCCAAATCTGAAACCGTGTCCGAGACCGTGCCCAAGGCTGCGTCCGGGGCCGTGCCCAGGGCTGCGTCCAAGCCCGAGCCCAAAGCAAAACCCCAAGGGCGCGCAGCCCTCGCCGCCTGATGCAGCAGGGTGCGCCAGCGCCGCGATGAACGTCCTACACCCACCTTCCTAAGGAGTACACCATGCGCATGCCAGGCCTGAACTTTCAACTCGGCGAGGACATCGATGCACTGCGCGAGGCGGTGTTCGAGTTTGCCCAAACCGAAATCGCGCCGCGTGCCGCCGCGATCGACCGCGACGACCAGTTCCCCATGGACTTGTGGCAAAAAATGGGCGCCCTGGGCGTGCTGGGCATCACTGTCGATGAGGCCTACGGCGGCGCCAACATGGGTTACCTGGCCCACATGGTGGCTATGGAAGAAATCTCCCGCGCGTCGGCCAGCGTGGGCTTGAGCTACGGCGCGCACAGCAACCTGTGCGTCAACCAGATCCGGCGCAACGGCAGCGCCGAGCAGCGTCAAAAGTACCTGCCCAAGCTCATCAGCGGTGAACACGTGGGCGCGCTGGCCATGAGTGAGCCAGGCGCGGGCAGCGATGTCATGGGCATGCGGCTGCGCGCCGAAGACAAGGGAGGCTACTACCTGCTCAATGGCAGCAAGATGTGGATTACCAATGGCCCTGACGCCGACACGCTGGTGGTCTACGCCAAAACCGAATCCGCAGGCGACAGCGCCTCGCAGACCGGCGCGGCGGGCCCGGCTGCCAGCCACCCCGCAGGCCGTGCGGCGGGCGGGCGCAGCATCACCGCCTTTCTGATCGAAAAGGGCATGCCGGGTTTTTCCATTGCGCAAAAACTCGACAAGCTGGGCATGCGCGGCAGCCACACGGGTGAGCTGGTGTTCAAGAATGTGGAGGTACCCATTACCCACATCCTGGGCGGCGTGAACCAGGGCGCCAAGGTGCTGATGAGCGGGTTGGACTACGAGCGTGCGGTGCTCAGCGGAGGTCCGCTGGGCATCATGCAAGCGGTGATGGACAACGTGGTTCCTTACATCCACGACCGCAAGCAGTTTGGCCAAAGCATTGGCGAGTTCCAGCTCATCCAAGGCAAGGTGGCCGACATGTACACCGTGCTGCAAGCCGCGCGCGCATTCGCCTACACGGTGGCAAAAAACCTCGACCTCTTGGGCGAGCAGCACGTGCGCCAGGTGCGCAAAGACTGCGCCAGCGTGATCCTGTGGACCGCCGAAAAGGCCACTTGGATGGCGGGCGAGGGCGTGCAGATTTTTGGCGGCAATGGCTACATCAACGACTACCCGCTGGGCCGCCTGTGGCGCGACGCCAAGCTCTACGAGATCGGCGCGGGCACCAGCGAAATCCGCCGCATGCTGATTGGGCGCGAGTTGTTTTCAGAAACGATGCAATGAAGTCTGATCTGCACAACCTCTTTTCCAGCAACCGCGCGTGGGCTGCGGACATGGAGCGCCAGCGCCCCGGTTTTTTCACCGGGTTGGCCAACCAGCAGCGCCCCAAGTACATGTGGATCGGCTGCTCTGACAGCCGGGTGCCTGCCAACGAAATCATTGGCCTCGCGCCGGGTGAAATTTTTGTCCACCGCAATGTGGCCAATGTGGTGGTGCACTCCGACCTCAACGCCCTGTCCACCGTGCAGTTTGCGGTAGAGCGGCTCAAGGTGGCGCACGTCATGGTGGTGGGTCACTACGGTTGCTCGGGCGTGCAGGCGGCTTTGGAGGGCGTGCGCATCGGGCTGGCCGACAACTGGTTGCGCCACGTGCAAGACGTGCGCGACCGCCACCGCGGCGTGCTGGAGATGCTGCCCGAACACGCCCATGTCGACGCCCTGTGTGAGCTCAATGTGATCGAGCAAGTGGTCAACGTGGCCCAAAGCACCGTGCTGCAAGACGCCTGGGCGCGCGGCCAGAACATCACCTTGCACGGCTGGGTGTACGGCGTACACGACGGCTTGCTGCAAGATTTGCACATGACCGTGACCGGCGCCGACGACCTGGACGCGTTGTACCGCGAGGCGGTCTCGGGTGTGCGGCTGCTGCCGCGCCACAGCGCAGTTCCCGTCTGAGCCAATGCCCACGTCCAACCCTAGCCAACGCCAACGCCAACGCCAACGCCAACGCCATTTTTGTGTTCTGTCCGCGCTTTTTTCAGGAGTCCCCGCATGTCTGATTCCGTCGTCATCGTCAGCGCCGCCCGCACCCCCATGGGCGGCTTCCAAGGCGACTTTGCCTCGCTGGCCGCCCACGATCTGGGGGGTGCCGCCATCCGTGCCGCCGTGGAGCGCGCGGCGCACGGCTCGCAGTTCAAGGCCGACCTGGTCACCGAGGTGCTCATGGGCAACTGCCTTATGGCCGGTCAGGGCCAGGCACCGGCGCGCCAGGCTGCTTTGAAGGGCGGTCTGCCCCAAAGCGCGGGCGCGGTCACGCTGTCCAAGATGTGCGGCTCGGGCATGCGCGCAGCCATGTTCGCCCACGACATGCTGGTGGCGGGCAGCCACGATGTGCTGGTGGCTGGCGGTATGGAAAGCATGACCAATGCGCCGCACCTGCTGCCCAAGGCCCGCAGCGGCATCCGCATCGGACACGACCGGGTGCTGGACCACATGATGCTCGACGGCCTGGAAGACGCCTACGAGCCCGGCCGCTCCATGGGCACGTTTGGCGAGGACTGTGCAGCCAAATATGGCTTCACCCGAGCGCAGCAAGACGCCTTTGCCACGGCCAGCGTGCAGCGCGCACAAGCTGCAATCGCGTCGGGCGCGTTCGATGCCGAGATCACACCCGTGACCGTCACAAGCCGTGCGGGTGAAGTGCAGGTCCGCACCGACGAAGGCCCCGGCAAGATCAAGCTCGACAAGATCCCTACGCTCAAAGCGGCGTTCAAAAAAGACGGCACCATCACCGCAGCGTCGAGCAGCTCCATCAACGACGGCGCCGCCGCCATGGTGCTAATGCGCAGCGCCTCCGCAGCCGACCTGGGTTGCCAACCACTGGCGCGCATCGTCGCCCACGCCACCCACGCGCAAGCGCCCAACTGGTTCTCCACGGCGCCCGTGGGTGCGGTCCACAAGGTCTTGGCCAAGACCGGTTGGACCGCCGCCGATGTGGACTTGTGGGAAATCAACGAAGCCTTTGCCGTGGTCCCCATGGCGCTGATGGCTGAGTTGCAACTGCCCCACGAACGCGTCAACGTCAACGGCGGCGCCTGCGCACTGGGCCACCCGATTGGCGCCTCCGGAGCGCGCATCCTGGTCACGCTCATTCATGCCCTCAAGGCCCGTGGCTTGCGGCGCGGTATCGCCACCCTGTGCATCGGCGGTGGCGAGGCCACGGCGGTTGCGCTGGAGGTGTTGTAGCGCGGGGCGCACACCAGGATGTCGCTCTGGCCAACTTCACTGAATCCAGTTCGCTAGCCTCACGCCGCCCTTTGTTTTTGCAGGAACCACCATGCTGCTCACCCCGGACCAAGAAATGATTCGCGATGCCGTACGTGCCTTCGCGCAGGAGCAGTTGTGGCCGCAGGCGGCGCGCTGGGACAAAGAGCACACCTTTCCCCGCGAAGCCCTGCAAGGCTTGGCTGCACTGGGCGCGTATGGCATTTGTGTGCCCGAGGAGTTTGGCGGTGTCGGGCTGGACTACACCGCGCTGGCCTTGGTGTTGGAGGAGGTCGCAGCCGGCGACGGTGGCACCAGCACCGTCATCAGCGTGACCAACTGCCCGGTCAATGCCATTTTGCTGCGCTACGGCAGCGCCCAGCAAAAGAAGCAGTGGCTCACGCCGCTGGCCCAAGGCGCGATGCTGGGTGCGTTTTGCCTGACCGAGCCGCACGTGGGGTCTGACGCTTCCAGCCTGCGCACCACCGCCACGCGCGAGGGTGACTGCTACGTTATCAACGGCGTCAAGCAGTTCATCACCAGCGGCAAGAACGGCGACCTTGCCATCGTGGTGGCGGTGACCGACAAGGCCGCAGGCAAGCGTGGCATGAGCGCGTTTTTGGTGCCGACCAACACACTGGGCTACCAAGTGGCGCGCCTGGAAGACAAGCTGGGCCAGCACTCCAGCGACACCGCGCAGATCAACTTTGACAACTGCCGCATCCCGGTGGACCACCTGATTGGCAAAGAGGGCGAGGGCTATGCCATTGCCCTGGGTGGGCTCGAAGGCGGGCGCATCGGCATTGCCGCGCAAAGCGTGGGCATGGCGCGCAGCGCGTTTGAGGTGGCGCTGGCTTATGCCAAAGACCGCCAGAGCTTTGGCCAGCCGATCTTCAACCACCAAGCGGTGGGCTTCAGGTTGGCCGAGTGCGCCACCCAGATCGAGGCCGCGCGCCAGCTGATTTTCCACGCTGCAGCCCTGCGTGATGCGGGTCGCCCCTGCCTGAAGGAAGCCGCCATGGCCAAACTGTTTGCCAGCGAAATGGCCGAGCGCGTCTGCAGCGCGGCCTTGCAGACCCTGGGCGGCTACGGCTACGTGGGCGACTTTCCGGTGGAGCGCATTTACCGCGATGTGCGGGTGTGCCAGATTTACGAAGGCACCTCCGACGTGCAGAAAATCATCATCCAGCGCGCGCTGGCCTGATGCAGCATCGGGCCAAAGAAACCTAGCTGCCACTGCACACGCAACCGCAACCGCAACCGCAACCGCAACCGCAACCGCACATTCCACCGCGCGCAGCACCCTGGTCCCCCACATGGCACCCCACATGGCACCCCACATGGCACCCCACACCAGCGCACTGCCTGCGGGCGTGGCAGTGCTTGAGCGCGGCTGGCTGTCCTCCAACTGCATCGTGCTGGTGGGGCCCGACAACGCGGCCCTGGTGGACAGCGGCTACGGCCTGCACGCGCCGCAGACGCTGGCGCTGGTGGGCGCGGCGCTGCACGGGCGCGCCCCCGACCTGCTGGTCAACACCCATTTGCACAGCGACCACTGCGGCGGCAACGCCGCCTTGCAGGCCGCCTACCCGGCGCTGCAAACCCTGATCCCGCCGGGGCTGGCCCCTGAAGTTGCGCGCTGGGATGAGGGCGCCTTGGGCTACAGCACCACCGGCCAGACCTGCCCGCAGTTTGCCTTCGATGCCACCTTGCGCGCCCCATCCGAGCTGCGCCTGGGCATGCACCTTTGGCAGGTGCATGCCGCGCCGGGGCACGACCCGCATTCGGTCATCTTGTTCGAGCCTGCCAGCCGCACCCTGATTTCGGCAGACGCCCTGTGGGAGCGCGGTTTTGGCGTGGTGTTTCCCGAGCTCGACAGCATGGCTGCCTTCGACGAGGTGGCACAGACCTTGGACATGATTGAGGCGCTCCAACCCGCGCTGGTGCTGCCCGGCCACGGCGCACCGTTTTCGCGGGGCATTGCCGAGGCGATTGCCTACGCCCGCAAGCGGCTCGATGGATTTGCCGCCAGCCCGTCCAAGCACCGCCAGTACGCAGCCAAGGTGCTGCTCAAATTCAAGCTGTTGGAAGCGCAGCGCATGCAGCGCGCGGCGCTGACCGACTGGGCCCGCCACACGCCCTACCTGCGGTCTGTGCTGGCCCAGGAGTACCCCGATCTGCCGCTGGAAGAGCAGCTTGCGCATGTGGTTCAGGACCTGTTGCGCACGGGCGCGGCCAGCGTGGACGGCAATTGGATCGCCAACGCCGGATAAGCCCCTTCATTTTTGAAAGTACCCTATGCCCATTACCCGATCCGCCAGCAGCCTCGTGGCGCAAGCCATGGCCGAAGTCACCACCTACACCGTCGCGCAGGTACAGGCGCGGCTGAGCGACCCGAACGTGCAGATCGTGGACATCCGTGATGTGCGCGAGCTCAAAGGCGGCACTGTGGTGGGCGCCTACCACGCGCCGCGCTGCATGCTGGAGTTCTGGGTCGATCCCGCGTCACCGTACTTCAAGCCGGTGTTTGCCAGCGAGACCACCGAGTTCATCCTCTACTGTGGCGCCGGTTGGCGCAGTGCGCTGGCCGCCAAGACGCTGCAAGACATGGGCATGCGCAACGTGGCGCATATCGAAGGTGGCTTCACCGAGTGGGTCAAACAAGGCGCGCCCACCGAGGTGCGCAGCCCCGGTTAAACCCAGCGATTCGCACCGCACACGACCCCCTAACGGAGACACCATGGCCGCGCTAGACACCCAACTCAACGCCCGCTCTGCAGACTTTTTGGCCAACGCTGCCGCCATGCGGGCGTGGGTGGCAGACCTGCAAGCGCGCTTGCAGCAGGCCGCGCTCGGCGGGGGCGAGGCGGCGCGCGCCAAACACACCGCGCGCGGGAAGCTGCTGCCGCGCCAGCGCGTGGCCATGCTGCTGGACCCCGGCACGCCGTTTTTGGAACTGTCACCACTGGCTGCACTGGGCATGTACCCCGACCGCGACGGCACCGACAGCGCGCCCTGCGCCGGGGTCATCGCAGGCATCGGCCGCGTCAGTGGCGTGGATTGCATGGTGGTGTGCAACGACGCCACCGTCAAAGGCGGCACCTACTTTCCCTTGACCGTCAAAAAGCACCTGCGTGCGCAGGAGGTGGCAGCGCAAAACCACCTGCCCTGCATCTACTTGGTGGACTCGGGCGGCGCCAACCTGCCCAACCAGGACGAGGTGTTTCCTGACCGCGACCACTTTGGGCGCATCTTCTTCAACCAAGCGAACATGAGCGCCCAAGGCATTGCACAAATCGCGGTGGTCATGGGCAGCTGCACCGCTGGTGGCGCCTACGTGCCGGCCATGAGTGACGAGACCATCATCGTCAACAAGCAAGGCACCATTTTTCTGGGCGGTCCGCCGCTGGTGAAGGCCGCCACCGGCGAGGTCGTCAGCGCCGAAGACTTGGGTGGTGGCGATGTGCACACGCGGCTCTCCGGCGTGGCCGACCACCTGGCCAGCGACGATGTACACGCGCTCGCCCTGGCGCGCGAAGCGGTGTCCCGGCTCAACAAAACCAAGGTCCTGCCGGTGCGCACCCAAGCGCCCCAGCCGCCGCGCTTCCCCGCCGAAGAGCTGTATGGCGTGATCCCTGTAGACACCCGCAAGCCCTTTGATGTGCGCGAGATCATCGCCCGCATCGTCGATGCCTCGGAGCTGCACGAGTTCAAGCCACGCTATGGTGCCACGCTGGTGTGCGGCTTTGCCCACATCGAGGGCATGCCGGTGGGCATCATCGCCAACAACGGCATTTTGTTTTCTGAGTCGGCGCTCAAGGGCGCGCACTTCATCGAGCTGTGCTGCCAGCGCAAGATCCCCTTGGTGTTCTTGCAAAACATCACCGGCTTCATGGTGGGTCGTAAGTACGAGAACGAAGGCATCGCCCGCAACGGCGCCAAGATGGTCACCGCGGTTGCGACGGCGGCGGTGCCGAAGTTCACCGTCATCATCGGCGGCAGCTTTGGGGCGGGCAACTACGGTATGTGCGGTCGCGCGTTCGGTCCGCGCTTTTTGTGGATGTGGCCCAACGCGCGCATCAGCGTCATGGGCGGCGAGCAGGCCGCCAGCGTGCTGGCCACGGTCAAACGCGATGGGCTGGAGGCCAAGGGTGGGACCTGGAGCATGGAGGAGGAAGAAGCCTTCAAAGCCCCGATCCGCCGCCAGTACGAGGAACAGGGCCACCCCTATTACGCCAGCGCCCGTTTGTGGGACGACGGCATCATCGACCCGGCCGATACGCGCCGGGTGCTGGGTTTGGGCCTCAGTGCCTCTTTGAATGCACCGATTGCCGACACCCAGTTTGGCGTGTTCCGTATGTAACCGAGGCCCCACGCATGTTCACCAAGATACTGATTGCCAACCGCGGCGAAATCGCCTGCCGCGTGGCTGCCACCGCCCGCCGCCTGGGCGTGCGCACCGTGGCCGTGTACTCCGACGCCGACGCCCATGCCCAGCACGTGGCAGCGTGCGACGAGTCGGTGCACGTGGGCGACAGCGCGCCCAAGCAAAGCTACCTGCAGTGGGAGCGCATCATCGCGGCCGCACAGGCCACGGGCGCGCTGGCCATCCACCCCGGTTACGGCTTTCTAAGCGAGAACGAGGCCTTTGCCGACGCCTGCGCCAAGGCGGGCTTGGTCTTCATTGGGCCACCCGCACTGGCCATCCAGGCCATGGGGCTGAAGGCCGAGTCCAAGCGCCTGATGGAGCGCGCCGGTGTACCGCTGGTGCCCGGCTACCACGCTGCCGATCAGGACCCCGCGCTGCTGCAGCGCGAGGCTGACCGCATTGGCTACCCGGTGCTGATCAAGGCCAGCGCGGGCGGCGGTGGCAAGGGCATGCGCGCAGTGGACCGGGCCGAGGACTTTGCGGCGGCGCTCGCATCGTGCCAGCGCGAAGCCATCAACAGCTTTGGCAGCGACGCGGTGCTGATCGAAAAGTACGTTCAGCGCCCGCGCCATATCGAGATCCAGGTGTTTGGCGATACGCAGGGCAACTGCGTGTACCTGTTCGAGCGTGACTGCTCGGTGCAGCGGCGCCACCAAAAGGTGCTGGAAGAAGCACCCGCGCCGGGCATGACGCCCGCGCTGCGCCAGCGCATGGGCGAGGCCGCAGTGGCTGCGGCCAAGGCGGTGAACTACGTGGGCGCAGGCACCGTGGAGTTCATCGTCGAGCAGCCGGGCGGCTACGAGAAGCCCGACCAAATGCAGTTCTACTTCATGGAGATGAACACCCGGCTGCAGGTGGAGCACCCGGTGACCGAGGCCATTACCGGGCTGGATCTGGTGGAGTGGCAGTTGCGCGTGGCCAGCGGTGAGCCGCTGCCGCTGCAACAAAGCGATCTGAAGATCCATGGCCACGCCATCGAGGCGCGCATCTGCGCAGAAAATCCGGACAAGCAGTTCCTGCCAGCCACCGGCCGGCTGGCGGTGTACCGCAAGCCGCCGCACGTGGCGTTCGAGCGCGGCGCAGTGCGCTTCGACGACGGCGTGCGCGAGGGCGACACCATCAGCCCCTTCTACGACTCCATGGTGGCCAAGCTGATCGTGCACGGTGCCACCCGCGCCGAGGCGCTGGCGCGGTTAGACGCGGCGCTGGCCGCCACCCACATCGTGGGCCTGGCCACCAACGTGCAGTTTCTGCGCCATGTGGTGGCTTGTCCTTCTTTCGCGCAGGCGCAGCTCGACACCGGGCTGATCGCGCGCGAGGCTGCGGTGCTGTTTGACCAGGACAAGGTCGGCCTGCCCCTGGCCGCTGCGGCCTTGGTCGCCAGCACCTTGGCCGCCGAGCAGGACGCGGCTGCCGTGCCCGATGGAACGGGCTGGACCGACCCCTGGGCCCGGCGCGACGGCTGGCGCGCGTTTGGACCCAGCGAGCGCAGCTTCGCGCTGCGTTATCACGGTGACGCGCACACGGTGCAGCTGGTGCGCGGTGGCGCAGGCGGCTTGCATGTGGTGGTGCAAGGCCGTAGCGCGGCACTGCATTTCGAGCGCACAGCCCGTGGCGCGCTGGACCTGGTGGTCGGCCCACAGCGCGTCTTGGCCTGGGTGTACCGTCACGGCGAAGTGCACCATGTTTTCACCCCCCAAGGCGCTACCGAGATCACGGTGCTTGACTTGCTGGCGCACGCCGGTGCTGCGCATGCCGAGGGCGGCCGCTTGACTGCGCCCATGCCGGGCAAGGTGGTGTCCTTTGCGGTGCGCCCCGGTGATGTGGTGGCCAAAGGCCAGGCACTGGCGGTACTGGAGGCGATGAAGATGGAGCACACCATCGCCGCCCCGGCTGACGGCACGGTGGCCGAGCTGTTGTTTGCCCCCGGCGACCAGGTCGCCGAAGGCGCGGAACTGCTGCGCTTGCAGCGCGCAGACTGAGCCGCGCCATGCGTATCACGTTTTGTTGTGCCGACACCAGCGCGTCTGAGTGGCTCGACGGATTGCGCGCGGCGCTGCCCCAGGCCGAGGTGTCGCTGTGGCACAGCGGCGCATCCTTGGCAGACTACGCGGTGGTGTGGGCGCCACCCCAGGCGTTTTTTGACGAGCAAACCCAGCTCAAGGCGGTCTTTAACACCGGCGCCGGGGTGGATGCGCTGATGCGCTTGCGCCTGCCGCCGCACTTGCGCATCGTCCGGCTCGACGACGCGGGCATGGCGGTGCAGATGGCCGAGTACGTGTGCCACGCGCTCCTTCGCTACACCCGCGGCTTTGCCCGCTACGCGCAGCAGGCCGCGCGCGCCCAATGGACGCAACACGACGCGCTGACCGCTGTGGACTGTCCGGTGGGCATCTTGGGGCTGGGCGTGCTGGGCGAGCAGGTGGCACGCGCGGTGGCGGCACTGGGCTTCCCAGTCAAGGGCTGGAGCCGCAGCGCCAAGCAACTGCCCGGCGTGCAAAGCTTCTGTGGCGCCCAGGATTTGCCCGCCTTTCTGGCCGCCAGCCGCGTGCTGGTGTGTCTGTTGCCATTGACGCCGGACACGCGCGACCTGCTCAACGGCGCGCGGCTGTCGCTGCTGCAGCCCGGTGGCTACCTGATCAACGTGGCGCGTGGCGCGCACGTGGTGGATGAAGACTTGCTGGCCCTGATCGACAGCGGCCACCTGGCGGGCGCCACGCTCGATGTGTTCCGCACCGAGCCCCTGCCCAGCGCGCACCCGTTTTGGACGCACCCCAAAATCACGGTCACGCCGCACATCGCTGCGCGCACCTTGCTCGCCGAGAGCATCGCCCAGATCGCTGGCAAAATCGCCGCGCTAGAGCAGTCCCTGCCGGTGCGCGGCGAGGTGGACTTGCAACGCGGCTACTGAGCACCAACCACCTGAGGAAACCATGGCACTGCCCACACGCGTCAAATTGGTGGAAGTCGGTCCGCGTGACGGACTGCAAAACGAAAAGCAGCCGGTGGACACGGCGGTCAAGGTCGAGTTGGTGCACCGCTTGCAAGCCGCCGGTCTGACCGAGATTGAAGTCACCAGCTTTGTCTCGCCCAAGTGGGTGCCGCAAATGGCAGACAACGCCGAGGTGATGGCCGGTATCGCCCGCAAACCCGGTGTGCGCTACGCGGTGCTCACCCCCAATATGCAAGGCTACCTGGCCGCAGCGGCCACCCAGCCCGACGAGATCGTGGTGTTTGCCTCGGCCAGCGAGGCCTTTAGCCAAAAGAACATCAACTGCTCGATTGCCGAGAGCATCGAGCGCTTTCGCCCGGTGGTGCAGGCAGCCAAGGCGCAAGGCATTGCAGTGCGCAGCGCCATCTCCTGCGCCGTGGGCTGCCCGTACGAGGGCGAGGTGGCCCCCGAGCGGGTCGGGCTGGTGGCCCGGCTGATGCGCGAAATCGGCGTGGAGCACGTGGGCGTGGCCGACACCATCGGCGTGGGCACGCCACTGAAGGTGCAGCGCGCCATGGAAGCTGCGCTCCAGCATTACGACATCCAGGCCGTGGCCGGCCACTTTCACGACACCTATGGCCAGGCGGTGGCCAACACCTTGCGTTGCCTGGAGATGGGCATTTGGCAGTTCGACACCTCGGTGGCGGGGCTGGGCGGTTGCCCGTATGCCAAGGGTGCGACCGGCAATGTGGCCACCGAAGACGTGGTGTATTTGTTGCACGGCATGGGCATCGAGACGGGCATCGACCTCGACAAGCTGGTGGACGCAGGCCAATTCATCAGCGACGCGCTGGGGCGCAAACCCCAGTCGCGCGCGGCCAACGCGCTGTTGGCCAAGCGGGGACACTGAGGTGCGCAACGCTGCCTCCACCCCAGCGCCCGAGGGTGCCCGGCGCGATGGCGAGGGCTTGCTGCCCGCAACTTCCGGGCAGGCTTCGGCCTGGTTGCTGGCGCGTGCCCGGCAGGCACGCTTAGGTGCAGGCGCCGTGCCATCGCCTTGTATTTCGGTGTGCCGCATGGACCCCAAGTCTGCCTTGTGCGAGGGTTGTTTTCGCACCATGGACGAGATCTGCCAGTGGGCCCAAGCCAGTGACGCCGACAAACGGCAGGTGTGGGCCCGTATTGCGCAGCGCGCAGCTTCGGAGGCGGTGTGAAGCAGATCACTTTTTTCCTGGACTTCATTTCGCCCTACGCCTACCTCGCGTTTGAAGCATTGCCCAAGGCGTTGCTTGGGTTGAGCTATGCGGTCAGCTACCAGCCGGTGTTGTTTGCCGGTTTGCTCAAGCACCATGGCCAGTTGGGTCCGGCCGAAATTCCGGCCAAACGCGACTGGATGCACCGGCAGGTACTTTGGCTGGCGCAGCGCGACGGTGTTCCCTTGCAATTTCCCGCGCAGCACCCGTTCAACCCACTGGGCCTGCTGCGCCTGGCCGTGGCCAGCGACCCTGCAGGCTTGCCCAACCGCTATGTGTGCGAAACCCTGTTTCGCCATGTGTGGAATGGCGGCGCGGACGCGGCCAGCGCAGAGCGGCTGCACGTGCTCACCGAGCTGCTTGCACCCGCGCGCGATCCACGCAGTGCGGACGTGAAGGCCCAGCTGCAAGCGCATGGTGCTGCTGCCATCGCGCAGGGCGTGTTCGGTGTGCCCACTTTCGTGGTGGACGGCCAGGTGTTTTGGGGCCAAGACGCGCTGCCCATGCTGCGCAGCCACTTGGAAGGCGACGCACTGCCAGTCGCGGCGCGTCCTTAAAAAAATTTGCTGACAAGCGGGCGCGCAGACAGCAGCCACACCTGCACATTTGGGCCAGTTCAGGCGCAATTTTTCACATCAAGGAAGCCAAGCCAAGGGTTACTACCCAAGCCGTAAGCCCGCGTTCAGTCACGCGTAAGTTTGCGCAAGGATGGAGTCAGAGTGCAGTCAGTCCCTCCAGTGATAGTCCACCAAACACCGGGTTCGGTGTTTGGTGGACTAATTTTTTGGAGACACAACTATGGCAACAGCAGCAGCGCCGCGGCCGATGTCGGCGGAAGAGAAGAAAGTTATCTTCGCTTCCTCGCTCGGTACCGTTTTTGAGTGGTACGACTTCTACCTGTACGGTTCCTTGGCAGCCATCATTGCCAAGCAGTTCTTCAGCGGTTTGGACGAAGGCTCGGCTTTCATCTTCGCGCTGTTGGCGTTTGCCGCCGGCTTCATCGTGCGCCCTTTTGGCGCGTTGGTGTTTGGCCGTTTGGGCGACATGATTGGGCGCAAGTACACCTTCTTGGTGACCATCCTGATCATGGGCCTGTCCACCTTCATCGTGGGTATCTTGCCCAACTACGCTGCGATCGGCGTGGCCGCTCCGGTGATCCTGATCGTGTTGCGCCTGTTGCAAGGCCTGGCACTTGGCGGTGAATACGGCGGTGCTGCAACCTACGTGGCCGAGCACGCACCGCACGGCAAGCGCGGCGCGTACACCGCCTGGATTCAAACCACCGCAACGCTGGGCCTGTTCCTGTCGCTGATGGTGATTTTGGGCACCCGCACTTTGATCGGTGAGGAGGCGTTCGGTGACTGGGGCTGGCGTGTTCCGTTCTTGGTCTCCATCTTGCTGTTGGGTGTGTCGGTGTACATCCGCCTGAGCATGAACGAGTCGCCCGCCTTTGCCAAAATGAAGGCCGAGGGCAAAACCTCCAAGGCACCCTTGTCCGAGTCCTTCGGCCAGTGGAAAAACCTCAAGATCGTGATCCTGGCCCTCATCGGTTTGACCGCAGGCCAGGCCGTGGTGTGGTATTCCGGCCAGTTCTACGCGCTTTTCTTCCTGACCCAGGCGCTCAAGGTCGACGGCCCCACCGCCAACATCATGGTGGCAATCTCGCTGATCATCGGCACACCCTTCTTCATCGTGTTTGGCGCGCTGTCGGACAAGATCGGCCGCAAGCCCATCATCTTGGCCGGTTGCCTGTTGGCCGCGCTGACGTACTTCCCGGTGTTTGAGGCGCTGACCAAGGCCGCCAACCCCGACCTGCATGCCGCCCAACAAGCCGCCAAGGTGACGGTCACTGCGGACCCCGCAGAGTGCTCGTTCCAGTTCAACCCCACCGGCACCAAAAAGTTCACCTCGTCGTGCGACATTGCCAAGCAACGTCTGGCCGGCGCGTCGGTGTCCTATGAAAACATCGCCGCTCCCGCTGGCACGCCTGCAGTAATCAAGGTCGGCGAGACCGTGGTCAACGTCAAGTACAGCCCGGAAGAAATCGCCGCCGCCAAGGCCAAGGCAGAAGCCAAGCTCGCTGAGCTGTCTGCTGCCAGCCCGGTGGACGAAAAAGCTGTGGCCGCTGCCAAAAAGACGGTGGCGGATCTGGGCAACGAAAAGACCGCCTCGGCCACCTTGCTGGGTTCCAACCTGGGTGCTGCACTCAAGGCAGCGGGCTACCCCGCCAAGGCCGACATGGCCAAGTTTGACAAGGTCATGGTCGTCATCATCCTGACTTACCTGGTGCTGCTAGTGACTATGGTGTACGGCCCCATTGCCGCCATGCTGGTGGAGATGTTCCCCACCCGCATCCGCTACACCTCGATGAGCTTGCCCTACCACATCGGCAACGGCTGGTTTGGCGGCTTGCTGCCCACCACGGCGTTTGCCATCGTGGCGCAGACCGGCAACATGTACAACGGCCTGTGGTACCCCATCATCATTGCCGCTGCGACGGTGGTAATAGGTGGCCTGTTCATCCGCGAAACCAAAGACGTGGACATCTACGCCAACGATTGAATGTTGCGCTAGAGGTATGAGTGAATGCCCCGGCCAGACGGCCGGGGCAGTTTCTGGGCTCTCCGTGCGGGGGCCTTTTTTTTGAAGGAACTGCTATGTGGAAAATTGCTGTTGGTTTTGCGATCTTTGCCGGTCTGGCGCTCTTCATTCTGAGCAAGGGCGGCGACATTGACATGGGCGGCGAAAAGCACGGTGACGTGACGCACACCGAAGCCGCTGCACCTGCTGCACCCGCAGCACCTGCAGCACCGGCTGCACCGGCTTCTGCTGCCAGCGCGCCTTAATCGGCAGGTCAAGCGGCGGAACGCGTCGCCGCTCGACCGCCAATAAGTGCCATCGGCGCTGGGAGCGCCGTGCCGTGGGCGTGTCGTGCCTAAGCGGACCCCCGTTGCCCCTTGCAGCGGGAAATTCGCCAGCGCCTGCACTCCCTAAAATGTTGCTCCCATCTACCGAGAGCACCCACCTATGTCCCAGGGCACCATCCGCATCCGCGGGGCGCGGCAGCACAACCTAAAAAACCTGGACCTCGACATCCGCACCGGCGAGCTCACGGTGGTCACCGGCCCCAGTGGCTCGGGCAAGTCCAGCCTGGTGTTTGACACGCTGTACGCCGAAGGCCAGCGCCGCTACGTAGAAACCTTCTCGGCCTACGCCCGCCAGTTTTTGGACCGCATGGACAAGCCGGCGGTCGACAAGGTCGAGGGCGTGCCGCCAGCGATTGCCATCGACCAGACCAACCCGGTGCGCTCCAGCCGCTCCACCGTGGGCACGATGACGGAGCTCAACGACCACCTCAAGCTCCTGTTCGCCCGCGCCGGCAGCCTGTTTGACCAGTACACCGCCCTGCCGGTGCAGCACGACACGCCAGACACGATCTACGCCGAACTGCGTCGCCGTTTTGGCGGCAGCGAAGCCCCGCGCGTGGTGCTGACCTTTCCAGTCGAGCTGCCCGCCGCGACCAGCGCAGAGGAGCTGACGCAGTGGCTGGCCGCCAGTGGCTTCACCCGGGTCCAGTCCGAGCGCGAGGTGGCCACACCCAGCGGGCCGCGCAAGGTGCTTGATGTGGTGGCCGACCGCTTTCGCTTGGGTAGTGTGGACCGGGTCCGGGTGGTCGAGGCGATTGAGCTGGCCCAAAAGCGCGGCAGCGGCCGCCTCAATGTCTATGTGTTGGACGCCGATGGCACGGCGCCTGCGTCTCCCAGCCTGCGCTTTTCCACGGGCCTGCACTGCCCGCAAAGCGACCTGCGGTATGCCGACCCGATTGCGTCCATGTTTTCGTTCAACTCCGCCGTGGGCGCTTGCGAAAGCTGCCGCGGCTTTGGCCGGGTGGTCGGGGTGGACTACGGGCTGGTGATTCCGAACGACAAGCTGACCTTGCGCGCCGGTGCCATCAAGCCGATGCAGACACCGGCATGGCAAGAGTGCCAGGACGATCTGATGCGCCACGCCGAAGCCGCCGGCATTCCGCGCGACACGCCTTGGTACAAGCTCACGCCAGAGCAGCAGGCTTGGGTGCTCAAGGGTTCGCCGCAATGGAATGGCAAGTGGAACCAGCAGTGGTACGGGGTGGACCGGTTTTTCGAGTACCTGGAGTCCAAGGCGTACAAGATGCACATCCGGGTGCTGTTGTCCAAGTACCGCAGCTACACGCCGTGCGCCACGTGCGGCGGCGCGCGCCTGAAGACGGAGAGTTTGTTGTGGCGCATTGGCTCCAAGGCGCAGGCCGATGCGGTGTTGCCACCGGAGCAGCGTTTTATGCCGCAAGGTGTGCGCTGGTCACGCGCGCAGTTGGAGGCTTTGCCGGGGCTGTGTTTGCACGACATGATGTTGTTGCCCTTGGACAAGCTGCGAAGGTTTTTTGATTCTTTGCAGTTGCGTCTTGGGGAGGCGGAGCTGGCGGCGTTGCGAGCTGGGGCTGGGGCTGGGGCTGGGGCGGAGGCGGAGGCGGAGGCGGAGCTGGCGGTGGGGGCGGGGGGCGCCGCAACCCCCCTCGCGGGGGGCCAAAAGGCCCCCACCGACACCGCCAGCTCCGCTTCGCGCTCGGGGGGAGGGAATGCCGGGCTACCCACTGCTGCGTTGACTTCTCTACTTACCGAGTCTTCACAGGCTGCACAGACTTCTTTGGTTTCCGACCGCGTGCACAACCAGGCTGCGAGCGGGGAGGCGCTGCGAGCCGATTTAGCAGATGCGCAGCAGCTGTATGAGGCGCCCGGCGCCGCCCCGCCCGCAGCCCAGCCGGAGAAAGTTGTATCCACAGCCGATCTGAGCAACGCTGTACCAACGCCGGAGCACAGCGCACCACCTTCGGCCCATCTGACGCAAGCAGCATCAAGCACCACCGAATCCGAACGCAAAACGCTCAAGCTGCTGTTTGACGAAGTCGGCACCCGCCTCAAGTACCTGTGCGACGTGGGAATCGGCTACCTCACGCTGGACCGCCAAAGCCGCACCTTGAGTGGCGGTGAGGTGCAGCGGATCAACCTGACCACCGCTTTGGGCACCTCGCTGGTCAACACCTTGTTTGTGTTGGACGAGCCCAGCATCGGGCTGCACCCGCGCGACATGCACCGCATCATCGTCGCCATGCAGCGCCTGCGCGATGCTGGCAACACCCTGGTGGTGGTGGAGCACGACCCTGCCGTCATGCTGGCCGCCGACCGCATGATCGACATGGGCCCCGGCCCCGGCGAAAAGGGCGGGCAGATTGTGTTTGATGGCAGCACCGAAGCGCTCAAAGCCGCGGACACGCTGACCGGTGCGTACCTGGGTGGGCGCAAACAGGTGGGCATGGGCTTTAAGCGCATGGTGGTGGCTGGCACGCCGCGCTTGGTGCTGGAGGGCGCCACCGAGCACAACCTGAAAAACATCGATGTCGAAATTCCACTCCAGCGTTTGGTGTGCGTGACCGGGGTGAGTGGCTCCGGCAAGTCCACCTTGGTGCAGGATGTGCTGGCGCCCGCGCTTTTGCGCCACTTTGGCAAGGCCACCGAAACGCCGGGCGCACACAGGCGGCTCTTGGGGGCCGAGCTGATCAGCGAGGTGGTGTTTGTGGACCAGTCGCCGATTGGCAAAACCGCGCGCTCCAATCCGGTGAGCTACGTGGGCGCGTGGGACGCCATCCGCGAGCTGTTTGCCAACGCCGACTTGGCGCGCGAGCGCAGCTACACCGCCAGCAAGTTCAGCTTCAACAGCGGCGACGGACGCTGCCCGGGCTGCGGCGGCTCGGGCTTTGAGCACATCGAGATGCAGTTTTTGAGCGACGTGTACCTACGCTGCCCCGACTGCGATGGCAAGCGCTACCGCCCGGAAATTTTGGAAGTAACGATTGCGCGCGGCGTTGCGGGCGCAGTGGGCGGCCTGCGCCAGCTCAACGTGGCCGATGTGCTGGACCTCACCGTCAGCGAGGCCACCCAGATTTTTCACGCCGACCGCGAGGTCCTCCGTGCGCTGCAACCCATCGCCGATGTGGGGTTGGAGTACGTCAAGCTGGGCCAGCCGGTGCCCACGCTCTCAGGCGGCGAGGCGCAGCGGCTGAAGTTGGCCGGCTTTCTGGCCGAGGCCGCCAAAGGCAGCACCGCCAGCCGCCAAGCCACGGCCAAACGCGGCACGCTGTTCATGCTCGACGAGCCCACCACCGGCCTGCATTTCGACGACATCGCCAAGCTGATGCGGGCACTGCGCAAGCTGCTCGACGCGGGGCATTCGCTGTTGGTGATTGAGCACAACCTCGATGTGATTCGGTCCAGCGACTGGCTGATCGACCTGGGACCAGAAGGTGGCGAGGGCGGCGGCTTGGTGGTGGCTGTGGGTACGCCGGAGGAGGTGTTGCTGCACCCGACTTCGCACACCGGACGGGCGCTGCGAGAGTACGCGGCGGCCATGGGGGTGGTGCATGCGGTGCGGGAGTTTGCGGCGGCGGATGGGTATGCGTTGGCGGCGCAGGCCGGGGGCATTTCGGTCGCTGGGTTGGAAGGGTTTGCTGGCGCTGTGTTGGAAGGGTTTGCTGGCGCTGCGTTGGACGGGCTTGCGCCCAGTGCCTCATCAACTCGCTTCGCGAGTAGCAAATCGGCTCTGGGCGCAAGCCCATCCAACGCCGAGGGTTTGCGAGTGCAAGACGCTGAGGCCGCTCCATTCGCGGTGGCCAAATCGGCTCGCACCGATGGATACACCGGCGAGCCCGGGACCGAGACCTTGGCTGGTAATTCCCTCCCTGCAACCGCGCGGTCAAATGTGGCTGTTAAGGCTCCCTCTTTCGCCCCGGCGGGGGCGAGAGAGGGCGGGGGGAGCGAGGGGGGAAATGGTTTCATCCGCATCGTCAACGCCAAGGAGCACAACCTCAAGTCCCTGAGCGTGGACATCCCGCGTGGCAAGTTCAGCGTCGTCACCGGCGTATCGGGTTCGGGCAAATCGACCTTGGCCTTTGACATCTTGTTCAACGAGGGTCAGCGCCGCTACCTGGAAAGCCTCAACGCCTACGCCCGCTCTATCGTGCAGCCCGCAGGCCGGCCCGAGGTGGACGCGGTGTATGGCATTCCGCCGACCGTGGCCATTGAGCAGCGGCTCTCGCGCGGTGGTCGCAAGTCCACCGTGGGCACCACCACCGAGGTGTGGCACTTTTTGCGTTTGCTGTATGTAAAGCTGGGCATCCAGCACTGCACCAAAGACGGCGCAGCGGTGGCGCCGCAGACGCCCGACAGCATTGCCGCGCAGTTGCTCAAAAACTACCGGGGTCAGCACATTGGGCTCTTGGCGCCGCTGGTGGTGGGGCGCAAGGGCGTGTACACCGAGCTGGCCGACTGGGCGCGCCCGCGCGGCTTCACCCACTTGCGGGTGGATGGCAATTTTTTGCCCACCACCGGCTTTCCGCGCATCGACCGGTTCAAGGAGCACCATATCGAGCTGCCGGTGGCCAGCCTCGACGTGGACCCTGCCAACGAGCAAGCCCTGCGCGCCGCACTGGCTGCTGCGCTGACCCACGGCAAGGGCGTGGTGCAGGTGCTCAGTAACTTAGAGGGCCTGCGCGAAGCGCTGGCCGCAGGCACGCCGACGGCGGGCATAGGCACCTTGCAGACCTTTTCGTCCAAGCGCGCCTGCCCGGTGTGCGCCACCTCGTATGCCGAGCTGGACCCGCGCCTGTTTAGCTACAACAGCAAGCACGGCTGGTGCCCAGATTGCGTGGGCACCGGCGTGGCCCTGACCAAGGACCAGCGCAAGGTGTTTGACGACTCAGTCAAAGACGACAACCACCAAGGCCGCGAGCAAACTTTTGCCGAGGCCGATGTCGAAGACTTGGTCGACACCGCCTGCCCCAGTTGCCAAGGAACCCGGCTCAACGCCACCGCGCGCGCGGTGCGCTTTGCGGGTGTGGGTATCACCGACATTGCCCGCCTGAGCGTGGGCGATGTGCGCGCCTGGGTGCAGACGCTGCAAGCAGCGGGCGGCATGTCGCAGCGCGAAGCCGACATTGCCCGCGACCTGGTGCCCGAAATCAGGAGCCGCTTGGAGTTTTTGGAGGCCGTGGGTCTGGGCTACCTGACCCTGGACCGTGGCGCGCCCACGCTGAGTGGCGGCGAGGCGCAGCGCATTCGGTTGGCGGCCCAACTGGGCAGCAATTTGCAGGGTGTGTGCTACGTGTTGGACGAGCCCACCATTGGCTTGCACCCGCGCGACAACAAGGTGTTGCTGGGTGCGCTGCAAACTCTGAGCGACCAGGGCAACACCCTGGTGGTGGTGGAGCACGACGAGGACACGATCCGCCATGCGGACCACATCATCGACATCGGCCCCAGTGCGGGCAAGCGCGGCGGCCGTTTGGTGGCGCAGGGTTCGGTGGCCGATGTGCAGGCCGCTGGGGACTCGCAGACTGGGCGCTACCTGTTGCACGCGATGCGCCACCCTTTGGCGGCGCGACGGGCCGTTGTTTCGGAGGGCGGTTTGGCGGGGGTGGCAGGGTTGGGGGGGGGGGGGGGGGGGGGGGGGGGGGGGGGGGGGGGGGGGGGGGGGCGCGGCCGCGGGCCCGCCCGCCCCCCCCCGCCCCCCCCCCCCCCCCCCCCCCCCCC
>JBIIZY010000157.1:0-6773 GCA_044346035.1 Rhodoferax sp. | reverse complement strand
AAGTGGACCGGGTCATTCCCTACCTGGGCCACCTGGCGCGCTGGGCAGAAACCCTCAAGCGCCCCAAGCGCGCGCTGGTGGTGGACGTGCCCATCGCCTTGGACAACGGCACCGTGGCCCACTTCGAAGGCTACCGGGTGCAGCACAACACCTCGCGTGGACCCGGCAAAGGCGGTGTGCGCTTTCACCAAGACGTGACGCTGTCGGAAGTGATGGCGTTGTCGGCGTGGATGTCCATCAAAAACGCCGCAGTCAACGTGCCCTACGGCGGCGCCAAGGGTGGCATCCGGGTGGACCCCAAGCAGCTCTCGCGCGGCGAGTTGGAGCGCATGACGCGGCGCTACACCAGCGAGATCGGCATCATCATCGGGCCAACCAAAGACATTCCAGCGCCCGACGTGAACACCAACGAGCAGATCATGGCTTGGATGATGGACACCTACTCCATGAACGAAGGTGCCACCGCCACTGGCGTGGTCACCGGCAAGCCAGTGGATTTGGGTGGCTCGCTGGGCCGGCGCGAAGCCACCGGGCGCGGCGTATTCACCGTAGGGGTGGAAGCGGCCCGCCACATGGGGCTCGATGTCAGCCAGGCGCGGGTGGCGATTCAGGGCTTTGGCAATGTGGGCGGCATCGCGGGCAAGCTGTTTGCCCAGGCCGGCGCCACGGTGGTCGCGGTGCAGGACCACGGCGGCACCATCTACCAAGCGTCGGGCTTGAACGTGCCGGCCTTGTTGGCGCATGTGGCGGCGCACGGTTCGGTGGCGGGCTTCGTGGGTGCCGAGGTGCTGCCCGACGACAGCTTCTGGGATGTGGAGTGCGACATCCTGATTCCGGCGGCGCTGGAGCAGCAAATCACGGCGGCCAACGCCGGTCGCATTCGGGCCAAGCTGGTGATCGAAGGCGCCAACGGACCGACCACCCCAGAGGCGGACGACATCTTGCAAGCGCGCAACATCTTGGTGCTGCCCGACGTGATCGCCAACGCCGGCGGCGTGACGGTGAGCTACTTTGAGTGGGTCCAGGATTTCTCCAGCTTTTTCTGGAGCGAGGACGAAATCAACGCCCGCCTGGTGCGCATCATGAAAGAAGCGTTTGCAGCGGTGTGGGCGGTGGCGCAGGACCACAAGGTGAGCTTGCGCACCGCCACCTTCATCGTGGCCTGCAAGCGCATCTTGCATGCGCGCGAGTTGCGCGGTTTGTACCCCTGAAAATCAGGCGGTGCTGGCGCGGGTGCAGACCCTAGCCAGGATGCGCCAACCTGGAGGGCCCAAGCCTACGGACGCTGCTTACTGCAAGGGCTCTTTCAGGGCCTCGGGCAAGACCAAGGGCACGATGTCAATGCCTTCGTCCACCAAGGCACGCGCCTCGTCGACGGTGGTCTTGCCACGGATGGCGCGCTCTGGGGTTTCGCCATAGTGCATCTTGCGGGCCACATCGGCAAACGCGGTGCCCACATCGTCGGTCTGGGCGACGATTTGGCGGGCCAGTTGCATCCAGCGTGCCACCACCTCGGGGGCCACCGCAGGCCCGGCATGGGAGGCGACCTCCTGCGCCAGGTGCGCGGCGGTGGGCAACTCACTTGGCCTTGCAGGCTCATCAGCCTGGGACCGTCCGCGCGCCGTGTGCAGGTTCAGGCGCGGCGCGCTGGGCTTTTTGAGAATCTGCGCGTCTGCGCACAAGGGGCACTGCACCATGCCGCGCTCGCGCTGGCCCACAAAGTCGTCCTCGGAGCCAAACCAGCCCTCAAAGGCGTGGCCCGCACCGCACTGGAGGTCCAGCACTTTCATGGCGTGCTGGCTCCCGCGCCGGTGGGCTCCACGGGTCCCTGCCAGTCCAGCGACCAACTGCCCGAGAGCACGTTTTGCAACCACAGCGCACCGGTAAGGGTTTTGGCATCCGTCACCTTGCCCTGGCCGCACCATTGCAGCAGCTCCTGTGGCGTGGCGGTAAAGACCTCAAGGAACTCACCGGGATCGAGCTGCCGTTCGCCCAAGTGCAGATCGCGTGCGAACCAGACTTCAATGAACTCGGTGGAGTAGGCAATGCAGGGATGCAGCACGCCAGCGCGCGCCCACTGCGCGGCGACATAGCCAGTCTCCTCGCGCAGCTCGCGCTGGGCGCAGGCCAGAACGGCCTCGCCTGGGTCGAGCTTGCCCGCAGGAAACTCAAGCATTACCTGGCCGACGGGATAACGAAACTGGCGCTCCAACACCACCCGCGTTTCGCCCTGGCTGTCCTGTAGCAGGGGAATGACCATGACCGCGCCGGGATGCACCAGGTACTCGCGCACTGCCTGTGCGCCATCGGGCAGCTGCACCGTGTCACGAAAGGCGTGCAGGAAGTGGCCTTTGAGGATCTCTTGTCCGGAGGTTTTTGCCTCTACCAACCGGGTGTCGGACGCGCCCACGGGGACTGACTCAGGTGGCCAGCATCTGGCGAACCGACTGCACACACACCGCCATCAGGCCACCGGGTGCCATGCCCAGCAAGAGCACCAGCGCGCCGTTGACACACAGCACCACGCGCACGTCGGCAGGGGCTTGCACCGGGGTGGTGGTGGTGGGCGGATCAAAGTACATGACCTTGACCAAGCGCAGGTAGTAAAAAGCTCCGACCAAGGACATCAGCACCGCAAACACCGCCAGCACCAAGGACAAGGTGCTGCCGGTGGCAATCAGCGCCTCCAAGACCGAAAGCTTGGCAAAGAAGCCCACCATGGGCGGAATACCGGCCAGCGAGAACAAGGAAAGCGCCATGACTGCGGCGTACAAAGGGCTGCGCTGATTGAGCCCGGCAAAGTCAGAGATTTCCTCGCTCTCAAAGCCCTCGCGCGACAGCAGCAAGATGACGCCAAAGCTTGCCAATGTGGTCAGGACGTAAGTGACCACGTAAAACATGGCCGCGCCGTAGGCATTGGCCGCAGACTCGGTGCCGCCGGGGACCACGCCAGACATGAGGCCCAGGAGCACAAAGCCCATCTGCGAGATGGTAGAAAAAGCCAGCATGCGCTTGACGTTGGTCTGCATGATGGCGGCGAAGTTGCCCACCAACAGGGAGCCAAGCGCCAGCACCATCATCATTTGCTGCCAGTCCACGGCCAAGGGGGTCATGCCCTCCACCAGCAAGCGCATGGTGATGGCAAAGGCCGCCAACTTGGGCGCTCCGCCGATCATCAGGGTGATGGCTGTGGGCGCGCCCTGGTAGACGTCGGGAACCCACATGTGAAAGGGCACCACACCGAGCTTAAAGGCCAGACCGGCCACGATAAACACCAGCCCGAAGACCAAAACCTGCTCGCGCACATTGCCAGTGGCGATGGCCTGGGACACCGTGCTGATGTCGAGCGAGCCGGTAGCGCCATAGAGCATGGACATGCCATAGAGCAAAAAGCCCGACGCCATGGCGCCCAGCACAAAGTACTTCATTGCCGCCTCGGTGGCCACGGCGTCGTCACGGCGCAAGGCGACCAGCGCATAACTGGATAGTGTGAGCAGTTCCAGACCCATGTAACTCACCAGCAGGTTGTTGCTCGACACCATCACAAAAATGCCAAGCAGCGCAAACAGGCTCAGGGTAAACAGCTCACCGCCGCGCAGCATGTCGCGCTGGCTGGCATACACCCGCCCGTACACCAGCGTAACCATCACGGCCAAGGTGGCAAAGCACTTGAGCCAGTTGCCCATGGGGTCGCTCACCACCATGTTGCCAAAGCCGTACACCGTTGCTGCGCGTACCGCAAGATCGGCCTGCAACACCGCCACGACGGCCAGAGTCAGCAAGGTCATCACGTACGTTTGGGTGCGCAGCGCAGACTTCACGCCCAAGTCCACCAGCGCGATCACGCAGGCCATCACCAGCAGAACGATCTCTGGGTAGGCCGTGATCCAACTGTTATCGTCAATCATCGTAGTTCTCTCAATTCAGCTTGGAGGCAGCGACCTGCTGGAGCAGATGGGCGACGGATGCGTCCATCACGTCGGTGAAGGGCTTGGGGTGCACCCCCATCCACAGCACCGCAACCGCCAGCAGCGACAGCATCAAAAACTCACGGGCGTTGATGTCGGTCAGGCCCCGAACGTCGTCGTTGGTAACTGGGCCCAGGTAGACCCGCTTGAACATCCACAAGGTGTATGCGGCACCAAAAATCAAGGCACTCGCCGCAGCCAAGCCCACCCAGAAGTTGAACTGGACGGCACCGAGGATGACCATCCACTCGCCCACGAAACCGGCGGTGCCCGGCAGTCCGCAGTTGGCCATGGCAAAGAACAAGGCAAAGGCAGCGAACTTGGGCATGGTGTTGACCACACCACCATAACTGGCGATTTCACGCGAGTGCACCCGGTCGTACAGCACGCCGATGCACAAGAACATGGCACCCGAGACAAAGCCGTGGGCAATCATCTGCACCAGGCCGCCGGAAATGCCGAGCTGGTTGAACATAAAGAAGCCCAAGGTCACAAAACCCATGTGCGCCACCGAGGAGTAGGCAACCAGTTTTTTCATGTCTTGCTGCACCAGGGCGACCAGGCCCACGTACACCACCGCCACCAGCGACAAGGCAATCATCAGCGTGGACCACTCGCGCGCGGCGTCCGGCGCAATGGGCAGAGAAAAGCGCAGAAAACCATATGCGCCGAGCTTGAGCATGATGGCAGCCAACACCGCCGAACCGCCGGTGGGGGCTTCCACGTGCACATCGGGCAACCAAGTGTGCACTGGCCACATTGGCACCTTGACGGCAAAGGCCGCAAACAAGGCGAAGAAGATCAGCGTTTGCGCGGTGCTGCCAAGCGGGAGTGCATGCCAGGTGGCCAGATCAAAGCTGCCGCCGGACTTGGTGTAGAGGTATATGAGAGCCACCAGCATGAGCAGGGAGCCCAGCAAGGTGTACAGAAAAAACTTGAAGGCCGCGTAGATTTTGTTGGGACCGCCCCAGATACCAATGATCAGGTACATGGGAATCAGGGTCGCCTCAAAGAAGACGTAGAACAGCATGCCGTCCAAGGCGCAGAACACGCCGATCATCAGCCCGCTAAGGATCAAAAAGGCGCCCATGTACTGGTTGACCCGGCTGGTGATGACCTCCCAACCAGCGATGACCACCACCACGGTGATGAACGCAGTGAGCAGCACAAACCAAAACGAAATGCCGTCCAGACCCAGGTGGTAGTTGACGTTGAAGCGCGCAATCCAGGACGCGTTTTCTACGAACTGCATCGAGGACGAAGCCACATCAAATTGGCCATACAGCGGCAAGGTGATCAGAAAGCTAACCAGCGCGCCCACCAGGGCGACCCAGCGCACCACCCGGGCGTGCTCGTCACGGCCCAGGGCCAGCAAGACAACGCCGAACGCAATCGGCGTCCAGATCGCAAGGCTCAACAATCCCATGTTCTTTTTTCTCCTACTTGAGCCAAACGAAGTACGTCAAGAGCACAAAGATGCCCAAAATCATCACCAGCGCGTAGTGGTACAAGAAACCGGTTTGCAGCTTGCGCACACCGCCGGCAAGACGCGCTACCAGCCGCCATGCCCCGTTGACCAGACCACCATCAATCACGGCCTGGTCACCGCCCTTCCACAGGCCCATGCCGATCAGCCGCGAGCCGCGCGCCAAGACGTTTTCATTGAACCAATCAAGGTAGTACTTGTTCTCCAGCAATTGGAATACCGGCATGAACGCGCGCTTGATTGCCGCAGGAAGCGCGGGGTTGACCATGTACATGTAGTAGGCAGTGACCACACCGCCAAGCGCCAGCCAAAACGGCGCCGTGCTCAGGCCATGCAAAGCCATTGCCCAGGGGCCATGGAAGATCTGCGCCAGCCCGGTCATGGCATGGTGCTTCTCGTGGTCCACCCAAATGGCGTCTTTGAAAAACTCGCCAAAGAGCATGGGCTCGATGGTGAAGTAACCGATCAACACCGAAGGAATAGCCAGCAACACCAACGGTAACCACACCACCACGGGAGACTCGTGCGGCACGTGGGCATGGGCGTGCCCACCGTGGTCGCCGTGGTCGCCGTGGCCATCGTCCTGGTGGGCGGGGTCATGACCATGGTCATGGTGGGCATCGGGGTTTTGGTCAAAGCGCTCTTTGCCGTGGAACACCAAGAAGTACAAGCGGAAGGAGTAGAACGCGGTGACAAACACACCCGCCAGCACCGCAAAGTAGGCCAGGCCGGCGCCAGGCAGGTGGCTTCCACCTACCGCCAAAATGATGCTGTCCTTGGAGTAAAAGCCAGAGAACAAGGGCGTGCCGATCAGCGCCAGCGAACCCAGCAAAAACGTGATCCAGGTCAACGGCATGTACTTGCGCAGCCCGCCCATCCAGCGGATGTCTTGGTTGTGGTGCACGCCCATGATCACCGAGCCTGCCGCCAAAAACAGCAAGGCTTTGAAGAACGCGTGGGTCATCAGGTGGAACACCGCCACCGAGTACGCGGACGCGCCCAAGGCCACCGTCATGTAGCCCAACTGCGACAAAGTGGAATAGGCCACGACCCGCTTGATATCGTTTTGGATGATGCCCAAGAAACCCATGAACAAGGCGGTGATCGCGCCGGTCACCAGCACGAAGCTCAGGGCCACATCGCTGAGCTCAAACAAAGGCGACATGCGTGCCACCATAAAGATGCCGGCCGTGACCATGGTGGCGGCGTGGATCAGGGCGGAAATGGGCGTGGGGCCTTCCATGGAGTCGGGCAACCACACATGCAAAGGGAACTGCGCCGACTTGCCCATGGCACCGATGAACAGGCAGATGCAAATG
>JBIIZY010000001.1:0-72325 GCA_044346035.1 Rhodoferax sp. | reverse complement strand
TGGGTGCCCTGCGCAAGCCAAAGTGCAGGTTCTGGCGTACGTTGAGGTGCTCGAACAAGCTGGCTTCTTGAAAGACGTAGCCGATCTCGCGTTGCCAGGTCGGCTTGAACCACTTGCGCGCGCTGTCCTGCCAGATCGCAGGGCCCATGGCGATGCGCCCGTCTGCTTTTTCCAAGCCGGCCACGCAGCGCAACAAGGTGGTTTTTCCACAACCCGACGGTCCGAAAACGACAGTGATGCCACGGGCGGGCACCGCAAGCTCAACTTGCAATCTGAAATCTGCCCGGGCCAAGGACATCTGGATGCGCAGGTTTGGCGGCTCGCTGGTCGGCTCGCTCATCGGTGCTGCACTCATCGGCTCGCTCATCGGTGCGCTCATGGCAGCACCCTGTCGCGGCGGCCTTTGAGGCGCGCCAGGACGACCAGTACCGCAAAGGAAAACGCCACCATGCCAGCAGCTAACCAGTGGGCCTGGGCGTACTCCATGGCCTCGACGTGGCCGTAGATTTGGGTGGAAACCACGCGGGTTTGTCCGGGAATGTTGCCGCCGATCATCAGCACCATGCCGAACTCGCCAACCGTGTGCGCAAAGCTCAGCACCGTAGCGGTCAAGAGGCCGGGCAGGGCCTGTGGCAGCGCCACCGAAAAAAACGCGTCGATGGGCCGCGCCCGCAGCGTGGCCGCGACTTCCATGGGGCGCTTGCCCATGGCTTCAAACGCGTACTGGATGGGCTGCACCGCGAACGGCAGCGAGGAGATGACGGACCCAATCAGCAAACCGGTGAACGAAAAAGAAAACACTCCCAGGCCAATCGCTTGCGTCACCGCGCCCACCCAGCCCTGCGGCCCCAGCAGCACCAAGATGTAAAAGCCCAGCACCGTGGGCGGCAAGACCAAGGGCAGCATGACCAGCGCGCCAATGGGTGTGCGCCAGCGCGACTGCGTTTGCGACAGCCACCAGGCCAACGGCGTCGCGATGAGCAACAGCAGCCCTGAAGTGAGCGCCGCCAGTTGGACCGTCAGCGCGATGGCCTGCCAAGCTTCGGGGGAGATGTTGCCGTACATGGGTGGGGCCGGTTGGTCGGGCTGCGCTTGGTTTGCTTACGTTGGGCGGGGCTTGGCTTGCCAGTGCTCAGGGTTCGTAACCAAAGGCGCGTAGCACGGCCTTGGCCTTGTCGCTTTGCAGGTACTTGAGCAGCGCCGCGGCTGCGGGCTGGTCTTTGCCGGGCAGCAGCAGCACGGCGTCTTGCAAGATAGGCGCATGCAAAGACGAAGGTACCACCCAAGCGGAGCCCCCGCGGAGCTGGCTGTTCTCCAGCACCTGGGACAAGGCAACAAAGCCGAGCTGCGCGTTACCAGATGCGACAAATTGGAAGGCCTGCGTGATGTTGGAGCCCTCCACCAAATTGGGTACGGTGCGTTCCCGCAAACCCATGTTGGCCAAGGTTTCTAGGGCTGCAGCGCCATAGGGTGCGAGCTTGGGGTTGGCAATGGCGATGCGCGCAAACTGCCCGTTTCGCAGCACCGTGCCGTGCGCGTCGACCAAACCCGGCTGCGCGCTCCACAACACCAGCCGGCCGGTGGCGTAGGTGAAGCGCGAGCCCGGCACCGCAAGTCCCTCGCGCTCCAGTTTGGCTGGGGTTTCGTTGTCGGCAGCCAGCAGGATGGCAAACGGCGCACCGTTGCGGATCTGGGCGTACAACTGGCCCGTGGCCCCAAAGGCCAAGACCACCTTGTGGCCGGACGCGCGCTCGAAGTCTTGGGCAATCGCTTTCATCGGCGCGGCGAAGTTGGCAGCAACTGCAACCGTGACCTCGGCGGCAGCCACTTGGGACGGCAGGGCGGCGCCAAGGGCAGCGATGAGGGTGCTTGCGAGTGCATAGGCCAAGCTAAGGCATGGAGAGTGGACCCGTGTGTGGACCCAGGTGTGGACCCGTGCAGGGGCCAAGCGAGCTACCCAGGCGATTGCGCCAGTAGTCAAACGGCGAAGTGCATTGCGGTCCATGCGGAAACTCGGTAGGTCACAATCAGAAATCGGAAACTTCACGCTATTCTATTGATGAATAGCGAACTTGCAATGCAACGATCGCCTTGCTGCGGCGCCGCAGTGCCCAAACGCGCTCGTGCACCGAAGCCGAAATCTCGCCGCCATAGGACGCCTACACCATGACCCAAGCCACCATCCCTTTCGATGACGTACTAGGCGCCCCAGCGGTCGACAAGCGCTTGGAGGTGCTGCGGTCCATGCACCGCGCCGGCTCCATCTCAGAAGCTGCGCGGGCCAATGGCGTGAGCTACAAAGCCGCCTGGCAGGCCCTGGAGACCCTGAGCAACTTGGCCGGCGTGCCCTTGGTGGAAAAGGCCGTGGGCGGTTCGGGCGGGGGTGGTGCCCGTCTCACACCGGCCGGGCGGCAGGTGCTGGAGGCGGCCGACTTGCTCAGTTCGGCGCGCGAGCAGGTGTTGGCGCAGCTTGGTCGCTCGGTACGCGGCGCGGGCTTGAATTTGCGGGCTATTTCTGCGGTTGGCCTTCGCACCAGCATGCGCAACCAGTTGCCCTGTACCGTGCAAGAGGTGCGCAAAGCCAAAGGCGCAGCGACCGTGTTGCTGGTCTTGCCAGATGGTCAACAGCTCGCCTCGCGCATCACGCTGGAGAGTTTGCAGCTGCTGGGCTTGCGCTGTGGTGACAAGGTGCTGGCCTTGTTCAAGGCCACCGCCGTGACCGTGGCCCCAACGATTGTGGGTGTCGGTGGCGTCAACCTGCTGCGGGGCAAAGTGGTGCGCCGTGGCAGCGGTGCCGCTGGGGTGGAGGTGTCCGTGCAGATCACGCCGGGGCTGGCACTGGTGGGCTTTGCCGACCCCAGCACGCAACCCAAGTTGCGCCAAACCGCGATGGCTGCGGTGGAGCCCAATGCGGTGGTGATTGGCCTGATAGGTTGAGCGCCGCCGACGGACGCAGCGTGCCAGATTGTTTATGCGTACTGGAGTTCGCGCACCTTGCCGGCAAACACCCGGTAGCTGAAGATGGTGTAGCCCACGATGGCGGGCACCGTGACTGCGCACCCGATGGCGATAACCGCCAAGGAGGACGTGGCGCTGGCCGCCTGCCACACGGTCAGCCGGTCCATCACCACATAGGGAAACAGGCTGTAGGCCAGACCGATGGCGCCGAACAGAAACACCGCCACCACCGCCACAAAGGGCACCCAGCACAGGTGGGCCCGTACCAACTTGGAGTTGAGCATTGCGCGCGCTACCACCAAGGCGGCCAGGGTTGCCAAAGGAATGGGCAGCAGGGCAATGAACTCGGGCATGCTGAACCAGCGGTTGCGCACCGTCTCGCTCACCACCGGCGTAGCCAGGGACACCAGCGCCATGCCCAGCACCAGGGGTGGCCAGGCCCATTTGGCCCAGCGCACGGCCAGCACTTGCAGATCGCCTTCGGTTTTCATCACCAGCCAACAGGCACCCAGCAGCACGTAGGCGGCGGGCAAAAGCAAAGCAATCACCGCGGCGAAGGCCACTGCCAGGTCGCCGGGCGCAAACCCGGTGATGTAGCGGCCCAGCATCCAGCCTTGCGAGGTCGCCGCGATGCCGCTGCCGGCCCAGAAAGCGAAGTTCCACAGCGGTTTCCACTGGTCTTGCGCCTTCACCCGAAAGTCAAATGCCACGCCGCGCAGCACCAGGCCCACCAGCATCAGCGTCACCGGCAAGTACAGGGCGGTTAGCACCATGCCGTGCGCTTTGGGGAAGGCAATCAGCAAAATGCCCACACCCAGCACCAGCCAGGTCTCGTTGGCGTCCCAAAAGGGGCCGATGCTGGCGATCATGGTGTCGCGCTGCTCAGGTGTGGCGCGGTGCAGCAGCAGGCCCACGCCCAGGTCGTAGCCGTCGAGCACCACATAGGCCAGCATGGCCACACCCATCAGCGCCAGAAACACCACCGGCAGTGCGTTAGCCCAGTCGATTGCGCTCATGCTCCGGCCCCCTGCTGTGTGCCCGTTTTGGCGGCAAGGTTTGCTTTGTGTGCCGGTGCCGGGCGGTCCGAGCCACCAGGGGCCAAGCCCGGTTGCCCTGGCGGGTCGTGTGGCATGGGCACCGGCTTTTCCGCCATGTGCTTGACCACGCTCACATAGGCCAGCAGGAGTGCCACGTACACGGTGAGGTACAGGGCCAGCGTCAAGGCAATGTGGGAGCCCGGCACCATAGACGCCACCTCGTCCACCCGCAGCAAGCCCTGCACGATCCAGGGCTGGCGGCCCACCTCGGTCACGTACCAGCCCGCCACGGTGGCAGTCCACCCGCTGAACGCCATGAGCGAGAGCCCAGCCAACACCGGGCGCGGCAGTGCGTCGGCCTGCCATCCGCGGCGCTTGAGCAGCCACAGTCCGCCCCAGCTCGCCAGCAGCATCAACATGCCGGTGCCCACCATCGTGCGAAACGCCCAGAAGACGGGTGCCACCGGCGGGTGCTGCCCTTGGAATTCGTTGAGGCCTTTGATCTCGCCGTTGGGGTCGTGCGTGAGGATCCAGGACGCGCCTTTGGGGATTTCCAGCGCGTAGTGGTTGCGGCGCTCATCCTCGTCGGGCAGCGCGAACAGCAGCAGCGGCGCGCCGCGCTGGGTTTCCCAAACGCCCTCCATGGCGGCCACCTTGGCGGGCTGGTGCGTCAGGGTGTTCAGGCCGTGCAGGTCGCCCGCCAGGATTTGCAGCGGAATCAGCACCGCACCCACCGTCAGGCCAAAGCGCAGTGCGCGCGGCGTGCTGGGATTGGCCTTGCCTTGCAGAAGCTGCCAGGCGCTCACACCCGCTACCAAAAAGGCCATGGTCAGGCCGCTGGCCAGCAGCATGTGCACCAACCGGTACGGGAAGCTGGGGTTGAAGACGACCTCGAACCAACTGGTGACAAAAAACTCACCGCCGCGGATCTCCACGCCCGCAGGCGTGTGCATCCAGGAGTTCAGCGCCAAGATCCAAAACGCGCTCATGGTGGTGCCAAAAGCCACCAAACCCGTAGCGACCAGATGCACCCGCTCGGACACTTTGCCGTGGCCGAACAACATGATGCCCAAAAAGGTGGCCTCCAAGAAAAAGGCGGTGAGTACCTCGTAACCCAACAACGGCCCCGCCACATTGCCCACCCGCTCCATAAAGCCCGGCCAGTTGGTGCCGAACTGAAAGCTCATCACGATGCCGCTGACCACGCCCAGGGCGAAGCTGAGCGCGAACACCTTGGTCCAAAACCGGTAGGCCAGCAGCCACGCGAGGTCGCCCGTTTTGAGCCAGCGCAGCCGGAAGAACAGTAGGGCCCAGCCCAGCGCAATCGTGATCGTAGGGAACAGGATGTGGAAAGTGATGTTGGCCGCGAATTGCATGCGGGCCAGAACCAGTGCGTCCATGAAATTGAATCCTTGTGAGGTGCGAAACAGCGCGAACTCAGCCCCGCCCGCCAGGCACGACTTTGAGTTTGTCTTTGAACTCCAGCAGGCGCTGCACCTTGGAGCCCATCTTCATGAGTTGTGCCAGCGTGGTCGCGTCAATGCGCTGCACATCCTCGAACCAGCTGGTCATCAGCTCGATCAGGTCGTGCATGCCCTTCATGCGCTTTTGTGCGTGGCGGTCCTCGGGCGTGGTGGGCTCTTCCAGCAGGGCGTTGCGCAGCATGGTCAGGGTGGGTTCGATTTCGCGGCGTCGACGTTCCTCGGCCAGGGTTCGGAACACCTCCCAGGCATCCCCCGGTGCCTCAAAGTACTCACGCCGGTCGCCGGGCTGGTGCAGCAGCTTCACCAGCCGCCAGGCCTGCAGCTCTTTCAAGCCCATGCTGACGTTGCTGCGGCTGAACTCCAGCGCCTCTGCGATCTCGTCGGCGTTGAGTGCCTGCGGCGCGACGTAAATCAGCGCGTAAATCTGCCCCACCGTTCGGTTGATGCCCCAGCGGCTACCCATTTCGCCAAAGTGGGCGACGAAGCTGCGGACCAGGGGAGTGAGCGCGTGGGGCATGGGCGTGGTGGGCTGGTTGGGGTGGCGCGAATTCTATTCAAAGTTTCAGAAATTTGCGAAACTTCAGGAATAAGCGGATGCCCTGCGCCCTAGTGTCTGGACGTGGGGGTGCTGCGGAATGGTGACGCCGCGCAAGCTACGTGCGCCGCAACCAGGCTAAATCGATGGCTTGCAGATGTTGGTCGTAGGTGAGGTGGTTCGGGTAGTCGGGGTCGGTGTGCAGCCGATTCAGCACAAACCAGCTCTCCACCCAGCCAGCGTGCTTCGGCAAAACAGCAAGATGCCAGTGAAGGCCGAGAACAAAAAGGATGGCTCCAGCAGTGGGAGCGAGTGCAGCACATAGCGGTCACACGCAGCGTCAATCATGGATGTGCCGCTGGCCAGTTGCATCTATGCCGATAACAGCAACACCATTGGACACACCGCCAGCACATTGCCCACCACGGCCGCGAGCTGGGAGCGCCCCAGGCACGACACTTCATCGACAAAGCGCTAAGCAGCGTGCGGCTCACCCATGTCCTTGAACCCGGCGGCCATGGTCGCAGTGGTCATGGCGGGTGGTTTGGTAGCCAAAGCGAAGTGCAGCAGCTAAATGGGCACAAAACTCGCGGCGTACACGATTCCCGACCGAAACCTAAGCCAGAAACTGGTCAGTCCGATGGCCATGGCGCCGAACTTCAGCTGAACCGATAGCAGGGTGGTTTGCGTGCTGGTGGGGTGCACTGTCTGTGACCCGCTCCACAAAGCTGAGTTCCGTTTCTCGCACGCAGGCACCATTCAGGACTGAGCTACTAGCCACCCATTTCTTTTGGGAGGAGCCACCAAAAAACAAGTGGTAACAACGAAATCCAGATAATCCACGGGCTTCAATGCACAAGCTCAAACTGTCCGTGGAAACGGGTCAAGTCCAAACACACCATGGCGCACACCAGCACGTTTTGCGGAATCTCCTCAATGGCCACCAAAGCGGTCCCCGCCAAACGGGTTAGCGTCTGCCTGCGCAACGCAAGTTCAGCCCGGTGACATCGTGGGGGCCGCGATCACCGCAGACTGCAGCGCCAGCACGGACACCGTCCAAGCGACCTTGGCCACGGGCAACATTGCGGTGGCGTGCGCCGCTATGCTAGTTACTTTGGCCGCTGTCGGCTTTCCTTACATCGACTGATCCGCCCCGAGCACAGCGTGCAGGCAAATGACCCTGTCTGATCCATCCCCGAACGCCGCCCCGCCACAAGACTGGCTCGCAAGCTTGTGCGACATCAGTGCGGCCATGGGTGCTTTGGTGCTGCTGTCGATCGCGCTCATGACCGCGACCAGCGTCATCGGCCGCGCATTTTTCATGCACCCAATCCTGGGCGATGTAGAGCTGGTGCAGCTCGGCGGTGCGGTGGTGGTGGCCGCCTTTTTGCCGTACACCCAATACTGCCGCGCCAACGTCATCGTGGACTTTTTCACCACCGGCACCTCTGCGCGGGCGCGGGCGCGGATGGATGCCGCAGGCATCGTGATTTATACGGCCGTCATGGCACTGGTGTGTTGGCGGGTGGCGGTGGGTTGCGTTGACATCCACGCAGCAGGCGAGCGCTCCATGCTGATGGACTTGCCGCTGTGGCTGCCCTACTTGCTGATGCTGCCGGGGCTTGGCCTGTGCGTGCTGATTGGCGTGGTGCAGCTCACCCGCATGGCCGCCGGTAGGGCTGGAGTGCACGTGTGAGCACCATGTCGATCGGCCTGCTGATGTTCGGTGCCATGTTGGTCTTGATGGCGGTTCGCGTGCCGATTGCCATGGCGATGTTCTTGCCAGGTGCGCTCGGCTATGTGCTGCTGTCAGGTTGGCTGCCGTTGTTGGCGCACCTCAAAGGCGCTGTGTACGGCCGGTTATCGGTGTACGACTTGTCGGTCATTCCCTTGTTCATGCTGATGGGCGCACTGGCCGTCCAGGGCGGTTTGGCCAAGGCTTTGTTCGACTTCGCCAACGCATTGCTGGGTCGCTTTCGCGGCGGCATGGCGATGGCAGGGGTGCTTGCCTGCGCGGCATTTGGTTCTATTTCGGGTTCGACGGTTGCCACCACCGCTACCATCGCCCAGGTGGCCTACCCGCAAATGCGTCGTATCGGCTACTCCGGGCGCCTTGCGACCGCTGCGCTGGCCACCGGGGGCACCATGGGCGTATTGTTGCCGCCGTCGGTCACGCTGGTGGTCTATGCGATCCTGACCGAACAGAACATCACCAAGATGTTCCTGGCCGCCTATGTACCGGCCATGCTGGCCGCCATGGGGTACCTGATTGCCATCGCCGTGACCGTGCGGCTGCACCCTGGCGACGCTCCAGTGGCCAAGCCGTCCAGTGCGGGAGAGTTGGTCCAGACCGCGCTCAACGTATGGCCCGTGGTGGTCATCTTCGGCGTCGTTTTTGGTGGCATCTATGGGGGCATGTTTACCGCCACCGAAGGTGCTGCCATTGGGGTGGTGCTCACCCTCGTTATCACCTTGTTGCGCCGTGAGATCAACTGGAGCAAGTTGGTGAACGCAGTGCGCAGCACCGCCCAGACCAGCGGGATGATTTTTCTGATCTTCATCGGCGCCGACATGATCAATGCCGCACTGGCGCTGTCGCAACTGCCGGCCCAGTTGGCTGACATCGTTGGACACTTGCAGATCTCGCCGCTGCTGATCATGGCAGGCGTCATGGTGTTCTACATCGTCCTGGGGTGTGTGATGGACGAGATGAGCATGATCCTGCTGACCGTTCCCACACTCTTTCCGGTGATCATGGGCCTGGACTTTTTCGGGCTCGGGTCCACAGACAAGGCCTTGTGGTTTGGCACGCTGGTACTTACCGTCTGCGCGATCGGCATGATCTTTCCACCCGTGGGCCTGAACGTCTACATCATGAACGGCCTGGCCCGCGACGTGCCGATGGTCGAGACCTACCAGGGCGTCGTGCCCTTCCTCATCACCGACGGCATCCGCTTGACGCTGCTGATCATCTTCCCGTCGCTGGCCTTATGGCTGGTGCATTCTTTGACTTGAAACCACAAGGAGATTCCCCATGAAAATGCGCAACACCCTTACCGCGCTCGCCCTGGCCTTGGCGGCCACGACTGCAGCAGTGGCGCAAGAAGTGACCCTGAAGGTGCACTTCTTCCTGCCCGCCAGCTCGTTTGCCAACACGCTGCTGATCACGCCTTGGTGCGACAAGGTGGCCAAAGAGTCGGCCAACCGGCTCAAGTGCCAGATCTACCCTTCAATGCAACTCGGTGGCAGTCCGCCGCAGCTGTTTGAGCAGGTGCGCGAGGGCGTGGCCGACATCGTCTGGACCTTGCCGGGATACACCGCCGGGCGCTTCCCCAGCTTGGAGGCCTTCGAGTTGCCTTTCATGATGCAAAACCCAGAAGCCACCTCCAAGGCCCTGTGGGACTACGTGCAGCTGCACAGTGCCAACGAGTTCAAGGATGTCAAACCGCTGGCCTTTCACGTACACGGCGATGGCGTCTTTCACATGACCAGCACGCCGGTAAGGACCATGGCCGACTTGCGCGGCTTGAAGCTGCGCGCGCCGACCCGCATGACCAACAAATTCATTGCGATGCTCGGCGCGACGCCGGTAAGCATGCCTGTGCCGCAGGTGGGTGACGCCTTGTCCAAAGGCTTGATCGACGGCGCTGTTGTCCCGTACGAGGTGGTTCCGGCGATCAAGATTCAGGAGTTGGTGAAGTTTCATTCCGAGACCGACCCCACCGAGCCTGCGTTGTACACATCGACCTTCGTCTTCGCGATGAACAAGGCCAAATACGACGCCCTGCCCGCCGACTTGAAGAAGGTGATTGATGCCAACTCCGGCCAGGCGCTGTCGGGTGCGGCGGGGCGCGCATACCTTCTAGCCGATGCAGAGGGCAAGAAGCTCATCAACAAGGCCGCCATCAACGTGATTCCCGCATCCGAGTTGGCACGGTGGAAGCAGCTCGGCAGCAAGCTTTCAAGCGATTGGGTGGCCGAGATGAATGGCAAAGGCCTGAATGGAACCAAGATGCTGGAAGACGCCAAGGCCCTGATCGCCAAGCACTCCCTTGCCAAGTAAGCAGAGGAAAGTCGGCTGATAGAGTGTGGCGGGCCGCTGTTTTTTTGTTGCTTCGTCATCTTCATACCTGAGCACGCGATGTACATCCCCGACCACTTCTCCATCAAAAACACCGATGCCTTGCACCGCATCATTCAGACGCATCCGCTGGGCTGTCTGGTCACGCAAGGTCCCCACGGCTTGGATGCCAACCACATCCCGTTTGAGCTCGACGCTGCGCACGGCGTGCTGACGGCCCACGTGGCGCGGGCCAATCCAGTGTGGCAGCAGTGCGGTGCGGGCTGCGACGTGTTGGTGGTGTTTCGCGGGGAGGCGGCGTACATCTCACCCAATTGGTACCCCAGCAAACATGTGTCGCACCGGCAGGTGCCGACCTGGAACTACGAGGTGGTGCACGTCCATGGGCGCATGGTGGTGCAGGACACCGAAAAGTTTGTGCGCGGTGTGGTGGGCCGCTTGACGCGCAAGCACGAAGCGTCTGAGCCCAAGCCTTGGAAGATGGGGGACTCGGCCCCCGAGTACATCGACGGCATGCTCAAGGCCATCGTCGGTATCGAGATCCAGATCGTCCGCATGGAGGGCAAGGCCAAGCTCAGCCAGAACCGCGAGTTGCAAGACCGCCTGAACGCGGCCGACACCCTGGCACGCCAAGGCGATGTGGCACTGGCGCAGGCCATGCGCGACGCCGGCTAGGCCCACGCCGAGTCGGCACGGCGCGGGCTACCCGCGCAACGTGCTGGGGCAGTGCAGCCCAGTCATCTCCAACGGTTACTATCGACCGAGGTCAAGCAAAGGAGTTCGGTATGGCGGTTACCCCCGGTCGTGTGTTGCGCAATCTTGGCGTGTTGGTTTTGCTGCTGGTGCTGCTGTTTGCGGGCTACACCGCCTTCACCCTGAACTGGAGCTACTCCACCGGCGAGCGCGCTGGCTTTTTGCAAAAAATCTCGGAGAAGGGCTGGATCTGCAAGACCTGGGAGGGCGAGCTCACCTTGGTCTCCATTCCTGGCACCACGCCCGAGAAGTTTTTGTTCTCAGTGCGCGACCCCGAGGCCTACCGCGCCATCAACGCGGCCATCGGCACCAAGGTGTCCATCACCTACGAGCAGCACAAGGGCATACCTACCAGCTGCTTTGGCGAAACCGAGTACTTCGCGGTGGGCGTGAAGCCGGTTGCGCCCTAAGCCGCGCCGCCCGGCAGACGCTGGCTTTACGCCTTCGCCAAGCGCTGGCGGTGGCGGGCAATTTGCAAACGCACTTGGTTTGGCGCGGTTCCGCCCAAGGTGTTGCGTGCATTGAGCGATCCGCGCAGGCTCAGGCAGTCAAACACGTCGGCTTCAATCTGCGGGTGGAATTGCTGCAGTTCAGCCAGCGGCAGCTCCGACAAGTCCACGCCCTTTTGGATGGCGGTCTTGACCGCGTGGGCCACGACCTCGTGGGCATCGCGAAATGCCAGCCCCTTTTTGACCAGGTAGTCGGCCAGGTCGGTTGCGGTGGCGTAGCCCTTGCGCGCGGCGCGCTCCATGGCCTCGGGCTTGACGGTGATGCCGCCCACCAGCTCGGCAAAAATCCGAAGCGTGTCCTTGAGGGTGTCCACGGTATCGAACAGCGGCTCTTTGTCTTCTTGGTTGTCTTTGTTGTAGGCCAAAGGCTGGCCCTTCATCAGCGTGATCAGGCCCACCAGGTGGCCCACCACACGGCCGGTTTTGCCACGCGCGAGTTCGGGTACATCGGGGTTTTTCTTCTGCGGCATGATGCTCGAACCGGTGCAGAAGCGGTCGGCGAGGTCGATGAAACCAAAGCTCTGGCTCATCCACAAAATCAGCTCCTCCGACAAGCGGCTGATGTGCACCATGGCCAGCGTTGCCGCCGCGGTGAACTCGATGGCAAAGTCGCGGTCGCTCACCGCGTCCAGGCTGTTTTGGCAGACGGCCGGCTGGCCCTGCGCGTCGACCATGCCCAAGGTCTTGGCCACCATCTCGCGGTCGAGCGGGTAGCTGGTGCCGGCCAACGCGGCAGCGCCCAGTGGCAGGCGGTTGACGCGCACACGCAGGTCATGCAATCGCTCAGCATCACGGCTGAACATCTCCACATAGGCCAGCAGGTGGTGGCCAAAGCTCACCGGTTGCGCCACTTGCAGGTGGGTAAACCCGGGCAGGATGACCTCGGCGTTTTTCTCTGCAATGGTTAGCAGTGCGTTTTGCACATCGGTCAGTAGCTCGCCAATTAGATCGATTTCTCCGCGCAGCCACAGCCGCACATCGGTGGCGACCTGGTCGTTTCGGCTGCGCCCTGTGTGCAGGCGCTTGCCTGCGTCGCCCACCAATTGGGTCAGGCGCGCTTCGATGTTGAGGTGCACATCTTCGAGGTCGAGCTTCCATTCAAACTGGCCCGATTCAATCTCCTGCCACACGGTGGCCATGCCGGTTTGGATGGACTGGTGGTCGGCCGCGCTGATGATGCCTTGGTGCGCCAGCATGGCCGCATGGGCCAGGCTGCCGGTGATGTCGGCCTGCCACAGTCGTTTGTCAAAGAACACGCTGGAGGTGTAGCGCTTGACCAGGTCGCTCATGGGCTCTGAAAAAAGCGCAGACCACGCCTCGGATTTTTTGTCGAATTGGTTGCTTGGGTGTGTCATTGGGAGTGCGTTGTGCCGTCCGTTGGGAGGTCCATGGGCGTTGCTTGTGTGGTCATTGACCGGTGGTTTTGGGCGCTTGGATGGCACGCAGATAACTCTGCAGAATGCCCCGCCAGAGCTGCGGTAACTGGTAAATGAAGTGGCCGTCCATAGGCTCCAAAGAAGAGTACAGCAGCAAGGTGGCCTTGCCACCCGCGTCAGTGAATGCTTTGTGTGCTGCGCGCACGGTGGCCGCCGAGTAGCGGCTGTCGTTCTCGGCAAATATCCAGAGTGTGTGAATGGGAGTTGCTTTGCCAAACTCAGCAAATCCATTGACCATTTTTTCGTGCACGTAACCCGCAGTTGCCTTGCCGTCGATGCCCCGTACGTCGGTGCGTCCGCCTGAGAAGTTAACCAGGCCAATCACCCCCGGCAGGTTCTGGGTGGCCATTTGCATTACCGCATAGCCGCCAGCGGACTGCCCGCTAAGCACCACCCGGCTGGTGTCAAGGAGTGGGAGCTGTTTCAAGAAGTCCAACACAGGCAGGATCTCTTTGGCGTGCACCTGCGCCTTGTACGTAGGATTGAAGTCGTCCAGCACATTTTCATAGGTGTACACGCCGTCAGACAAGCCGACGCCGCGGCGGGCTGGAAACGCAACCGCCCAGCCGACTTGCAAGAACTCGCGGGCCACCACCATGTCCACCATGCGCTGGCGATAGCGCACCTGGGGGTGCTCGATAAGCACATCGCCGTGGTTGAAAACCGTCACCGGAAACGGGCCTGGACCCTCGGGGTACAAGATAGAAATTTCTCGCGTCTGCGCCCCCAAGGACTCGGGCACGTTGTAGCGCATCACCTGCTCGCGCCAAGCCAGTGCGGCAGGGGAATGGCCGATGGCACTGGGGGGCTCTTGGCCGTCGAGCCACTGCGCTATCACTTGGGCGGTCTGCGCTTCGAGCCCTTCTAGCGTGTTTTGGCTGCCACGCCCGCACACGTTGTTGCGCTCGGCGCGCGGGTAGCCGGCCTGCACCAGCCGAAAACCGTTGCGTTGCGCCACCATGGCCGCATCGGTGTAGGACACGTAATCGCACTGCGAACCCGGCGCTTGCAGCACCATGACCGGCCGATTGAGTGCCGACCAGTCGAAGGCGCGGTAGTTGCGAAAGTCTGCGTTGACAAACACCATCCGTCCAACTGTGGGTAGCTTTTGGCTTAGCAGCACCAGCTCACCCGCGTCCTGTCCGAAGCCCGCAAGGTGAATGGGCAGCCCAGGAAAGTCCTGCTCCAGTTGCAACATTACCGCGCGGATATCGGCGGTGACCTCGGGCAAGGGGCGCTCTGCAACGCTGCGCCGGTTGGCATCACTGGGAATATCGGCGGTCACCATCACCACGCCGTGGGTGTTGAGAAGCGGCGCGACCCGCGACCACGGCAGCACGGGGGCGATGCGGCCGACCCTTGGGTTTGGCGTAATCTGCGGTGCATTGAAGCTCGAGACGTACAGCAGGATGTGGCGCGCGGCCACCTCCCGGGGCACGGCGATAGACAGGCTGACGGTTGCGACACGGCCGGCCGGGCCAGTCCGGGTGGTTACGTTTTGTATCCGCCACCCGCCGTCTTGTGCGTGCGCCGAAGCAGCAAACCCCAGCCCCAACACCTGCACCAGCAGCACCAACAAGGCCAGCGCCCGCAGCACCTTGCCCGACCGCGAGCGCGCCGCTGGCGGCACGTCGACACCGGGGTGGCAAGTTGCGCTCACCGCCACAGCCCAGCGCCACAATCGGGTAAAAACATCACAACACACTCCGCCATGAAAAACGCCCGAATGGTATCGGTTTTCCAAGACGCGCCAGCCGCTGGGGCGGGGGCTTCTGGCCGCGCTTTGCCGGTGTTGGACGTCTGCCAGTTGGGCACCGTGTTGCGTACCGTCGTATGGGCGCAGTGCGTGGTGGGCGTGGCCTGCATATTTGGTGCGGTGCACTTCGAGGATTGGCTGCTGCGCACGGCCCAGGTCACAGGCGGTGCCTTGCCTGCCACGCTGGCTTGGCTGCTGGTGCTGTGCCTGCTCCATCCCACACTGGCGGGCCTTGGCACGCTGGGGCAGTCTGCTGTGGCGGTGGCCTTGGGCGCCGTGGCGGGGGTGTTGGCCTGCGCGATGGTGGTTTTTTCCCAGGGCGGACCGCCAGCGCCGTGGTTGGCCAGTGCCTGCGCGGGTGGCCTGCTATCAGCGCCGGTGGTGGCTACCTTGGTGCTGCGCGTGCGCAGCCGGTTTGTGGCGGATACCGACGCCCGGCTGGCCGAGTTGCAGTCGCGCATACGCCCCCACTTTTTGTTCAACACCCTCAACACGGCGATTGCGCTGGTGCGCGCCGAGCCGCGCAAGGCGGAGCTGTTGCTGGAAGATTTAAGCGATTTGTTTCGCCACGCGCTGATGGACCAGGGCGCATCCGTAAGCCTGGAGCAGGAAATTGCGTTGGCCCAACGCTACCTGGCGATCGAGCAGGTGCGGTTTGGTGCGCGTTTGCGGGTGCGCTGGCAACTGGATTCAGATTGCGGCGCTGCCCGGGTTCCACCGCTGCTGCTGCAACCGCTGGTGGAGAACGCAGTGCGCCACGGGGTGGAGCCCAGTGCCTCTGGTGCGGACTTGGCCATCACCGTGGAGCGCGGCAGGTCGGTGGTGGTGGTGACTGTTTCGAACACGGTGCCAGCCGGGCCAGGCACGGGCGGTGCCGGCGTGGCATTGCGCAATGTGCGCGCGCGTTTGGGCTTGCTGCACGATGTGCAGGGCCAGTTTTCCAGCGGCTTGAAGGACGGCGTGTTCCAGGTTCGCGTGGAGATCCCGCTGTGACTGAATCGCTGGACGCAGACCGCGCCCTGCGGGTGCTGGTGGTTGACGACGAGCCGCTTGCACGCATGCGGCTGTGCAACCAGTTGCAGGCGTGCAGCAATCCGTACGCGCAGCCGCTGGCCCAGGCTGACACCGCGGCCGCTGCGATGGTCTGTTTGCAGCAGCAGCCCATCGACGCGGTGTTGTTGGACATCCACATGCCCGGTGGCGATGGCCTGGCGCTGGCCCGGCAAATGGCGCAGCTGCACAACCCACCCGCGGTGGTGTTTGTCACTGCCTATGCCGAGCACGCGGTAGATGCCTTTGAGCTCGATGCGGTGGACTACCTGACCAAACCGGTGCGCCAAGAGCGGCTGCAAGCCGCCTTACACAAGGCGCAGCGCTTTCTGCAGCGCCGCCAATCCGCACCCGAACCAGGCAACGATGCCGCGGTGTTGGTGATTCAGGACCGCAGCCGCACCGAGCGGGTGCCACTGGGCGAGGTGCTGTACTTCAAGGCGGAGCTCAAGTACATCACGGTGCGCACCGCAACCCGCAGCTACGTCATCGAAGGCTCGCTGGGCGAACTGGAGGCGCGCTACGCTGACGCCTTCATTCGCATCCACCGCAACGCCTTGGTGGCCAGGCGTGCGGCCCGCAGCTTGCAGCGCCACCACGACCCGCAAGAAGGGGACGGCTGGGCGCTCACGCTGGAGGGCGCCGATACACCCTTGGTGGTGTCGCGCCGCCAGTTAACCGCAGTGCGCGAGATGTTGCTGGGGAACCAGCCAGTTGCCACATAGTCCAAGCAGCCCGACCGCCACAACCCGCTTCTTCATCGCGCTGGCGTACCCGCGCGGCGCAGCGTTTCAGCCCGTGTTGCGCAAGCCCGCGGCGATGCCGTTGATGGAAATGTGGATGCCGCGTTTGACCCGCTCGTCGGTGATGCCCGCGCGGTAGCGGCGCACCAACTCCACCTGCAGGTGGTGTAGCGGGTCGATATAGGGAAAGCGGTGGCGGATGGAGCGCTGTAAAGCCGCGTTTTGGCTCAGGCGCTGCTTGTCCCCGGTGATTGCAGACAGCGCCTGCGCAGTGGCATGCCACTCGCTTTCAATCGCCGCGAAGATGCGCTTTCGCAGCTTGGCGTCGGCCACCAGCTCGGCGTACCGCGAAGCCAGGGCCATATCGCTTTTGGCCATCACCATGTCCATGTTCGAGAGCAAGGTTTTGAAAAATGGCCACTGCTTGACCATTTTTTGCAGCAATGCCAAACGCTGCGCACTTTGCTGCGGCGTGTCGCAGCGGGTGAACGCCGCCACGGCAGAGCCAAAGCCAAACCAGCCTGGCAGCGTGAGGCGGCTTTGGCCCCAGCTAAAGCCCCATGGAATGGCGCGCAGGTCTTCGATGCGCTGCGACGGTTTGCGGGACGCGGGGCGCGAGCCGATGTTGAGTTCGGCAATTTCGCGCAGCGGCGTGGCGCTGAAAAAATACTCGCTAAAGCCCGGCGTCTCGTACACGAGCGCGCGGTATGCCGCCATGCTGCTGGCCGACAGCTCGGCGGCGGCGTCCAAAAAAGCCTTGCTGGCCGACTTGGTGGGTTGCAGCAGCGTGGCCTCCAGTGTGGCGGCCACCAAGGTTTCAAGGTTGCGCCGTCCGATCTCGGGGTTGGCGTACTTGGAGCCAATCACTTCGCCCTGTTCGGTTAAGCGAATCTGCCCGCGCACCGTTCCCGGCGGTTGCGCCAGGATGGCCTCGTAGCTGGGGCCGCCCCCGCGCCCCACCGTACCGCCGCGGCCATGGAACATGCGCAGCGTGATTTTGTGGCTGGCCGCCAACTGGTTGAACAACTCCACCAGCGCGATTTCGGCCCGGTACAGCTCCCAGTTGCTGGTGAAGATGCCGCCGTCTTTGTTGCTGTCGGAGTAGCCCAGCATGATGTCCTGCTCGGCACCACTGCGCTGCACCAGCGCGGCAACCCCAGGCACGGCGTAAAACTCGCGCATGATGGGAGCTGCATTGCGCAGGTCCTCGATGGTCTCGAACAGGGGCACCACAATCAGGTCGCTGCTTGCCTGCGTATCGAGGGTGCCGCGCACCAGCCCCACTTCTTTTTGCAGCAACAGCACTTCCAGCAGGTCGCTCACCGTCTCGGTGTGGCTGATGATGTAGTGGCGAATGGCCTCGTGCCCGAAGCGCGCGCGCATGTCTTTGGCCATCGCAAAAATGGCCAGCTCGGAGCGCAGGTGGTCCGAGTACTGCGCACCGTGCACCCGCAAGGGGCGCGCATCGTTCAGCAGTTGCAGCAGAAGGGTGCGCTTGGTGGCTTCGTCCAGGGAGGCGTAGTGCGCTTCAATTCGCGCGGTGGCCAGCAGCTCGGCGACCACTTCTTCGTGCTTGTCCGAGCTTTGGCGCAGATCGACGGTGGCAAGGTGAAAACCGAATACCTCGACCGCGCGCATCAAGGGGTGCAAGCGCTGCCCTACCAGCGCACCCGCGAAGTGGGTTTTGAGTGAGTGCGCGATGGTGCGCAGATCGGCGCAAAAGTCTTCTGCACGCAGGTAGGGGTTCTGGGGAGGGACCGCGTGGCGTGCAGCGCTGGTGCCCGTGAGTTCTTGCAGCGTCGCGGCCAGGCGGGCGTACATGCCGATCAGCGCTTTACGGTACGGCTCGTCCTGGCGGTGTGCATTGCGGTCCGGCGAGGCGTCGGCCAGCGCCTGCAGTTCGGGAGTGCAGCGGTTGAGCATGGCCGAGATCGACAGCTCGCTGCCCAGGTAGTGCACCTCGGTAAGGTAGTGCCGCAGCGCCACCTCGGACTGGCGGCGCAGTGCGTACTCCAGCGTTTGGGCACTGACGTTGGGATTGCCGTCGCGGTCACCCCCAATCCACTGGCCCATGCGCAGGAAGCTGTGTACCGGCTGTTGGCCCAGCAGGTGTTCGAGCTCGGCGTAGAGCTTGGGAATTTCGCGCAAAAAAGTCGACTCGTAGTAGCTCAGCGCGTTTTCAACCTCGTCGGAGACGGTGAGCTTGCTGTAGCGCAGCAGCCGGGTTTGCCAGAGCTGCATCACACGGGCGCGGATCTGCGCTTCGTTGGCCGCCAGTTCGCGGGGGGTCAGTGCATCTTTTTTGCCTTGGTAGGCGCTGGCGCGTTGTCGGATGTCGTCGCGCGCCGCCAGCAGCAGCGCGATACCACGTTCGGCGTCCAAGATGCTCTTGCGCTGCACCTCGGTAGGGTGGGCGGTTAGCACCGGTGCGACGTAGCTTTGGGCCAAGGTGTTGGAGATGCTCTTTGGCGTGATGCCGGCCCAGCGCAGCCGCTGCAGCGCCACCTCCAGACTGCCTTCTTGGGTTTCACCAGCGCGTTCGTGCACGGCGCGGCGGCGGATGTGGTGGCGGTCTTCGGCGAGGTTGGCCAAATGGCTGAAATAGGTAAATGCACGAATCACACTGACCGTCTGGTCACTGCTCAAGCCCTTGAGCAGTTTCTTGAGGGCCTTGTCTGCCGCTTGGTCGGCATCGCGGCGAAAAGCGACCGACCACTTGCGAATTTGCTCGATCAATTCGTAGGCTTCCACGCCCTCTTGTTCGCGGATCACATCACCCAAGATGCGGCCCAGCAAACGGATGTCTTCCACCAGCGGCCGCTCCTTGGCTTTTTGACCCGCGAGCGCTGCTGTGGATGGGGCTGTTGCAGAGGGATTGGAGGCAGCGTTTTTCATGGTGGGCCATGCTAGCATCGCCGCCCAGCACGCCGTTACCAGGCCGTTACCACGCCGTCACCGAGGCCTTACCTCCATGCAACACTTCACCATCGCAACCCGCGAAAGCCGCCTGGCCCTGTGGCAGGCCGAACATGTCAAAGCGCTGCTGGAACGCGCGGGCCACTCCGTCACGCTGTTGGGCATGACCACGCAGGGCGACCAAATCTTGGACCGTGCCTTGAGCAAGGTGGGCGGCAAGGGCTTGTTTGTCAAGGAGCTGGAAGCGGCGCTGGAGGACGGGCGCGCCGATCTGGCCGTGCATTCCCTCAAAGATGTGCCCATGGAGTTACCCCAGGGTTTCGCGCTGGCTTGCGTCATGGAGCGCGAAGACCCGCGTGATGCATGGGTGTCGGGGCGCTACGCCAGCATCGAGGAGCTGCCGCAGGGCGCCGTGGTGGGTACCTCCAGTCTGCGCCGCATGGCGCTGCTGCGTGCGCTGCGTCCAGATCTGCGCATCGAGGCCTTGCGGGGCAACTTGGATACCCGGCTGCGCAAGCTCGACGAAGGGCTGTACGACGGCATCGTGCTGGCGGCAGCAGGGCTCAAGCGGCTGGGTCTGGAGGCGCGCATCCGCGCTGTGTTTGAGACTGGGCAGATGCTCCCCGCCGCTGGGCAAGGCGCGCTCGGCATTGAGGTGCGCAGCCACCGCTCCGACGTGGTGCAGGCACTGGCGCCTCTGATGCACCCAGCCACCTGGCTGGTGGTCTGCGCCGAGCGGGCGGTCAGCCGCGTGATGGGTGGCAGTTGCTCAATGCCACTGGCAGCGCACGCCACCTGGAATGGCCCGGTCTTGCATCTGGACGCCGCCTGGGGCGACCCCCAGGGGCAACACGCTTTGGTAAAGGCCGAAGGCAGCGCGCCGGTGCATGACACCGCCAGCGCCGTGGCGCTCGGCGAGGCCGTGGCCGGTGATTTGCAGCGGGCGGTGGCCGCGTTGGGGCCACAGCGCTAGCGATGCGTCTGCTCCTGACCCGCGCCACGGCGCAGGCACAACCCTGGACACAGGCCTTGCGCCAACGCGGACACGTGGTGCAGGAGCTCGCGTTGATCGAGATTCACCCGCCCCGCGACCCGCAGCCTGTGCTGCGCGCATGGCGGGCCTTGCACACCTATGACGCGGTGATGTTTGTCAGCGCCAGCGCGATTGACCATTTTTTTGCGTTGCGTCCCGCAGGCATGCCTTTCACCGCCCGCGCCTTTGTGACCGGCGCGGGCAGCGCGGCTGCGCTGTCCCGCTGTGGGGTGCAGCCGGGCCAGGTCGATGTCCCCAGTGCAGCGCACGGGCAGTTCGATTCGGAGGCGCTGTGGTCTGTGGTGGGCGCCAAGGTGGTGCCGGGCTACCGGGTGCTGGTGGTGCGCGGCGGCGCGCTTGCGAATGTGCGCGACCTTGGGGCGCAGGCGCAGCACCCCGAGGGTGACGCGCAGCACCACGAGGGTGACGCGCAGCACACCGAGGGTGCGGCACAAGGCGCAGGTCGTGATTGGTTTGCCGAGCAGGCGCGCAGCGCCGGGGCGCAGGTCGAGTTTGTGGTTGCGTACCAGCGCGGCCTGCCGGTGCTCGATGAACCCGCGCTGAACTTGGTACGTGAAGCCGCGCACGACGGTACGCTGTGGCTGTTTAGCAGCTCCGAGGCGATCCGCAATTTGGGCCTGCTGTGTCCCACGGTGCGCTGGCACGCAGCGCGTGCGCTGGCTACCCACCCCCGCATTGCTGATGCTGCGCGTGCACTGGGATTTGGCAGTGTCCGGGAGTCCCGCCCGGCGTTGGAGCAGGTGCTTGCGTCGATAGAATCGATGCCATGAAATCCGACCCTGCGGCCCCTGCTGGCTCCCATGCGGCCAACGCGGCCACGCCGGAAACTGCGGCGCCTTCCACTCTGGCGGCGGGTACGGGCGCTGAAGCCGAGGCAGCTCCCGTGGCGCCCGGATCGGCCGACGCCGAAGCACCTTCGGCGCACCTTCCGCCCGAGCCACTTCCACCCGAGCCGCTCGCCTCGCCCAACGACAAGCACCTCAAAACGCTGCTCGGCATCGTTGGGGCCGTGGCTGTGGCCGGTGCGTTGGGCGCGGTGATGGCTTGGCAACGGTTGGGCGACATGCAAGAGCAACTGGCCCGCCAAAGCGCCGACACCGCCAACCAAGCCGCGCAGGCCCATGCGTTTGCCAAGCAGGCACAAGACCTGTCCCTGGACACGGCGGCCAAGCTGTCGGTCGTGCAGGCACGCTTGGCCGAGGTGTCCTTGCAACGCAGCCAGCTTGAGGAGCTGATGCAAAGCCTGGCCCGCTCGCGCGATGAGAATCTGGTGGTCGATATTGAATCGGCCTTGCGCCTGGCGCAACAGCAAGCCCAGCTCACCGGCAGCCTGGAGCCCTTGCTCGCCGCACTCAAGAGCGCCGAGGGTCGCATCGCCCGTGCTGCGCAGCCCCGGCTGTCACGCCTGCAGCGCGCCATTGGCCGTGATATTGCGCGCGTCAAATCCACTGCCTTGGCCGACACGCCGGCGCTGCTGGCTCGGCTCGATGACCTGGTCAAGCAGATCGATGATTTGCCGCTGGGCAATGCCCCGCCGGCGCAGGCCGCTCAGACGCCCAAGCCCCGTGGAGACGAGCCGCTTAGCTCCTGGTGGGATCGGCTGGTTGCAGTGGTGGGCGAAGAACTGCGCGCACTGGTGCGGGTGGGTCGCATCGAGCAGCCCGAGGCTGCACTGTTGGCCCCTGAGCAGGCGTTTTTCTTGCGCGAAAACCTCAAGCTGCTACTGCTCAATGCGCGCCTGGGCCTGCTCTCACGCCAGATCGATTCCGCCCGCTCGGACCTGGCCAAGGCAGGTCTTTTGTTGCAGCGCTACTTTGACGGCGGCTCTCGGAAAACCCAGTCTGCAATGCAGGGCCTGGCGCAGGCGCAGGGGCAAATGCAGTCGCTGGAGATCCCGCGCATTGACGAGACCCTGGCTGCGCTTTCCACAGCCGCTGCGGGACGTTGAACATGCGGCTGGCACTTTGGTTGTTGGGCTTGTTTGCGGTGGCTGCGGCGACCGCGCAGTTCGCCGGGAGCAACCCGGGTACCGTGACGCTGTATTGGGCGCCCCACCGGGTGGACCTTTCGCTCAATTTGGTGCTGCTGGTGCTGCTTGCGTGCTTCGTGGCCGGCCATCTTTTTCTGCGTGGCGTGGCTGCAATGTTTGGTATCCCCCGTCAAGCCAGGCGCTGGCGCTTGCAGCAAAAGGAGCGTGCGATTGCCGGCGCTTTGCTCGAATCGCTCTCCCATCTGGCGGGCGGACGCTTTATTCGGGCGCGCAAGGCGGCAGAACTGGTGGTGACTTTGGAGGGCTCGATGGCGCGCTCCGGGGAAGCCCTAGCGCATGCGGACGCATTGCATGTTATGGCACACCTTTTAGCCGCTGAGGCCGCGCACGCGCTGCAAGACCGCGCAGTGCGCGATGGGCATTTGCAACAGGCACTGGACCGCGCAACCTCGCGTGATGCTGTGGAGTTGTGCGATGGCGTGTACCTGCGGGCAGCGCGATGGGCCTTTGACGACCGAGACCCTGGCAAGTCCTTGGAGTGGTTGGAGCGCCTGTCGCAGGGCGCGTCGCGCCGTACGGTGGCCTTGCGTTTGCGCTTCAAGGCCGCGCGCTTGTCGCGCCAGCCGGTGCTGGCGCTGGAGTACGCGCGGGTTTTGACAAAACACCGGGCGTTCTCCGAAATGGCTGGCAAGAGCATTGCGCGCGGCCTTGCGCTAGAGCACGTGATGGCGGCGCACGACCCAACCCAACTGGAGCGGGCCTGGCAGCAGTTGGATTTGTCCGAGCGGCTCCTACCTGACGTGGCCATGCAGGCCGCAGAACGCTTGCTGGAACTTGGCGGCAGTGCAGACCTATCGCGGCAGTGGGTTGCGCCGGTTTGGGAGCAGTGGGTGCAGCGCGCCGCGCAGCAGACCAACGAGCCCACAGCCACCCAGTGGGTGCGGATGGTGCGCATTCTGGAGCGTGGATTTGGCGAGCACGGCGACCCGCCCGACGCGCACTGGCTTGGCCGGATCGAGGCCGCCCAGATGGCGCGGCCCAGGGATCCGGTGCTGCAGTATTTGGCCGGTATGGCCTGCATGCGTTTGAGCCTGTGGGGCAAGGCCCAGCAACTGCTCAAGCAGTCTTTGTCTCTGCTGCAGGATCAACGGCTCAAGCGTGACGCGTGGCATGCATTGGCGCGCATGGCCGAGCAGCGCAACGAGCCCGACGTAGCCACCCACGCCTACCAACAGGCGCTCAAGGAGTCGGCCAAAACCTGATGTGTTTGGCCGGTGCTGCCTCGGGTTTGGTCGGGTGACGCAGGCTGCATTCGGGGCTATTATGTTTTTATGGCCACACTGACCGAACACCTCATCAAGCTAACCGATCACCGCGAACGCGATCTGCTCGAACTGACCCTGGCCAAAGCCTTGATTGACCTGCTGCCCCTGCAGCGTGTGGTCATTGCCAAGGCGGTCAGCGAGGAGGGCGTGGGCCGTTGGCTGGAAGTGGCTACGCTGGACGCGCGCGGTGGTGGCAAGGTGGCGGACCCGTTGCGGGTGGAGTTTGCAAAGCTTCCCCTGCTGGAGGACTTTAAGCAGCGCGTGCAATGCCTCAAGGAGCGCTCACCCGTGGTGTTCGCCTGGGCTGGCGAAGATGGGCCGCGCATCACCTATTTGCCACTGTTGGACGCCTCCCGCGATGACGCCGACTGTGTTGTGGAGATTCATGCGGGTGGCCTGCTTGCACCCGAGGAGCTCGACGCCATCGGGCGCTTGCGGCACGTGTTTCGCAACATGTACCACCTGCTGGCGTACAGCGACCGCGACGGTCTCACCGGGCTGCTCAACCGCAAGTCCTTGGATGACACGTTTTACAGCGCGGTGCTCGACGAGCTCGACGCCGGTGCAGCGGCCAGCGCGCACTTGCTCGAAGCGCAGGTCCAGCCGGGCCAAGAGCGCCGCCACCGGGTGCCACCCAATTACTGGCTGGGCACCGTCAGCGTTGACGGGTTTGCAGCCATCTCTGACCAGCACGGCCACTTGATCGCTGAGGAAGTTTTGCTGCTGGTTGCGCGCGTGCTTGCCAACACCTTTCGCACCTACGACCGTTTGTACCGGCTCGGCGGGGAGCAGTTTGCGGTGTTGATGCACTGCCCCGACGAGGCCTTGGTGCTTGCCGCGTTCGAACGCTTGCGCGCCAACGTGGCCAAGTTCAATTTCCCCCAGGTCGGTTCGGTGACGGTTTGCGGTGGTTTCACCCGGGTCTCACCGGACGACTCCCCCAGCACTGCGTTGGAGCGTGCTGAGCGTGCGGTCGACTACGCCCAGCACCAAGGAGGCAACCGGGTGTTCGGCCACGCCGATTTGGTCCGCCAAGGTTTGCTCGACGGGGTGACCAAAGTCGGCGCGGTTGATTTGTTTTAACCGCTTGCCACGCACAGAAAAAAAGGGCCCGAGGGCCCTTTTTTGTTGGCGGGCGCCATTGCAGCGCTCGCTTGCACGCAGTTGGCTTAACGTGGTCCCAGCACAGTTGCACTGGCCGGGACGCGCGCTTAGCCTTTCGCCGGCGGCTCGAATGGAAGCGCCATGTCGGCAAGCGAGCGCTTGGTCTCTACCAAAATCAGCGGCCCCGTGTCGGCTTCCACCACAGGCGGGCGCTCGCGGGGCACATGGATGGCTGCTGGCTCAGCGGCGATCGCCGCTTGTACCGCAGCGACCTTGGCCGCGTCGGAATTGACCCACTGCAGACCGGCGTCGCTCGCAATGGCCTGCAGCGAATCCATGGGCAACGCAAACGTACCGACTGCGGGCATGGTGCTGGCGGGGGCAGTCGCTGGACTGGCCGTGGGCTTGGCTACGGCGCTCCCAGCCGGGGCCGGGCTTGGGCTGGAGTTGCTTGGGGCTGCGCTGCCGGGGTTGGTGCTCGCGGCGGTGTTTGCTTGTGCAGTGCCATTGTCATTGGCGCCGTATGCAGATCCGGGCTGCGGGCGTGCATCCTCGGCGCCAACTGGCGTGGCCTCTGGGTTGGCGGTCGTGCGGTCTTCGCGTTCGTTGCGGTTGCCCCGTTCACCGCGAGGCGTGCGCTCGCGGCCGTAGCGGTCGCGGCTGCGCTTCTCCCGCGCTTCTCCTGTTTCGTTGCGCTCGGATGACTCTGCGGTTGGCGCCGAAGCCGCCGCAGCGGCGTCCGATGCAAACTCCAGCGCGCCTTGGGCGCCATCACCTGCGGCGTTGCCTGGACTTGGGTTACTTGGGCGTTGGCCTTGGTCACTGCGCCCGCGCGATCCACGGCCACGGCCACCGCGGCCACCCTCACGTCCTTCGCGCCCCTCGCGTGCGTCACGGTTTTCGCTGCCGGTATCCTCCGAGCGAGGTGCATCGCCGCGGTCTTGGGGCGTGTCCACACGCACTTCGTCCCGGGTGGCAGGGTGGCGTTCGTCGCGCCGTTCCGATCCGTCATTGCGTCCCTGTGCCGCGCGGTTGCCACGGTCCTGACGTGGTCCACGCTCTTGGCGCGGCTCTCGCTCTTGGCGTGGCTCACGGGCTGGGGCTTCTTGCGCGGTCTCCGTTGCGGCGCCGGCTTGGCGCTCGGAACCTCTGCCACCACGTCCGTTGCGGCCGCGCACATCGTTGTTGCGGCCCTCACCGCGTCCGCTGCGGCCTGAAGACCTGCTGCCATCGCGCGGGCTGCGTCCCTCGCGGGTTTCGTCGGCCTTGGTTACCGGAGCAGCGCTGGCGCGGCTTGGCTGCGGCGCGGGTGCATCGCCACCCAACAAACGCTTAATCCAAGCCATGAAACCAGATGGAGCAGGCGTCTTTGCGGGCGCAGGCGCAGGCGCAGCCACCGCCACGGGCGCAAGGGGAGGCGCTTCTGGTTTGGGGGGAGCAACCGGTGCGGGCGCATCGGGCAACACGCCCTTGATGACGGGGCTTTGCTTGTTGGTGGGCTCTTGTAAGCGGCGGGTTACGCCAGTGGCCTCTTCCATGTCGTCCGCCATCTTGTAGCTGGCTTCGATGTTGTCTAGGCGCGGATCGTCGTGCTTGAGGCGCTCGAGCTTGTAGTTGGGCGTCTCCAAGGTCTTGTTGGGCACCATCAGCACGTTGATGCGCTGCTTGAGTTCGATCTTGGCGATCTCGGTACGCTTTTCGTTGAGCAGGAAGGACGCCACATCGACGGGCACCTGGCACAAGACGGAGGCAGTGTTGTCCTTGAGTGACTCTTCTTGAATGATGCGCAGAATCTGCAACGCACTCGATTCGGTGTCGCGAATGTGGCCGGAACCACCACAGCGCGGACAGGGGATGGAAGCACCTTCTGACAGCGCTGGGCGCAGTCGTTGGCGGCTCATTTCCATCAAACCGAACTTGCTGATGGTGCCGAACTGCACGCGCGCGCGGTCCTGACGCAGGGCGTCGCGCAAGCGGTTCTCCACTTCGCGGCGGTTGCGGGATTCCTCCATATCGATGAAGTCGATCACGATCAGGCCGCCCAAATCGCGCAGGCGCATCTGGCGCGCTACTTCATCGGCAGCCTCCAGGTTGGTGCGGGTGGCGGTCTCCTCAATGTCGCCACCCTTGATGGCGCGCGCTGAGTTCACATCCACCGACACCAAGGCTTCGGTGTGGTCGATCACGATGGCGCCGCCGGAGGGCAGTTGCACCGTGCGTGCGTACGCTGATTCGATCTGGTGTTCGATCTGAAAGCGGCTAAACAGTGGCGCGTTGTCGCGGTAACGCTTTACCCGGGCGGCATGCTCAGGCATGACGTGGGCCATGAACTGCTGGGCCTGTTCGTACACGTCGTCGGTGTCGATCAGGATGTCGCCAATGTCGTTGTTGAAGTAGTCCCGGATGGCGCGGATCACCAAACTCGACTCTTGGTAGATGAGGAAGGCGCCTTTGCCGCCTTTGGCCGCGCCGTCGATGGCATTCCAAAGTTTGAGCAGGTAGTTCAGGTCCCATTGCAGTTCGGGTGCGCTGCGGCCGATGCCCGCTGTGCGGGCGATGATGGACATACCGTTGGGGTATTCCAACTGGTCCAGCGCTTCTTTGAGCTCGGCGCGGTCGTCACCCTCGATGCGGCGGCTTACACCACCACCGCGTGGGTTGTTGGGCATCAGCACCACATAACGCCCGGCCAAAGACACAAAGGTGGTCAAGGCGGCGCCTTTGTTGCCGCGCTCTTCCTTCTCGACTTGAACCAGCAACTCCTGACCTTCGCGGATGGCGTCCTGGATGCGCGCCTGGCTGGCCGACACACCTTGCTGGAAATACATTTTGGAGATTTCTTTGAACGGCAGAAAGCCGTGGCGGTCTTCGCCGTAATCAACGAAACAGGCTTCCAGCGATGGCTCTACCCGGGTTACCACCGCCTTGTAGATGTTGCCCTTGCGCTGCTCGCGCCCTTCAATTTCGATTTCGTAGTCGAGGAGTTTTTGTCCGTCGACGATGGCCAGGCGGCGTTCTTCTGCCTGCGTGGCGTTGATCAGCATCCGTTTCATGGAGTGCATCCTTCATCATTGTGTACCTGCCCAAAGTGGGCCAACGATGCCTGTGCAGACGAACCGAAACGCGGTGGAATTGCCGAAGCTTGGCTACGTCAAACGTGACGTCGCAGCGTGGGCGTGTGGATGGGAACGAGGGTGCGTGTTTGCGTGCGCGCGGCAGTGGGGCCGTTGCGGTGCGCCGTGGGGGTGCGGGCTGTGGGCTGGTGCAGCGCTGCCAGCGGTGCGAGGACACACCGTATGCAGAGGGCTACCAGATTCAACAACACAAACATCTCGTTTTTATCCGCCTGCCAACGGTGGGTTGGCAGACTTGGGGTATTCCGTAGCAGGGTTTCAATTCGTCTGATGGACCGGACCGCCTGGTGCTTTCCAGCGCATGGGGCGTGGTGTGTGCAACGGCGGCGGTGCGGCGGCATCGACCTTCCAGCGAGGCTGCCGGTGGGGTGGACTAAACTCCAACTAAATCAACCACTTACAGCGTCACGCTAGTGAAACACATTATAGGGGGCATTCCAGCGCCTTCTGGCCAGCAAGCGAAAACGGTCCTCGTGGATGGCGAGGATGCGGGTCAGCGCTTGGATAACTTTCTGATGCGCTGCCTCAAGGGCGTCCCCAAAACGCACATCTATCGAATTATTCGCAGTGGCGAGGTGCGCATCAACAAAGGGCGCGTGCACGCCGATACACGGGTCGCGGCGGGTGACTTGGTGCGGCTTCCACCGGTGCGTGTTGCAGAGCGCACCACACCGCCAGCGGGCCAAGCCGGCGCGTGGAGCCGGGGGTTGCCGTCTTTGCCAGCACAAGGCTTTCCGGTGCTGTTCGAGGACGATTACTTTCTGGCGATCGACAAGCCCGCAGGCGTGGCCGTGCACGGAGGCTCCGGCGTGGCGTTTGGTGTGATCGAGCAGCTGCGCATGGCCCGGCCGGGTGCGGTTTTCTTGGAGCTGGTGCACCGTTTGGACCGCGAGACATCGGGGGTGCTGCTGGTCGCCAAGCGGCGCAGCGCACTCAAGCACCTGCAAGACCAGTTTCGCCAGCGAGAAACCGGCAAGACTTACCTCGCTGTTGTGGTGGGCCATTGGCCCGCCAACAAGAAGGTGCTAGACAAGCCCTTGCACAAATACCTGGTGCCTATGGCGGACGGCCCGGAGGGTGGTGAGCGCCGGGTAAAGGTAGTGGCCAAGGACCACCCGGATGGAATGCCGTCCTTGAGTTTGGTGAATCTGCGCGCCACCAACGTCCCCACTGCGGGCGGCTTAGCGCAGGCGTTTAGTTTGTTGGAGGTCACCATCAAGACCGGACGCACCCACCAGATTCGTGTCCACTTGGCGTCTGAGGGCATGCCCATTGCGGGCGACGACAAATACGGCAACTTCGACACCAACAAGGCCTTGGCGCGGGCACCGAGGCCGGGTGGCTTGGGGCGCATGTTCTTGCATGCTTGGCGATTTGAATGCCAACACCCGGCAAGCGGCGAGCGTATGGAGATTCGGTCGGAGTTGCCGCCCGACTTGCGAGGTTTTTTGCGGGTGGCGTTGCCTGGGGCATGCGAGTAATGGGGGATCGCCGGTTTGACCTGATAGCGTTCGATTGGGACGGAACCCTGTTCGACTCGACCCAGCTCATTACCCGCTGCATCCAGGCGGCAGTGGCCGATGTGGGGGGCACTGTGCCCAGCGACCGCGCCGCCGCATATGTGATTGGCATGGCGCTTCTGCCAGCGCTGGCCCACGCGGCGCCGGACGTGCCCAAGGAAAAATACCACGAGCTGGGTGCGCGTTACCGCCACCACTATGCGATGCACCAACACGACACCAGCCTGTTCGAGGGCGTCTTGCCCATGTTGCACGCGCTCAAAGCCGCCCAGCATTTGCTGGTGGTGGCGACGGGCAAGAGCCGCGTGGGACTCAATGCGGCGCTAGCGCATGTGGACCTTCAAGGTATGTTTGATGGGTCGCGAACCGCAGATGAAACTGCGGGCAAGCCCAATCCGCTGATGTTGCACGAACTGATGCATGAGTTCGGGGTGGCGCCTGGCAAAACGTTGGTGGTTGGCGACACCACCCACGACCTGCAGATGGCGCGCAATGCTGGCTGTGCCTGCGTTGCCGTGGCTTACGGCGCCCACCAGGCCGACGGCTTTGCTGAATATGCCCCGCGGTATGTGGCCCATTCGGTGGCGGACTTGCACGCGTGGCTGTTGGAAAACGGATGAACGAACACGGAGCCTAGCAATGGAACACAGTGTGTTGAATGGTGAGATGCCGGGGTCGCGGGCGTTGGCGCTCTGCCCGTCAAGCGAGTTGCTTGAGGGTGCTGATGCCGTGCCCTTTGACGTGAAGTACGCGGGACAAACCTGCCTGGCGTTTGCCATTCGTTTCGAGGGCAAGGTGCACGCTTACCTGAACCGTTGCACCCACGTGCCCATGGAGATGGATTACCAGCCCAACCGTTTTTTTGACTCCAGTGGCCAGTACCTGATTTGCGCGACCCACGGTGCGATGTACAGCCCAGACAGTGGTGTGTGTCAAGGCGGGCCGTGTCGCGGGGGCTTGGTGAAGATCGCCGTGTCGGAGCACGACGGTATGGTCCACTGGCATACTGCGCCCAACATTCAACCGGTGGATTTATAAATGACTGACTCCAATCCTTCGCCCAGTGCCGCAGGCGATCACGACGACGCCAGGCCGCCTGGTTGGGAACGGGCCGTGCTTGAAAAGCTGGCGATGTCTGCCTTGCAAGAGCAGCGCCTTGCACGCCGTTGGCGAAACGCCATCCGTGTTGCGTGGCTTTTGCTGATTGTCACTTTGGCATGGATTGGCCTGCACCGTGGCGGTCCCTCAACTGACGTATCCACCCCGCATACCGCGCTGGTTGAAGTCAAGGGTGAAATCGTCAGCGGTGGTGAGGCCAGTGCCGATGTGGTGGTCGCTGCTATGCGCAACGCGTTCGAGGATGAGGGAGCGCAGGCGGTGGTATTGCTGATTAATTCCCCTGGCGGAAGTCCAGTGCAGGCCGGCATCATCAACGACGAAATTCGGCGTCTCAAAGCCAAGCACAACAAACCCGTCTACGCCGTTGTTGAGGAAACCTGTGCTTCGGCTGCGTACTACGTTGCCGTCGCTGCAGACCAGATATTTGTCGACAAAGCCAGCGTGGTGGGCAGTATCGGCGTGCTGATGGATGGCTTTGGCTTGACCGGCTTGATGGAGAAACTGGGCGTAGAACGACGGCTGTTGACGGCGGGCGAGAACAAAGGCTTTATGGACCCGTTTAGCCCGCAGACCGACAAGCAGCGCGCGTTTGCCCAAGCCATGTTGGACCAAATTCACCAGCAGTTTATTGCGGTCGTTAAAGCCGGGCGCGGCGATCGCCTGAAAGAGACGCCTGAGACCTTCAGCGGCCTGTTCTGGACTGGCAAACAAGCGGTTGATATGGGTTTGGCGGACCAACTTGGGAATGTCGACTTTGTCGCCCGCGAAGTGGTCAAGGCAGAGGAAGTGATTGACTATTCAGTCCGCGACAATGTGGCCGAGCGTCTCGTCAAGCGCTTTGGCGCGTCCTTGGGTGAGTCGGCCGCCCGTGCGTTGCGGCACGCTGAGCCTTTCCGCTAGGCGCCAAGGGCATTTCAGTGCCCGATACAAAACACCGTAGGAACCCGGTTGTCCAGTGACCAACCGGCACTGCGCCACTGGGCAATGCTGGCGCTGCGATGGACCTCGGTTTCTAGGGTAATCCCGCTGGATGTGGATAGCCGCGTGCTCGCATGCAAACTTTGGGTGAGCGCAAGCAAGAGCGCGCTGTTGCGGTAAGGCGTTTCTATAACGATTTGGGTCTGACCGGTGTTGCGCGCAAGTGCCTCTAAAGTTTTGATTTTTGCAGTTCGTTCGGCTGCGTCAGTCGGTACATAACCCACAAAAGCGAAACTTTGTCCATTCATGCCGCTGGCTGCCAATGCCAGCAACAGCGACACCGGGCCCACCAGCGGAACCACGACGATGCCAAGCGCGTGGGCGGCCCGCACCACCGATGCGCCTGGATCTGCCACGGCAGGCATACCAGCCTCGCTGACCAGCCCCATGTCCGTGCCGCTCTGGGTCGGCCCCAGCAAAACCCGTGCGTCAAAGTCACTTCCATGGTCGCCCTTTTTATGGATCGCGTGTGGCAGCTCGGCGAAGTCCATGGTTTGCAACGGGGCTGACAACGGGACCACATCGCCAACGCGCTTTAGGTATGCACGCGTCGATTTCGCGTTTTCGCAAATCCAGTAGCGCAAGCCTGCTGTAACCCGCAGCGTGTGGGTGGGCATGGAGTGGGCGATGGGACTTTGGACTTCACAGCCAAAGTCCAGGGGCGCGGGCACCAGGTACAGCCGACCTTTCATGCGCGCGGGCCTAGTACGTTCAGCCCCGCAGCTCTGAGCATGGCGCTGGTTTGTATCAACGGCAAGCCAATTAGGGCGGTTGGGTCTGTGCTCTCAATCCGCTCCAGAAGCGCAATGCCCAGGCCTTCGCTTTTGGCGCTGCCAGCGCAGTCGTACGGCTTTTCGGTGCGCAAGTAGTACTCGATTTCTGGGTCGCTCACGTTGCGAAAGACAACCCGCACGGGTACGAGCGCTTGCGATACAAAAGCTGTAGCGCCGCACACCACCGCTACCGCAGTGTGAAAGACCACGGTATTGCCACGCATCTTGCGCAGCTGCTGGACAGCGTTTTCGTGGTCACCAGGTTTGCCCAAGGGGGCGCCATGGAGGTCAGCCACCTGGTCTGACCCAATCACCACGCTCTCGGGATACCACTGCGCGACGGCCTGCGCCTTCGCCAGCGCCAGACGCGATGCCAGCTCAGATGGACGCTCGCCAGGCTGGGGCGCCTCGTCCACCTCGGGCGCTTTAACTTCGAATGCAATCTGCAGTCGTTGCAGGAGCTCGCGCCGGTAGGTCGAGGTGGATCCCAGGATCAGTTTTCTTGGCGCGGTACTGTGCATGGCGCCATTCTCTTACACTGCCCGGATGAACATTCCACCAGACCCAGAGCGGCTGCACGTAGCGGCCTTTGCGCAAGCGGCAGGTCAGCTTGAGGGCGCCTGGCCTGTGGCCCGGTTCGAGCGCTTGATGGAACTTGGTGCGCCGGCCGGTGGCGGCACACAGGTGGTGTTTTCTGCACAAGGCTGCATGCGCGACGATCCCGCTGGTACGGCCGAGCCATGGATTCGACTACGGGGCAATGCCACGGTGCAATTGGTTTGCCAGCGCTGCCTGGGGCCGGTCGATACGGTACTTGCGTTCGAGCGGGATTTTCGGTTCGTCGCAAGCGAGGCGCTGGCAGAGGTGGAAGACGAGGAGTCCGACGAGGATGTCTTGGTTGCCAGCACCGCCTTCAACCTGCTGGACCTGCTTGAAGATGAGTTGCTGATGGCTGTGCCTTTGGTGCCCAAGCACGTCACCTGCCCCGGCGTGGTGCGACTCCGTGCTGCAGCCCCCGGCTTCAATGATGAGCCCGCGCCACGGACCAATCCGTTTGCTGCGCTTGGCGCCTTGAAGCGGTCTGGTGGTACTTCCACCGATAACTGATCTATAATCGCGGGCTTCGCGCGCCTTTGGCGGGCGTATCCGTCACCAACCTTTGTGTGCGTGTTAGCTGGACTTTCACGCAACTTTGCCCAGGAGCCCACCATGGCAGTTCAACAAAACAAGAAGTCCCCCTCTAAGCGCGGCATGCACCGTTCGCACAATGCGCTGGTTGTTCCCGGTATTGCTGTGGAGCCCACCACCGGAGAAATTCATCTGCGTCACCACATCAGCCCTACCGGTTTCTACCGCGGACGCAAGGTGTTGAAGTCCAAAACCGAAGCCTGAGTGCGACGGCCCAGGTCAAGCCCGAAGCTACATGCGTTGTAGCGGCGGGCTTTTTTTTGGGAGCTTGCCCTTGCCGGTTTATCGTCCAGTGATGTACCCATGATCACCATTGCTGTCGATTGCATGGGTGGTGACTACGGCCCTGAAGTCACCTTACCCGCCTGTAGCGACTTCCTTGCAAAACACCCCGATGCGCGGCTCATCGTAGTGGGTCTGCAAGAAGCGGTGCGAGGCTTTTCGCATGCGCGAGCCAGTGTGGTGCTGGCCACTGAGGTCGTGGCTATGGACGACCCTATTGAAGTGGCACTGCGCAGGAAGAAGGACTCTTCCATGCGTGGAGCGATCGCGGCGGTGAAAGACGGCCGGGCCCAAGCAGCGGTATCTGCGGGAAACACCGGTGCCTTGATGGCGATTTCCCGCTATTTGCTCAAGACGATGGATGGCATTGATCGCCCAGCGATCGCAGGGCAGATTCCCAATGCCATCGGCGGTGCAACCACCGTGCTTGATTTGGGCGCCAATGTGGATTGCACGGAGCAGCACCTGCTGCAGTTTGCGGTCATGGGATCGGCCATGGTGTCGGTTCTGAACAACGTGGAAGCGCCAACGGTAGGCCTACTCAACGTGGGTGAAGAGCTCATCAAGGGTAACGAGGTCATCAAGAAGGCCGGCGAGCTCTTGCGCGCGGCTGCCAAGTCGGGTGACCTCAACTTTTTCGGCAATGTCGAGGGCAATGACATTTTCAAAGGCTCGGTCGACATCGTGGTGTGCGACGGCTTTGTGGGCAATGTCGCACTCAAAGCCAGTGAGGGTTTGGCCGCAATGATCGGTGGGTTCTTGCGGGCCGAGTTTTCCAGAACCCTGTTTTCCAAGTTGTCGGCGGTGGTGGCCAACCCCGTGTTGCAAGCGTTGAAAGGGCGGGTCGATCACCGGCGGTACAACGGTGCTGCATTGCTCGGCTTGCGCGGCTTGGTATTCAAGAGCCATGGCTCAGCGGACCGGCTGGCGTTCACAAACGCGTTGAACCGCGCGTATGATGCCTCCCACAACAACTTGCTCGATCGCGTTCAAATCCGCATTGCGCGCGCTGCGCCCCTGCTGTCCATGAGCGAAGCCGCTTAGCGGCCTGGGCGCCGAACGCTTGAACCGCATGAGACGCTATTCACGAATCACCGGCACGGGTAGCTACCTGCCACCCCAACGATTGACCAATGCAGATTTGGTCCTGCAGTTGGCTGCGCAGGGTGTGGAGTCTTCCGATGATTGGATAGTTGAGCGCACCGGTATCCGGGCGCGCCACTTCGTTGCCGGTGGGGTGTTTAGCAGTGACCTCGCTCTAGAGGCTTGCAAGAAGGCTTTGGAAGCTGCTGGCCGAGCGCCGCAAGAGATTGATCTGATCATTGTTGCCACGAGTACGCCGGACATGGTGTTCCCTTCAACGGCGTGCATCTTGCAGCACAAGCTGGGTGCCAACGGCGGCGCGGCGTTCGATGTGCAGGCGGTATGCAGTGGTTTTGTATATGCATTGGCTGTCGCTGATGCAATGATTCAGTCTGGCGCGGCACAGCGCGCCTTGGTGGTCGGTGCCGAGGTGTTCTCGCGTATCCTGGATTTCAAAGACCGCACTACCTGCGTGCTGTTCGGCGATGGCGCCGGCGCGGTGGTGCTTGAGGCGTCCGAGCGTCCAGGCGTGCTTGCCACCGACCTGCACGCCGATGGCAAGCACGTCGACATTCTCTGCGTGCCGGGTCATGTCGCTGGCGGCCAGATTTTGGGCTCCCCTCTGTTAAGAATGGATGGACAGGCGGTGTTTAAGTTGGCAGTCGGGGTGCTCGAAGACGCTGCACGGGCTGTACTGAAAAAGGCGGACTTGACTGAGGTGGACATCGATTGGTTGATACCCCACCAAGCAAACATTCGCATCATGCAAAGCACCGCAAAGAAGCTGCGACTTGCCTTGGACAAATTGGTTGTAACAGTCGACCAGCATGGCAACACTTCCGCTGCATCGATTCCGCTGGCCCTGGACTGGGCCGTGCGACAAGGCAAGGTGCAACCCGGCCACACGGTGATGCTCGAAGGCGTTGGCGGTGGATTTACCTGGGGCGCAGTCTTGCTTACGATGTAAGGGCTTTGCAGCTTTGGCCGGCCAGCCCGTTCTCTAACACCAGCAACCCATGAAACCATTTGCAGTTGTATTTCCAGGACAAGGTTCGCAGTCCGTTGGCATGCTCGATGCCTGGGGCGACCACCCAGTGTTGTTAGAAACACTCGGGGAGGCGTCGGATGCCTTAGGTCAGGACGTGGGCGCTTTGATCCGCGGTGGCCCGCAAGAGGCACTGGCACTTACTGAAAACACCCAACCGGTCATGTTGGTTGCCGGTGTGGCGGCCTACCGCATTTGGATGGCTGAGACGGGTTTGCGACCTGCTGCGGTGGCCGGACATTCGTTGGGCGAGTACGCCGCGCTGGTGGCCGCGGGCTCGCTCTCACTGGCCGCCGCCGCACCCTTGGTGCGTTTGCGTGCGCAGGCGATGCAGAGTGCGGTGCCGGTGGGTGCGGGTGCGATGGCCGCAGTTCTGGGCCTGGAGGCTGCTCGGGTTGCCGCAGTGTGCGAGGAGGTGACCCGTTCATTCGGCACGGGTTCGGCAGAGGTGGTGGAGGCTGCCAACTTCAATGACCCGATGCAAACCGTGATCTCCGGCAGCAAAGCCGCTGTGGACAGCGCCTGCCTGCAACTGAAGGCCGCTGGCGCAAAGCGCGCACTGCCGCTTGCGGTGTCGGCGCCTTTTCATTCTCGTCTGATGCAACCTGCTGCACAGAAGCTGCAGGAGCATTTGCAGCATGTCGCATTCGCTCCGCCCACCATCCCTTTGGTCAACAACATTGATGTTGCATTTGAGGTTGAGCCAGAGCGCATTCGCGATGCGCTAGTACGCCAAGCCGCCGGGCCAGTCCGGTGGGTGGAATGTGTGCAAGCCCTCAAGGCCCGAGGATTCCACACCTTGATTGAGTGTGGTCCTGGCAAGGTTTTGGCTGGGTTGACCAAGCGAATTGACTCTGAGATGACCGGGATGGCCTTGTTCGACCCGGTTACGCTTGCGCAAGTGCGGGAGGCTCTGCAATGACTTCGGTTGCTTTCAGCGGTCAGGTTGCGTTGGTTACCGGTGCCTCGCGCGGTATTGGGGCGGCCATTGCGCTGGCGTTGGCGCGGCAAGGATTGCGGGTCGTTGGCACTGCCACCACCGAGCCTGGCGCAGGCAAGATTAAAGACGCTTTGTCCGCCTACCCCGGCTGTGACGGGCGTGCACTCGACGTCACCGACGCAACTGCCACCGAGGCACTGGTGGATGCGGTAGTCAAGGAGTACGGTGGGTTGCACGTGTTGGTAAACAACGCCGGCATCACCCGCGATACCTTGGCAATGCGGATGAAAGATCAAGACTGGGATGCGGTGATCGATACCAACCTCAAAGGCGTTTTTCGCATGAGCCGAGCGGTTGTGCGCCCCATGATGAAGCAGCGGTACGGACGTATTGTCAGCATCACATCGGTCGTTGGTGCCTCTGGCAACCCCGGCCAAATGAACTACGCAGCCTCCAAGGCTGGGGTCGCTGGCATGACGCGCGCCTTGGCCCGCGAGCTGGGTTCGCGCAACATCACGGTCAACTGCGTCGCGCCGGGATTTATCGAAACCGACATGACGGCGGGTCTGGGTGAAGAGCAACAAAAAGCCCTGATGAACCAAATTCCCTTGGGCTGTTTGGGCAAGCCCGAAGACATTGCGCATGCCGTTGTCTACTTGGCTTCGCCACAGGCTGCATATGTGACTGGCCAAGAGTTGCATGTAAACGGTGGCATGTACATGTAGTTTGTTGCACCGGTTGGTCCGCCCGGTGGGCTGTTTAGAGAGCTAGCTCTAGCGGCTAAAATTGCGGATTCTTTTACAACCCTCAGAGGGAACCCATGAGCGATATCGAAGCACGCGTCAAAAAAATTATTGCTGAGCAACTCGGTGTTGAAGAGTCCCAAGTCACCAACGAAAAGGCCTTCGTGGCCGATTTGGGTGCAGACTCGCTGGACACGGTTGAGCTGGTGATGGCTTTGGAGGACGAGTTCGGGATCGAGATTCCGGACGAAGACGCCGAAAAGATCACCACGGTTCAAAACGCGATCGATTACGCCAACACACACAAGAAGGCCTGATTCGCGTTGGGCTTGACTTGTAGGCACACGGGGCAAAAGGCCTCGTTGCCGTCAAGTTCCCCAAGCCAAGGGTTTTCGTTTGCCGCACTTTGCGGCGTTCTTTTGACAAACTGCACTTCCTGCGAGCGCCTATGTCCCGTCGTCGTGTTGTTGTAACTGGTTTGGGCTGCGTGAGTCCCGTTGGCAATACGGTCCACGAGGCGTGGTCCAATCTGCTCGCTGGCAAGCCCGGTATTGACTTGATCAGCAAGTTCGATGCGTCTGCGTTTTCCTGCAAAGTCGCAGGAGAAGTGCGCGGCTTTGACGTAGAGACCTACATGGCCGCCAAAGAGGCGCGGACCATGGACACCTTCATTCACTATGGCGTAGCGGCTTCGGTGCAGGCGGTTGCCGATGCGGGCTTGTTGACGGGCGACGCACTCAGCGAGGAGGATGCAACCCGCATTGGGTGCGTCATTGGATCAGGCATTGGTGGTTTGCCCTTGATCGAGAGCACCCACACCGAATTCATCAACCGCGGCCCGAGGCGAATTTCGCCGTTTTTCGTACCCGCGTCCATTATCAATATGACGGCCGGCCAGGTATCGATGCGGTTTGGGTTCAAGGGACCCAACCTGTCCATCGTTACCGCGTGCACCACCGGTCTGCACTGCATTGGCCAGGCTGGCCGCATGATCGAGTATGGCGATGCGGATGTCATGATCGCGGGCGGATCGGAGGCGACGGTCTCGCCCTTGGGTATCGGTGGATTTGCAGCCATGCGCGCACTGAGTGTCCGTAACGACGATCCAGCCACTGCGTCCCGCCCTTGGGACCGTGACCGTGATGGCTTCGTGCTTGGTGAAGGTGGCGGGGTGATGGTCTTGGAAGAGTACTCGCGTGCCAAAGCACGCGGTGCCAAGATTTATGCGGAATTGGCTGGTTTCGGCATGAGCGCAGACGCTGGCCATATGACCGCGCCCAACATGGATGGCCCACGCCGTGCCATGCTCAGTGCGTTGCAAAATGCAGGTGCCAACATCGATCAGGTCAACTACCTCAACGCGCATGGCACATCCACCCCGCTGGGCGACCTCAACGAGACCAATGCCATCAAGGCCGCGTTTGGCGACCATGCTCGCAAGCTGGTGGTGAACTCAACCAAGTCGATGACCGGCCATTTGTTGGGCGGTGCGGGGGGGCTGGAGTCGGTGTTCACGGTATTGGCGGTGCACCACCAGAAGAGCCCACCGACCATCAACATTTTCAACCAAGACCCCGAGTGCGACTTGGACTATTGCGCCAACACAGCCCGTGACCTGCCGATCGACGTTGCCGTGAAAAACAACTTCGGGTTCGGTGGTACCAACGGTACGCTGGTGTTCAAGCGCATCTGATTTCGCCGTGCCATGGACTTGCCCCCCGCGGTAAGGTACCCGACGGGGCGGTCTCGCGTGCACTTGTTCGCGGTGGTGGCGTGCGCCGCATTGGGTGCAGTTGCGACCTTGTTTTTTGTTCTGCAGCAAGGCGTGAACGTACGTGGCGTTCTCTTGTTGTGTTGTACAGCTTTGGCCCTGTTGGTGTCAGTTGCCAGTTGGCACCGCATCCGCACAAGGGTTTTGCGTTGGGATGGTGAGAGCTGGTCGCTGCTGTGCGAGACGGGAGGCGGTGTGTCTGGCGTTGGCGGTTACAGGGTGTTGCGAGACTTGCGCGTGGCCGTAGACATCCAGTCAACCGTGTTGGTGCGCGCCACAGATCAGCACGGCCAAGTTTTCTGGGTCTGGTTGCAGCGCAACAGCTGCCCGGATCGGTGGATGGATATGCGCCGTGCCTTGGTCGGCAGCGAGCGGGCGGGTTGGAACAGAGTTTCCAAGGTGCCCATCTGCTGATTGGGCCCCCAGGCAGGGGCAGCAGATCAATGCCCCAGTGCGCGCAGGGTGGCGCTTGGATGGATAGGATTAGCGTTGATTTTTTGGACATGCGATCCTTGCGCGCCGCACTGGTGCCCCCATGTATTCGCCTTTGACAACCGGAAGCTCGCTATGAAATCGACGTTTGCTGCAGTGGTCCGCTCTGTTGGTCTATCACTTGCTCTTGTTGCCGGGCCCAGCTTGGCGGTTTTCACTGCGTCGCCAGCCTATGCGCAAACGCGCGGCTTGCCAGACTTCACCGATTTGGTGGAACAAGTTGGCCCGTCTGTGGTCAACATCCGGACGTCGGAGAAAGTCTCGCCACGAGCCGGACAAGGGACGCCCAACGACGAGGAAATGTTGGAGTTCTTTCGTCGCTTTGGGATTCCTGTTCCCCCCAATGTCCCCCGGCAGGCCCCTCGTCAAAACCGGCCACAGCCCCAAGAAGAAGACCAGCCGCGCGGTGTGGGGTCGGGTTTCATCCTCTCAGCCGATGGCCTGATCATGACCAACGCGCATGTGGTTGAGGGCGCTGACGAAGTCCTGGTGACATTGCCCGACAAGCGGGAATTCAAAGCCCGCATCATCGGCTCCGACCGGCGCAGTGACGTTGCTGTCGTCAAGATCGACGCGACCGGTTTGCCAGCGGTCAAGGTGGGTGACGTCAACCGCTTGCGGGTCGGCGAGTGGGTGATGGCGATTGGCTCGCCATTCGGTCTGGAGAACACCGTCACGGCCGGGATCGTCAGTGCCAAACAGCGCGACACCGGGGATTACTTGCCCTTCATCCAGACGGACGTGGCAATCAACCCAGGCAACTCGGGTGGGCCGCTGATCAACATGCGCGGCGAAGTGGTTGGCATCAACAGCCAAATTTACTCACGCTCCGGCGGATTCATGGGAATCTCGTTTTCCATTCCGATTGACGAAGCGGTGCGGGTCAGCGACCAGCTGCGCAGCAGCGGCAAGGTTTCGCGCGGCCGCATTGGTGTGCAAATCGACCAAGTCAGCAAAGACGTTGCCGAGTCGATTGGGTTGGGCAAGCCCACTGGTGCACTGGTTCGCGGTGTCGAGCAAGGCGCGCCAGCCGACAAGGCGGGCATTGAGGCAGGCGACATCATTACCAAGTTTGACGGCAAGGTGATCGAAAAGTCCAGCGACCTGCCACGCATCGTGGGTTCAACCAAACCTGGCAGCAAGAGCACGGTGACAGTGTTTCGGCGAGGCGCTTTCCGCGAGTTCAGCGTGGTGGTGGCCGAGATCGAATCAGACCGGCCCGTGGCGGTTCGAGCCCCTAGCAAAGACGAAAAACCCAAGTCATCCGTGTTGGCGCAGTCCTACGGGCTGATCGTGTCGGAGCTGACCGAGGCGCAAAAAAAGGAACTGGGTGTCAAAGGCGGTGTCCGGCTGGAGTCGGCGTTGGAAGCAGCGGCCCGCGCTGGATTGCGTGAAGGGGACGTCATCCTAGCGGTCTCCAACGTGGAGGTGCTCAGTGTGAAGGACTTTGACGCTGCGTTGGCCAAGGTCGATCGCTCCAAGTCATTCAATGTTTTGTTTCGCCGGGGGGAATGGACGCAGTACGCTGTGATACGGCCCACGCGTTAAGTGACGGGCCTGACGGGCCTTGTAACCCCAACTCTTAGTAGGGTATGGGGTTGTTCGGACATTTGAGGGGCAGGATGCACCGGGTCTATCGCCCGAATGCCCTGCCTTTGCGGTCAGCGGGCGGTCAGTCCGGTTACCTGTTTTGGTTAGAATGCATGGCTTTCGCGGTCCATTAGCGATATATAGGCGCCCGATTAATCCACCATATGGGATGCACCGCGCGCTTTGCCAGCCATCCACAGCTCGCCCACACGGGCGCGCACTTCCGAAAACAATAATTGTGAATAAGCTGTGCATAAATCAAACTGTGGCGGACTTGCAACTTCCCCCTTTGGGCGGCCGGCGGCTTTTGCTTTCACACTTTTTGCCTACAATGAAGCTCCAACTTTCGCAGTTGCCAAAAGATTGTTGGTTCAGGGCGCGTCTTCAAAGGACGCGCCCTTTTTTCTTGTCTGTCCGTTTTATTTCAACCACTTGAAGCGTTCCGTTGATGAACCACATCAGAAATTTTTCCATCATCGCCCACATTGATCATGGCAAATCAACCCTCGCAGATCGGCTCATCCAGCGCTGCGGAGGATTGGAGGCGCGTGACATGGAGGCGCAGGTTTTGGACTCCATGGACATCGAGAAAGAGCGTGGGATAACCATCAAGGCGCAGACCGCCGCTTTGCACTACAAGGCCCGTGACGGGCAGGTCTACAACCTCAACTTGATCGACACACCGGGGCACGTTGACTTCTCGTACGAAGTGAGCCGTTCTTTGTCAGCCTGCGAAGGCGCACTGTTGGTGGTCGATGCCAGCCAAGGCGTGGAGGCGCAGACGGTGGCGAACTGCTACACGGCGCTGGACCTCGGTGTTGAAGTGATGCCGGTGCTTAACAAGATCGATCTACCTAACGCGGATCCAGACAACGCACGCAGCGAGATCGAAGACGTGATCGGCATCGAAGCGTCCGACGCGATCGTGTGCTCTGCCAAGACGGGTCTGGGCATTGATGAAATTTTGGAAGCGATCGTGGCGCGTGTGCCGGCACCGCGGGGCAATCCGACAGCGCCTTTGCGCGCCATGATTATCGACAGCTGGTTCGACAGTTACGTGGGCGTTGTGATGTTGGTGCGGGTGGTGGATGGCCGCTTGGCCAAGGGCGATCGCATCAAGATGATGGCCTCGGGTGCGACCTACAACGCCGACAACCTGGGCGTTTTCACACCGGCCAACGCGCCCCGCCAGTCGCTCGAGGCGGGTGAGGTGGGTTACATCATTGCCGGTATCAAGGAGCTGCAGGCGGCCAAGGTTGGCGACACAGTGACCGTCATCAAGCCCGGTAGCGGCGGCGCCGCGTGGACGGCCACCGAGGCATTGCCGGGGTTCAAGGAGATACAGCCGCAGGTCTTTGCCGGCCTGTACCCGACTGAGGCGAGTGAGTACGACTCGCTGCGTGACGCGTTGGAAAAGCTCAAGCTCAATGACGCGTCCTTGCAGTACGAGCCGGAGGTTTCGCAGGCGTTGGGCTTTGGTTTCCGGTGCGGGTTTCTGGGTCTGCTGCACATGGAAATCGTCCAAGAAAGGCTGGAGCGGGAGTTCGACCAAGATTTGATCACCACTGCGCCCAGCGTCGTCTACGAGGTGATGAAGGTCGACGGCGAAGTGGTGCTGGTGGAGAACCCATCGAAGATGCCAGAAATTGGGCGCACCGCCGAGATTCGCGAGCCCATTGTCACCGTGCATCTGTACATGCCGCAGGAGTACGTCGGCGCGGTAATGACCTTGGCCAACCAAAAGCGCGGTGTGCAGATGAATATGGCCTACAAGGGACGCCAGGTTGTCTTGACCTACGACATGCCGCTTGCCGAGATCGTTCTCGACTTTTTCGACAAGCTCAAAAGCGTCAGCCGGGGCTACGCTTCCATGGATTACGAGTTCAAGGAATACCGGGCCGCAGACGTGGTCAAGGTGGATATCTTGCTCAACTCCGAGCGGGTTGATGCCCTCTCAATCATGCTGCACCGCTCGCAGTCGCAGTTCAGGGGCCGGGCGGTTGTGGCCAAGATGCGGGAGATCATCTCCAGGCAGATGTATGACGTGGCGATACAGGCCGCGATTGGGGCCAACATCATTGCCCGTGAGACAATCAAAGCCCTGCGAAAGAACGTATTGGCCAAGTGCTACGGCGGTGACATCTCTCGCAAACGCAAGCTCCTTGAAAAGCAAAAAGCAGGCAAAAAACGCATGAAACAAATTGGCTCGGTGGAAGTTCCCCAGGAAGCGTTCCTGGCGATTTTGCAGGTGGACGACTGATGCAAGCCATTACTGCGGCCATCCTTGGCGCGTTTGTCTTGTACGGCGGCGCGTGGTACCTCGGCGCGGTCGAAGGCAACTTCGCCTTGCTCTTGTTGATTGCTACCAGCGTTACCGGCGCCTATTGGATTGCAGAGCGCTTCTATTTCTTACCTTCACGTCAAAAGGCCGCAGCGCTGCTTGAAGCGCAAGACCTGGAGCGCCGTGCCGGGCTGCAGAAGCTGGGTATCAGCCAGGTGGATGGCGACTTGCGCGCGGCCCAAGCCAAATTGCTAATGCAACCCTGGTGGCTTGACTGGACAGCGGGCTTGTTCCCGGTGATTTTGGTCGTTTTCCTGTTGCGCTCGTTTCTTTTTGAGCCCTTCAAGATTCCATCTGGGTCCATGATTCCAACCCTGCTGGTGGGCGACCTCATTTTGGTTAACAAGTTCACCTACGGTGTGCGCTTGCCCGTGGTGCACACCAAGCTGACCGAGGGCAACCCACCCCAGCGCGGCGACGTCATGGTGTTTAGGTTCCCGCCCAAGCCGAGCCTGGACTACATCAAGCGCGTCGTTGGGGTTCCGGGTGACACGGTGGCGTACTTGAACAAGCGACTGACCATTAACGGTCAGGTCATCGCGACCCAAAGCGTGCCTGAATTCTTTGACGAAAGCGCCATGCGCTATTTCAAGCAGTTCGAGGAATCACTGGGACCGCGCCCGCACCGCCTGCTGGTTCAGGACGATCGCCCCGCCTTCGTACCAGGTGCCGATCAGTTTGAGGGGCGCACAGGCTGCAACTACACCGTCGAGGGCGTGACCTGCAAAGTCCCGCCGGGTAGTTTTTTTGTAATGGGCGACAACCGCGACGATTCGCAGGATTCGCGCTATTGGGGCTTTGTGCCGGAAGAGAACATTGTGGGCAAGGCCTTCTTTGTGTGGATGAACTTCGGCGACCTCAAGCGCATTGGCGCTTTCCATTGACACGGGCTTGCGTCGGACCATGATTGCGCTTCAAAGATCTAAGCAACGCGGGATTTCCTTGCTGGGCTTGCTGTTGTTGGTTGGCATCGTAGTGGCTGTGACCGTCGTCGGCGCGCAGCTCCTGCCCACGGTCGTGGAATACGTCGCAGTGAAAAAGGCGGTCAGCCGGGCTGCGGCGGGACAGTCGGTGGCAGAGGTCCGGGAGATTTTCGACAAGGCAGCAGCCGTCGATGGCATTCGGTCCATCACATCCAAGGACGTGGAGATCACCAAAGTGGTGGACAAGGTGGTGGTGAGCTTCAGTTACGAGCGCGAAATCCACCTGATAGGGCCTGCTTATTTGACCCTGAAGTACCAAGGCAGCTCGGACTAACGTGGCAGACAGTCTCCAGGAGTTACAGAACCGCCTAGAACACCAGTTCTCGGATGTGGGCTTGCTGTCGCGGGCGCTCACGCACCGCAGTTTTTCCAGCAGCCACTACGAGCGCTTGGAGTTTTTGGGCGATTCGGTGCTTGGACTGGCGATATCTGACCTGGTGTATTCGCGGCTTGGTGCATTGCCAGAGGGTGATCTGTCCCGCGTGCGGGCCAACCTGGTCAAACAAGACACGCTGTGTGCTGTTGCGCTGGACCTCGGTTTGGCTGGCGTACTCAAGCTCGGCGAGGGCGAGTTGCGATCGGGCGGGCAAAAGCGCCCATCCATCCTGGCCGACGCCTTGGAGGCGGTTATTGGCGCGGTGTACCTTGATGCTGGATTTGCCAGCGCCCAAGCCTTGGTGCACCGACTGTTCAATGCGATCGAGATCAACCCCCAGATGGACGCCATCGGTAAGGATGCCAAGACGGCGTTGCAAGAGTGGCTGCAGGGGCGAAAAATGAAGCTGCCCTTGTACAAAGTGGTGGGCACCATCGGTGCGGCGCACAAGCAAAGCTTCGATGTGGAGTGCGAGATTGCCGAGTTGCGCCTGGCCGAGCGCGGCATCGGCGGCTCACGCCGTGCAGCTGAACAAGCCGCCGCCAGTGCAATGCTGCACACCTTGAAATCCAGGACCCCCAGTGACCCCACCTAAAAGCCCACGCGCAGCGACCGCGCCCACGTTATCCCAGTTGCCCCCGCACGCTGCAGCGGATACGCAGCCCGACCTCGACAGCATGCTAGAAGGGCTGCTCAAGAGCACGGCACGGCGCGTTGATGGGGGTGCGCCCAGCGCCGACCAGCGTTGCGGATTGGTCGCCATCGTGGGCAAACCCAACGTGGGCAAGTCAACCTTGCTCAACGCCTTGGTAGGTCAAAAAATCAGTATCACCTCGCGCAAGGCGCAAACCACGCGCCACCGCATCACCGGCATGCGCACCCAAGGCGATCTCCAGTTTGTGTTTGTCGACACGCCAGGCTTTCAGACGGTGCACAGCAACGCCCTCAACCAGTCGCTCAACAAGACGGTGGTGGGTGCCGTCGCCGAAGTGGACCTGATTCTGTTTGTGGTGGAGGCGGGCAGCTTCACGCCCGCCGACGCCCGTGTTTTGGCCTTGCTTGGCAAAGGCATTCCCACGGTGTTGGTGGCCAACAAGCTCGACAACGTCCACCGCCGCGGCGACATCGCACCGTGGTTGCAACTCATGCAGGGCAAACACGCATTTGCCGAGTTCGTGCCGATGTCTGCAAAAAGTCCCAAGGATGTGGAACGGCTGCTGGCGATCTGTGCCAACTTTCTGCCCCAGCAGGCGTGGTGGTACGCCGAAGACGAACTCACCGACCGCAGCGAGAAGTTCTTGGCCAGCGAGCTGGTGCGCGAAAAGCTGTTTCGTCTCACCGGCGATGAGTTGCCCTACACGTCCACCGTGGTCATCGACAAGTTTGAAGAAGAGCCGCCGCAAAAAAAGGGCCACAAGCGCCTGCTGCGCATTGCCGCCACCATTGTGGTGGAGCGCGACGGCCACAAGGCCATGGTGATTGGCGACAAGGGCGAGCGCATCAAGCGCATTGGCATGGAAACCCGGGTTGAGCTCGAAAAGCTGGCTGACGCCAAAGTGTTTTTAGAACTGTGGGTCAAGGTGCGCTCGGGCTGGGCCGACGACGAGGCCCGGGTGCGCAGTTTTGGCTACGAGTAAGCGCATTGCCGACGAACCAGCCTATGTGCTGCACCGCTACGACTGGAGCGAAACCAGCCTGATCGTGGAGGTCTTCACCCGCCACCACGGACGCATTGCGTTGGTGGCAAAAGGTGCCAAGCGCCCAAGCTCGGGCTTTCGCCCGGTGTTGTTGCCCATGCAGCCGCTGCGTTTGGCATTTGGTGGCGATGCCGAGATCCGCAGCCTCAAAAGCGCCGAGTGGCAAGGTGGCCACACCATGCCGCGCGGCGATGCGCTCTTGTCGGGCTATTACCTCAACGAGCTCGTACTTGCATTGCTGGCGCGGGACGACCCGCATCCAGCCTTGTTCGACATCTACGCTGCCGTGGTGCAGGTGATTGCCAGCGAGCACGGCGAGGCGCTGCAGGCCGCTTTGCGAACCTACGAGTTGTTGCTGTTGCGCGAGGTGGGGCTGTTGCCCCAGTTGGATGTGCAGACCATGACGCTGGCGCCCCTGCAGCCCAGTGACCGTTACACGCTGGTGCCCGAAGGTGGATTGCGCCAGGCGGCAGACACTGAGCGCGCCGCCTTGAACGGCACCCAGTGGGCGCAGGTGCAAGCAGCCTTGGGCAGCGACGCGCCTTTTACCACCACCTTGCGGGCCTGTGCGGACGTTGCTTCCGAGCTCAAGCCCCAGCTGCGCGCCTTGCTGCACTACCATTGCGGAGTCACCACCCTGCGCACCCGCCGGATGATGCTCGATATCCAGGCCCTTTAAAGCAATGCACAGAACGTCTACCGCCCTGTCGGTCAATCTCAACAAGGTCGCATTGGTGCGCAACACGCGCCACCTTGGTATTCCCAGCGTCACCCGCGCTGCCACCCTGTGCTTGCAGGCGGGTGCCAACGGCATCACGGTGCATCCTCGGCCGGATGCACGCCACATTCGGGCAAGCGACGTGGTCGAACTCGCGCAGCTGTTGCAGGCGTGGCCGGACCGGGAGTTCAACGTCGAGGGCAACCCGTTCCACAACCTGATGGACTGTGTGCGTGACCTGCGCGGACGCGGTTTGCCGGTGCACCAGGTCACCTTCGTGCCCGACTCCGAGGGCCAGTTCACCAGCGACCACGGCTGGAGCTTTCCAGAGGACGCAGATCGGTTGGCGCCGTGCATCGCGCAAGCCCACGCAATGGGTGTTCGGGTCAGCCTGTTCATGGACGCCGAGCCGCAGGCCATGGCCGCCGCCAAGGCAGTGGGCGCCGACCGCGTGGAGTTGTACACCGAGCCCTATGCGGCGGCCTGGGGCGGGCTTGCGCAAACCGCGCAATTGCAGCGTTTCGCGCGGGCTGCACAGGCGGCGCAGGAGCTGGGTCTGGGGGTGAACGCTGGCCACGACCTTAACCGCGACAACCTGGCTGCGTTCGTGCGACAGGTGCCCGGTGTGTTGGAAGTTTCCATCGGGCATGCCCTGATTGCCGATGCGCTGGAGCTTGGTTACGGCGACACCATCGCCGCCTACCTCCAGTGCCTGGGCCGGTAAGAGGGGCGGGCGGGCAGTGATCTACGGCATCGGCACCGACATCTGCGATGTGCGCCGCATCCGCGCCAGCCTGAACAAGCACGGTGAACGCTTCGCCGCCAAAGTGCTGTCTGACCAGGAGTTCAAGACCTGGAAAGCGCGCAGCGCCCGTTGGCCCGAACGCGGTGTGCGCTACCTTGCCACGCGCTTTAGCGCCAAAGAGTCATTTAGCAAAGCCATTGGCCTGGGCATGCGCATGCCCATGACCTGGAAGCTGTGCGAAGTGGCCAACCAAGCCAGCGGCAAGCCGGTGCTGGTGCTGCATGGCGCGCTCAAAGACTGGTGCGCGCAGCGCCACCTGACAACCCACATCACTGTGACCGACGAGACCGACTATGCCGCCAGCTTTTGCGTGGTGGAAGTCGCCCGCAACAACCCAACCATCCCCGACGTATGAGCTTCCACGCGCCTTTGATCATCGACATTGCAGGAGCCACCCTCAGCAAAAGAGACCGCGCACGGCTTAAACACCCGCTGGTTGGCGGTCTGATCTTGTTTGCGCGCAACTGGCAGAACCGCGCCCAACTCAACGCACTGTGCCAGAGCATCAAGCGGGTTCGCTCCGACTTGCTGATTTGTGTGGACCACGAAGGCGGGCGGGTGCAGCGTTTCAAGACCGACGGATTCACCCACCTGCCACCCATGCGTGCTTTGGGCGAGATGTGGTTGGCTGCCCCTGCGCCTGGCAAAAAGTCCGGTCCGCTGGACGCCACCAATGCCGCCACCGCCTGTGGCTACGTGCTGGGCGCGGAGCTGCGCGCCTGCGGCGTGGACCTGAGCTTTGCGCCCGTGCTGGACCTGGATTACGGCGTGAGCAGCGTCATTGGGGACCGGGCCTTTGGGCGTGACCCGCGGGTGGTTAGCTTGCTGGCCAAGAGTCTGGTGCATGGGCTGCTGCAAAGTGGCATGGCCAATTGCGGCAAGCATTTTCCTGGCCACGGCTTCGTTGGGGCCGACTCACACACCGACATTCCGGTGGACCGGCGCAGCCTCAAAGCCATTCTGGCCGACGACTCGGCGCCCTACCGTTGGCTCAGCACCGTGCTGCGCAGCGTGATGCCGGCGCATGTCATCTATCCCAAGGTCGACACCCGACCCGCGGGCTTCTCTGCCACCTGGTTGGGTGAGATTTTGCGAGGCCAGCTGGCGTTTTCGGGTGCGATCTTCAGCGACGACCTGTCCATGGCCGGTGCCCGCCTGGTTGATGGCCGACAGGTGAGCTACACCGAGGCGGCGGTGGCTGCACTGAACGCCGGGTGTGACATGGTGCTGTTGTGCAACCAGTCCACGCCAGACAGTGAAGGCGCTGGCACCGCGGTGGACGCACTGATCAACGGGCTGACCGAAGCGCACCTCAAAGGCCAATGGAGCGCCAGCGAGGCCAGCGAGGCGCGCCGTCGGGCTTTGCTGCCCAACTTCCCTGCGCTGCCATGGGATGCGCTGATGGTGCACCCCGACTACATGCACGCCTTGGACTGCATCCCCTGAGACTGTGCGACAGGCTGCGCGATCGGCTGTGCGGCCCACAGCCGCTGCCCCGTGGCTTCCAGGTGCGTCAGATAAACGCGCACCTCAAACTCGATCTGGTAGTAACGCGGCTCCATGTAGGTGCAAAGTTGGTAGAACGCTTTGTCATGGTTGCGCTCGCGCAAGTGGGCCAGCTCGTGCACCGCAATCATGCGCAGAAACTCGGCAGGCGTGTCCTTGAACAGCGACGCAATGCGGATCTCGCGCTTGGCCTTGAGCCGCGCACCTTGCACTCTAGAGACGGTGGTGTGGGTGCCCAGCGCGTTGTGCACGACATGCAGTTTGCTGTCGTAGACCACCTTGCTGACCACATCGCCGCCTTGGATGAAACCGTCCTTGATGGCCAGCAGATGCTGGTAGAGGGCGCGGTCGGTCCGGATGCCGTGGGCCTGCGGGTACTTGGCCAGCAGCCAGGCCGCCGTGCGGTTTGCAGCCACCATACTGCGCACCTGGTTGACAGTTTCTTGGGGGTAGCCCTGCAAATAGGCTAAGGGGGCAACCGGGCTGGGCGTTGGGCGTTGCGTCAATGCTTTGCCACCCGCATAGCGATCAGGCCCGCGATTCCAATGGTCGCTGCACCAGCGAAGGTGGTCAGTTTGGGCACCTCGGCAAAAAACAGAAATCCCCACAGCGGCGCCCACAGCATGCCGGTGTACTCGAACGGGGTTACGACGCTGGTCTTGGCGACCCGGTAGGCGTTGGTCAGAAACAAAGTACCCACAGCTGCAACGACGCCGCAGGCCCCGATGAGCAGTCCGTCAGCCATGCTTGGCACCGACCAAGGTCGCACCAAAAACTGCAGGCTTGGGTGGTCTGCCGAGGTCACCCCCAGCGCCCACAAAGCGAACGCTGCCACACCCGCACCCAGCAAAAACACCACATTTTGGTAGAAGGCCATCACCGAGGCCACGACGGTCACGCCCATCTTGCGCGCCATCAGCATGGAAACGCCGTACAGGGCGGCCGCCAGGAGCGACAACAGCGCCGCCGGCTCAAAAAGTCCATTGCCGGGTTGCAGCATGACCAGCACGCCAGCGAAACCCAGCACCACGGCGGCCCACACTTTCCAGCCCACGCGCTCACCCAGCACCGGGGCTGCAAGTGCCGTCAGGAACAAGGGCACGGTGAAGTACAGCGCGACTGCATCGGCCAATGGCAAGGCTGGAAACGCCATGTAGTACGCGGTGTAGGCGCCCAACATAATGACGGCCCGCACCACCAGCGCAGCCGGTTGCACCGCAAAGATCGCGCGCCAGCCGACCTCATGCAGCGCCAACGCCAGCAAGATGGGCACGCCAACGCAGGAGCGGATGAACACCACCTGGGTCAGCGCATAGGCGCCGCTGACCTGCTTGATGATGGCGTCTTGCAAGGAAAAAACAAACACCCCCAGGCACAGGTACGCAATGCCCCGGGCGGACTGGTTGTGCATGGGCGCTTAGGCTTCGCGGCGCAAGGCGGGAAACAAAATCACGTCGCGGATGCTGGGGCTGTCGGTCAATAGCATCATCAACCGGTCGATGCCAATGCCGCAGCCGCCGGTTGGCGGCATGCCGTACTCCAGCGCGCGCACAAAGTCGTGGTCGTAGTACATGGCCTCATCGTCGCCGCCGTCTTTGGCCGCCACCTGCGCATGGAAGCGCGCGGCTTGGTCTTCGGCATCGTTGAGTTCGCTAAAGCCGTTACCAAACTCGCGCCCGGTGATGTAGAGCTCAAAGCGTTCGGTGACGCCGGGCTTGGTGTCGCTGGCTCGGGCCAGTGGTGAGATTTCCACCGGGTGCTCGCAGATGAAGGTGGGCTGCCACAGCTTTTCTTCCACCGTTTCTTCAAAGTACAGCACCTGCAGACTGGCCAGGCTGCGTGTGGAGAGCTGGTGCTTGGCCTCGGTGAGCCCCAGCTTGCGCAGCGCATGGATCAGCCACTCGGTGCTCAACACGTTGCTTGCGGCCTCGGTGTACTTTTGAATGGCCTCGACGATGGTGAGACGTTCAAACGGTTGTGACAGGTCCACTGGCTTGCCGCCATAGGTCAGCTGCAGCGCGCCAACGGCCTTGATGGCGGCGTCGCGCAGCAGTTGCTCGGTAAAGCCCATGAGGTCTTGGTAGTTCCAGTACGCCGCGTAGAACTCCATCATGGTGAACTCGGGGTTGTGGCGCACCGAGATGCCTTCGTTGCGGAAGTTGCGGTTGATCTCGAACACGCGATCGAAGCCGCCCACGATCAGTCGCTTGAGGTACAGCTCGGGCGCAATACGCAGGAACATCTGTTGGTCCAGCGCGTTGTGGTGCGTGGTGAACGGCCTGGCGTTGGCCCCTCCGGGAATCGGGTGGAGCATGGGCGTTTCCACCTCCAGAAAGCCGTGCTGCACCATGAATTCGCGGATGCCGCTGACCGCCTTGCTGCGCGCCACGAAACGCTTGCGCGAGGATTCATCGGTCATCAGGTCGATGTAGCGCTGGCGGTACTTCACTTCCTGGTCGTGGATGCCGTGGAACTTGTCGGGCATAGGCCGCAGGCTCTTGGTGAGCAGCCGAACGCGCGTGGCATGAATCGACAGTTCGCCGGTTTTGGTTTTGAACACCGTGCCCTCGGCTGCCACGATGTCGCCCAAATCCCAGTGCTTAAAGGCCGCGTACAAATCAGCACCTACATCTTCGCCCTTGACGTAGATCTGGATGCGGCCACCGCTGCTGCCAAATGATGCATCTTGCAAGGTGCAAAAGCTGGCTTTGCCCATGACGCGCTTGAGCATCATGCGCCCCGCCACTTTGGCCGTGACGTCCATGCCGGCAAGTATCTCCGTGGCATGCGAGTCGTACTCGGCAAAGAGCTGCTCTGCGCTGTGTGTGGGCTGGTAGTCGTTGGGGAACGCCACCGCACCACCAGCAGCCTGTTGCTGGCGCAGCGCCTTGAGCTTTTCGCGGCGCTCCTGCACCAGTTGGTTTTCGTCGATTGGGGTGGCTGCCGCTGCTGCGGAATGGGTGGGTTCAGACATGGGATGTTGGGTCAAGGGAGCGCGGGTCCGGAAGTGGAGCAAACCTGCAAACAGCCTGCCCGTAAGCCCCAATTCTAAGAGGGCCGCTGCCGCTATCATGCGGCCAGACTTTATCCTCGGCTCCATGCTCTACCAAATCGTTTCCCTGCTGTTGGAAGTGGCTGCTGGCCTCCTCACCGGCCTTTGCGTGTTGCGCTTGTACATGCAGCACCAGCGCATTCCGATGTCGGCGCGGTCGGGCAATCCGATGGGCCCCTTGATTTTTGCCAGCACCGACTGGGTGGTGTTGCCACTGCGCCGGGTGCTGCCCGCAGTGGGACGGTGGGACACCGCCAGCTTGGTAGCGGCTTGGTTGGCGCAAACCGCGCTCTACGCGCTCTTGTGGCTGATGAACGGTGCACAGGCCGGTGTGCTGTCGGTCGCTGTGATGGCCGTTTTTGGTGTGTTGCGCACCGTCATTTCAGGCCTGTCGGGGCTGGTCATCGTGTACGCGGTGTTGTCTTGGGTGCAAACGAGCTCGCACCTGTCGGACTTGTTGGAGCGCCTTGTCGCTCCGCTGCTCGCCGTGATTCGCAGCGCCGTGCCGCGTGTGGGCGGCATCGATCTGTCGCCCTTGATCCTGCTCTTGATCCTGCAGGTGATGACGATTTTGCTCGGCGGCCTGCAGGCCCGCGTGCTGGCAGTCGTTTAAAGCACGGCGTCGGCTGGTTGGCGCTGCAGCATGGCCAGCGCCTCGGAAATGGTTTTGCGCAGCTCGCGCCGGTCGCTGATGAAATCGACTGCGCCTTTGGTTTGCAAAAACTCAGCCCGTTGAAAGCCTTCTGGCAGGGTCACGCGCACCGTAGATTCGATGACACGCGGGCCGGCAAAGCCGATGAGTGCCTTGGGTTCAGCAATCACGATATCACCCAGAAACGCAAACCCAGCGCTTACGCCGCCCATGGTTGGGTCGGTCAGCACACTGATGTAGGGCAGGCGCTTCTTGGCCAGGCGCGTCAGTGCCGCGTTGGTTTTGGCCATTTGCATGAGGCTCAAAAGGCCTTCTTGCATGCGCGCGCCACCGGTGGCTGTGAAGCAGACAAACGGCACCTTTTGCTCCACGGCGGTTTCTACACCGCGGACGAAACGCTCGCCTACCACCGAGCCCATGCTCCCACCCATGAACTCGAACTCGAAGCACGCCGCCACCAGGCTGATGCCGTGCACGGCACCACCCATGACGACCAAGGCATCGGTCTCGCCCGTGTTCTCCAAAGCCTCTTTGAGGCGCTCGGGGTACTTGCGGCTGTCCTTGAACTTCAGGGCGTCGACGGGCAGCACCTCTTGCCCAATTTCAAAACGGCCCTCGTTGTCCAGAAAAACGTTGAGCCGCGCGCGTGCGCCGATGCGGTGGTGGTGGCCGCAGCCAGGGCACACATTCTGGTTTTGTTCGAGGTCGGTTTTGTAGAGCACCGCTTCGCAGCTGGGGCACTTGATCCACAGGCCCTCGGGCACGCTACGTCGCTCGGTGGGGTCGGTGTGCTGAATCTTTGGGGGCAGCAGTTTTTCAAGCCAACTCATAGGTGTTCTCCAAGCATGCGGGGCAACGTGGGCGTGATTATGAATCCAGCGCTGTGCGGATTTGGTGCAAGAAGGCGCGCGCGGTGCCTGCCACCTGTTCGCGTGGCTGGTGCTCCAACATCTCGATGATTTTGCTGCCAATCACCACCGCGTCGGCCACTTGGGCGATGGTCTTTGCCGTCGCAGCATCGCGGATGCCAAAGCCCACGCCCACTGGCACGCTGATATGCGCTCGAATGCGCGGCAGCATGGCCTCGACCGCACCTGTGTCCAAAGCACCCGAGCCGGTGACGCCCTTGAGGGACACGTAGTACACATAGCCGCTGGCGACCTTGGCGATCTGCGCCATGCGCGCATCGGTGCTGGTGGGCGCCAGCAAAAAAATCAAGTCCAAGCCATGCGCGCGCAGGTTGGCCGCAAATGCCTCGCACTCCTCGGGCGGGTAGTCCACGATAAGTACACCGTCCACGCCCGCGTCAGCCGCGTCGCGTACAAAGGCGCTTTGCACCTGCGGGGATGCATGCTTTTGGTCGTAGCGCTCTACCGGGTTGGCATATCCCATCAGCACCACCGGTGTGGTGGTGTCGGTTTGGCGAAAGGCGCGCACCATACCCAGCACCTGCACCAGACCAATGCCAAAGGACAGGGCCTTATCGCCAGCGCGCTGGATGACGGGGCCGTCCGCACTAGGGTCTGAAAATGGCACACCCAGCTCGATGATGTCCGCGCCACCGGCAACCATCGCGTGCATCAGCTCGGGTGTGATGTCGGCGAACGGGTAGCCGGCAGTGACGTACGGGATAAGGGCTTTGCGTTGCTGGCTTTGCAGGCGGGCCAGCGTGCCTGCGATGCGGCTCACGCGCTGGCCCCTGCGGTGGCGGCGCCACGGAGCGCCGCACCAGCGACCAGCCGCATCGGCTGTTCGGACACCACGCCGCCTTTGACCGACTGCCCTTGGCAACTCGGCCGACAGAAGAAGTCGCCGTTGCTGAGGTCGGCTACGGTGCCGATGTCTTTGTCGCCCCGCCCTGAGAGGTTGACCAAAATGGACTGGTCGGGTTGCATTGTCTTGGCCAACTGCATTGCGTAGGCCACAGCGTGGCTGGACTCCAGCGCGGGGATGATGCCCTCGGTGCGGCACAGGTAATGAAACGCTTCCAGCGCCTCCTTGTCGGTGACACCCACGTACTCGGCGCGGCCGATGTCGTTGAGGAAGGCATGTTCCGGTCCGACGCCGGGGTAGTCCAGCCCCGCGCTGATGCTGTGGGTCTCGGTGACCTGGCCGTTGTCGTCTTGCAGCACGTAGGTGCGGTTGCCGTGCAGCACACCGGGGCTGCCGCGCTGGATGGAGGCCGAGTGCTTGCCGCTGTCCATGCCTTCGCCTGCGGCTTCCACGCCGATCAGCCGGGTGGCATCGTGCTGGATGTAAGGGTAAAAGATGCCCATGGCATTGGAGCCGCCACCGACGCAGGCGATCACCGCGTCGGGCTGGCTGTGCTTGACACCGGCAGCGGCCAGCATCTCGGGCATTTGCACCAGGCACTCGTTGCCGATGACGCTTTGGAAGTCCCTCACCATCATGGGGTAGGGGTGCGGTCCGGCCACGGTGCCGATGATGTAGAAGGTGTTGTCCACATTGGCAACCCAATCGCGCATGGCTTCGTTCAGTGCGTCCTTGAGGGTGCGGCTGCCTGATTCAACCGGAACCACCGTGGCACCCAGCAGCTTCATGCGGTACACATTGGGGCTTTGGCGCTTGACATCTTCGCTGCCCATGTACACCACGCATTCCAGTCCGTAGCGGGCGCAGATGGTGGCCGTGGCCACGCCGTGTTGGCCCGCGCCGGTCTCGGCAATCACGCGCGGCTTGCCCATGCGCTTGGCCAGCATGGCCTGGCCGATGGTGTTGTTGATCTTGTGCGCGCCGGTGTGGTTGAGGTCCTCGCGCTTGAGGAAGATTTGCGCCCCACCCATCTCGCGGCTCATGCGCGCTGCGTGGTACACGGGCGAGGGGCGGCCAACAAAGTGGGCCAGTTCGGATTGGAACTCGGCCAGAAAGGCCGGGTCGTGCTGGTACTTGGCGTAGGCGTCTTTGAGTTCGTTGATGGCGTGGGTCAGCGTCTCAGAGACGAAGCTGCCGCCGTAACGGCCGAAGTGGCCGCTGACATCGGGTTGCTGGTATGCGTACATGGTTTAGGTTCCTGCAAGGCGTTGGTCGGCTGCGCGCACGGCAGCGACGAATTGGTTCATTTTTTCGGGATCTTTGATGCCCCTGCGGGGGGTGCCGCTGGCGTCAGTGGCCTCGACCCCTGTGCTGATATCAACGGCCAGCGATTGACAGCGCGGCCGGATCTGGGCGATACCGTCGCCCACGTTTGCAGAGTCGAGTCCACCACTCAAGACGAGGTGAGCGTTGACGCTTGGAGGAAGCAGTGACCAATTGAACACCTTGCCGCCGCCGCCATAACCCTCGACATGTGCATCGAGCAGCAAGGCTTGGGCGTTTGAAAAACGTTGTGCATATTCTATGAGGTCGAACTGGGGCGCATCGACGCCCAAGGGAATGCGTGCGGCCCGCAGGTAGGGGCGGCCAGTACCGCGGGCCGCGGCTTCGCATTGCGCGGGTGTTTCGTCCCCATGGAATTGCAAGCTGGCACCCGGCACCAAGGCACAAGCTGCCACCACATCGGCCACGCTCGCGTTCACGCAAAGTAGCACCGGCGTCACAAAAGGGGGCAGGCGTCGGGCCAGCTCGGCAGCGCGTGCGGGGCTGACGTAGCGCGCACTTTTGGGGTAGAGCACAAAGCCAATGGCGTCAGCGCCCGCGGCGACTGCCGCGTCAACATCACATTCACGGGTGAGTCCACAGATTTTGATGCGGGTTCTTGTCATGGTGGTCGCGGGCTCGGTCAGGGGAGGCCATCGTACGCTGGAGTACGTTCTGGCATACCCCAGTGCGGGTCGTAGCGTGGTCCTAAAAAATACAAACCGTCCGGTGAGAACGTGGGAGCGGCCGCTTTGCGGTCGCGGGCCGCCAGTACCTCGGACATCCAAGACACGGGCTTGGCGCCTTGGCCAATTTGGACCAGGCAGCCCATGATGTTGCGGATCATGTGGTGCAAAAACGCATTGGCCTCGAACTCGATGCGCCAGTAGGCCCCGCGCTTGGCCAAGTCAATGGCCACCATGTTTTTTACTGGGCTCAAGGCCTGGCATTGGGACGCCCGAAACGAACTGAAATCGTGCTCACCCAGCAGCACATCGGCGGCAGCACGCAGTGCTTCGGGGTCCAGCGGCCGAAACGTCCAGCCGACCCGGCCCTGTTCTACGCTGGGGCGAATTGGCGATTCGAGCAGCACGTAGGCGTAGCGCCGGCTGGTGGCGCAGGCGCGGCAGTGAAAGCCGTCGCTGGTGGGCACGGCCCATTGGACGGCAATGTCGCGCGGCAGGTGGGCGTTGGTTCCACGGACCCACGCGTACGGGGTTCGGTCCCGAGGGGTGTCAAAGTGCACGACCTGCATGAGCGCGTGCACACCGGCATCGGTGCGGCCAGCGCAAACGGTGGAGACCTTTTGGTCGGTGAAACGTGCCAGGGCGTGCTCCAGCCGGTCTTGCACGGTCTGGCCCGAGGCTTGGCTTTGCCATCCTTGGTAGTTCTGGCCGTTGTAGCTCAGGCCAAGTGCCACTCTCATCGGGCGTGCGTCATGGGTTGGACTGCCGGCGCTGGCCGGCACTTCAGCGCAGGTTGGCGCGTGCGCGTTCTGCCTTGGCCTTGAGTGCGCCCGAGGCTTCGGCCAGCACTTCGTCGATCAGCGCGCGCGCGCCGTCAGAGTCCCCAATGGACAAGAACTCCTCGGCCAGCGCAAGCTTGGTTTCGAGTGGGTCTTCGCTGTTGCCAGACGCATCGCCTGGGTTGGCTGATACATCCAGGTCCAAGGACCCCAGGTCAAACTCCAGCATGCCGTCATCGTCAGCGGCCGCCGGCGCTGCAGTTTGCGCAGGCGGTGTTGCAGGCGGTGTTGGCGCCGGTGGTGTTGGAGTGCTTGGCAGGCTGGGCGCCGCAGGGGCAGGGGGGGGTGGGGTGGGCGTTGGCGCGCGGGGTGCGGGTTCCGGGGTGAGGGCCAGCGTGGCCTCGGTCGGCTTGGCAGTGCCGGGTTCCTCCAGATTCAGGTCCAAATCGAAGTCGAGATAGGGGTCTTTCTCGGTGCTGCTTGGTTCGACGGGGCTGGGTGGCTCAATGCGTTGCTCAGTCAAGGGCAAGGGCTGCTGCGAAGGCTCTGGCTGCGGCGTTGTGGCGGGCTGCACTGCGGCGGTAGTGGTGGCTGCAGCCGGCGCGGGCACGGCCCCGGGCGGGTTGTAAAGCGGGTTGTCGGGGTCAATGGAGCGACCCATCTCACAAGCCGTGGCCCATTCTGGTGTTCCGATGCCGCTGAGTTGCAGAACCTGCAGCGCGCGCGAATGAAAGCCACTGACATCGCCGCGCTTGCACAGGATTTCAAGCAGCTTCATATGAATGGCCAGGCGCTGTGGCTGGTCACGCAGAGCCTGCTTGAGTATTTCCAGCGCCTGCGCATCGCGCCCATAGGCCAGGTACACCTCCGCCTCGGCGATGGGGTCCACCTCGTCGACGGGGTCCAGAGGACTGGCAACGGGTGCTGCAATTGCCGCCTTTTCTTGCGCGGCAGCTGGAGCAATCTCTTCCTGCGCGTGCACCATGGGCGACAGCGGTGCCTGGGCGCTTGTTTGGGTGTCGTCGAGCGGCGTGGTGCGTCTGCGGCGGCTCGCTTGCATGTACAGACCGACGCCTACGAGCACCGTGACCAGCCCGACCAGGGCACCGGGCACCCAAGGGTCTGCCAGCATCTCGTCAAGAATGCCCCGGGCTTGGGTCGGCGCAGGGTCTGCTGCAATTGGCACAGCGGGGGCCTCAATCGCCACGCTGGCAACCGGTTGAGAGACCGCATTGGCCGGTGCGCTGGCAGCGTCGCCAACTGGTGGGGGCGCAGCGCCAGCTGAAACGGCTGACAGCTTGCTGAGATCTTCAACATTGCGCGCCAATTCGGCAGCGCGCGCAGCAGCGTCTTTGTCGGCCAGATCCTTGGCAACATCCGCCTCTTTGGGTGCGTTGCTGGTGGTGGCCTTGGAGAGGGTAAGGCGGTCGGGCGCACCGGTTGCTGCAACCGGCGGCTGCTGGATGGGCTCCACTTTGCCGCCAGCCTCGCGGGTGGCCGCCTTGACGTTGGCGTCTGGCGCCTGGCCAGCAAGCGCCAGGCGAAATGCATTGAACTCGCGGTTCTGCGCCAGAATGATCTGGCTCGCCTGTTCTGCGGGCAGCGCCCGGGCTTGCTCCGCGCTTGGCACTTGCAGCACCGAGCCCGCGAGCAGCCGGTTGACGTTGTTGTCGATGAATGCCTCGGGGTTGGCCTGCACCAGTGCAACCAGCATTTGGTCTCTTGTCACGTCGCTCTGCTTAGCCTGCATGGCAATGCGGCCTGCGGAGTCGCCCGCTTTGACTGTGACTTGGCCCGCGCGCGCCGCGCTGGACACGGAAGCGCCGGCTGCGCTCGGTGCAACGGGGGTGGGGGCTTGCGTGATGGCCGGGGGCGGTGCTGGCGTGGTGGCCGGTGCCACTTTGGGCAGCGCCGGTGCCGCTGCTGCGGCGCGCATCGACGGAGGATCGAGCAGCAAGGTGTAGTACCGCACCACGCGTCCGGCAGACCACCTGGCCTCTAGCAGCAGGTCCAGGAAGGGGTCGTTTACAGGGCGTTCGCTGGTGATCAGCAAAAAGGACCGGCCATCGGCGCGTTGCACCAAGTTGGCACGCACGCCCGCCATTACAGCGTTGTAATCCAAGCCTGCTGCGGAAAAAGCGTTCGGTGAAGCAACGCCGGCCCGCAGTGTTGTGGCATCGTCGGCACCGAGGTCCGTGACCTCAATTTCTGCGCGCAGTGGCTCCCCGATCGCGGACTGAATGGCAATGCGCCCCAACGACAGGGCATGGGCTTGGGAACCGGCCACAGCCATGGCGCAAACTGCCAACGCAACCAGGACTGATTTGTGCCAACGGTGTAATTGAAAAGTCAAATCCATAGCCTCCGGTGGTCAGCAGGTCGCCTGTTGGTCGCACACCCGGCACTGACGCAAAAACAAAAAAAACACCATAACACCATTGCCCAGTGCCCACAAGCCAAGCACCGGGTGCTGCGGTAAGTGCGCGCAGTACCGGTAGTGGCGCTTAGGACTCCAGCAAAATTCTCAGCATGCGGCGCAAGGGTTCTGCTGCGCCCCACAGCAACTGATCACCGATGGTAAACGCGCCAAGGTACTCCGGTCCCATCGCCAGCTTGCGGATGCGGCCCACGGGAATGGTCATCGTCCCCGTCACGGCCACTGGCGTGAGTTCGCGCAAGGTGGCCTCGCGGGTATTGGGCACGACGCGGACCCACGCGTTGTCGGCGGCGATCATGGCCTCAATATCGGCCAAGGGTACGTCTTGCTTGAGCTTGAATGTCAGCGCTTGGCTGTGGCAGCGCATGGCGCCCACCCGAACGCAGAAACCGTCCACTGGCGTTTCAGGCCGGCCAAACGCAGGCCCTTGGCCCAGGATTTTGTTGGCCTCGGCCATGCCCTTCCACTCTTCCTTGGACATGCCGTTACCCAAATCTTTGTCGATCCAGGGTATCAGCGAGCCACCCAGGGGCACGCCAAACTGGGCGGTCTCAGCGGAGCCCAAGCTGCGTTGCTTGGCGATTACTTTGCGGTCGATCTCTAATATGGCACTTTTGGGGTCGGCCAGCATGGCTTGCACTTCGCCGTACAGGCTGCCGTACTGGGTCAACAGTTCGCGCATGTGTTGCGCGCCGCCTCCCGAGGCGGCCTGGTAGGTCTGGGTGCTCATCCATTCCACCAAGCCTGCTTTGTAGAGTGCGCCCACACCCATGAGCATGCAGCTCACGGTGCAGTTTCCGCCCACCCAGTTTTTGCCGCCCTTGGACAAGGCGTTTTGGATGACGGGCAGGTTCACCGGGTCGAGGATGATGATGGCGTCGTTCTGCATACGCAGGGTCGATGCGGCGTCGATCCAGTGGCCCGACCAGCCCGACGAGCGCAGCTTAGGGAAGACTTCGGTGGTGTAGTCGCCGCCTTGGGCGCTGATGATGATGTCGCAACTGCGCAGGGCGTTGACATCAAAGGCGTCGTGCAGCTTGGTTTCGTTTTTGGCCATTGCCGGGGCCTTGCCACCGGCATCAGAGGTGGAGAAGAACACGGGCTCGATGAGCGCGAAGTCGCCTTCTTCTTGCATTCGGTCCATCAGTACCGAGCCGACCATGCCGCGCCAGCCCACCAAACCTACACGATTGCCTACTTTCATTGCATTGCCCTTTCAGATGTTTGATCGATACGATTTGAATCTGCCCGGCTCGTCTGCCGGGTGGGCGCGACGAACCAGGCTGCGTCAGCCGGTAATGGTGGTTTTTTTGAAGGTAGCGATGGACGCTGCCAACACAGGTCCGAGCGCAACTGCAGCCGCTGGTGCGCAACGGGCTTGGGTGGCTGGGACGGCTGATTGCATGCGGGCGATTCTAAGCGGCAAGATTACAGGGCCTTGACAACCGCGTCGCCCATTTGCGCCGTCGACACGCGGGTGCAGCCCGCGCTGTAGATGTCGGCGGTACGCAAGCCTTGATCGAGCACCCGCGCCACCGCCGCTTCGATGCGCAGCGCGGCCGCTTCTTGGTTCAGGCTGAAGCGCAGCATCATCGCCGCGCTCAGAATCGTCGCCAGCGGGTTGGCGATGCCCTTGCCCGCGATATCGGGTGCGCTGCCGTGGCTGGGCTCGTACAGCCCTTGGTTGCTGGCGTTCAGGCTGGCCGAGGGCAGCATGCCGATGGAGCCAGTCAGCATCGAAGCCTCGTCGGACAAGATGTCGCCAAACATGTTGCCAGTCACCACCACGTCAAACGCCTTGGGTGCCTTGACCAGTTGCATGGCAGCGTTGTCCACGTACATGTGTTGCAACTCCACATCGGGGTACTGCTGGCCAACCTCGGACACCACGTCTTTCCAGAACTGGAAGGTTTCCAGCACATTGGCTTTGTCGACGCTGGTAACTTTTTTGTTGCGCTTGCGGGCGGCGGTAAACGCGACATGGGCAATGCGCTCAATCTCCGGGCGGCTGTAGCGCATGGTGTCAAACGCCTCCTCGGCGCCAGGGAAGTGCCCATCGACCGCAGTGCGCCTGCCGCGCGGCTGACCGAAGTAAATGTCGCCGGTTAGCTCGCGGATGATGAGAATGTCCAGCCCGGCAACCAACTCCGGCTTGAGGCTGGAGGCCGACACCAGTTGCGGGTAGCAAATGGCCGGGCGGAAGTTGGCAAACAGGCCGAGGTTTTTGCGCAAGCCCAAAATGGCTTGCTCGGGCCGCAAGGATCGCTCCAAGCCGTCGTACTTCCAGTCGCCGACTGCGCCGAACAAAACTGCATCCGCTTCCTTCGCCAGCGCCAGGGTGGAGGGCGGCAAGGGGTGGCCGTGCGCTTCGTAGGCGGCACCACCAACCAGCGCGGTCTCCATCTCCAGTGGCAAGGACAAGGCCTTGAGCACCTTGACGGCCTCGGCCACGATTTCGGTTCCGATGCCGTCACCAGGGAGTACTGCGATTTTCATAATGGGCTGTTGTGTGTGGTGGGGTGGAGTTCTTTGCCTCAGGTACGCAAGGTGCGGGCTAGCCAAGGCTTTTGGGCCAGGCGTTGCGACTCGAACGCCCTGATTTTTTCGGCGTGCCGCAGCGTCAGTCCAATGTCGTCAAACCCGTTAATCAGGCAGTATTTGCGAAACGCCTGCACCTCAAAAGGCATTGCGTCGCCATTCGGCTTGATGATGACTTGCCGCTCCAAGTCGATAGTGAGCTGGTAGCCCACGAACGCCAGCGCCTCATTGAACAACTGGTCCACCTGCGCTTCGCTCAGCACGATGGGCAGCAAGCCGTTCTTGAAGCTGTTGTTGAAAAAAATGTCAGCGTAGCTCGGGGCAATGATGGCGCGAAAGCCGTACTGGTCCAGCGCCCAGGGTGCGTGTTCTCGCGAGGAGCCACAACCGAAGTTCTTGCGTGCCAGCAGCACCGAGGCGCCTTGGTAGCGCGGCTGGTTGAGCACAAAGTCAGGGTTGGGGCGCCGGCTGCTGGGGTCTTGTCCGGGGTAGCCTGCATCGAGGTAGCGCCATTCGTCAAACAGGTTCTCACCAAACCCCGTCTTGCGAATGGACTTGAGAAATTGCTTGGGAATGATGGCGTCGGTGTCGACGTTCTCGCGGTCCATGGGGGCCACGATGCCAGTGTGTTGGGTAAAGGGTTTCATAGCCGGGCCTACCTGAACTTGCGCACGTCGACAAAATGGCCATGGACTGCGGCGGCGGCGGCCATGGCGGGGCTTACCAGGTGCGTGCGGCCACCTGCGCCTTGGCGGCCTTCGAAGTTGCGGTTGCTGGTCGATGCACAGCGCTCACCGGGTTCTAGTCGGTCGGCGTTCATGGCCAGGCACATGGAGCAGCCCGGCTCGCGCCACTCAAAGCCTGCCGCCTTGAAAATTTCGTGCAAACCCTCGCGCTCGGCCTGCTCTTTGACCAAGCCCGAGCCCGGCACCACCAGGGCGAGCTTGATGTTTTTTGCGACACGTTGGCCCAGTGTCTTGACCACCGCCGCAGCCTCGCGCATGTCTTCGATGCGGCTATTGGTGCAGGAGCCAATGAACACCTTGTCCACAAAAATGTCGTTCAAGGCTTTGCCCGGTTGCAAGCCCATGTAGGTCAGGGCGCGCTCAATCGCACCGCGCTTGTTGGGGTCGCGCTCTTTGTCGGGGTCGGGCACGCAATCGTCGATGCCCAGCACCATCTCGGGCGAGGTGCCCCAGGTCACTTGCGGGGTAATTTGCTCGGCGTGCAGGTCGACCACTGCATCGAAATGGGCGTCCGGGTCCGAAAACAAGGTGCGCCAGTGGGCTACGGCTTGCTCCCATTCCACGTCGGCAGGCGCGCTGCTTGGGGCTGCGGCGTGGCCAGGTGCGAGGGGGCGGCCTTTGATGTAGTCGATGGTTTTTTCATCCACCGCCACCAAGCCAGCGCGCGCGCCCGCTTCGATGGCCATGTTGCACACCGTCATGCGGCCTTCCATGCTCAAAGCTCGGATGGCCGAGCCGCCAAACTCAATCGTGTAACCGGTGCCGCCTGCGGTGCCAATCTTGCCGATGATGGCCAGCACGATGTCTTTGGCCGAGCAGCCCTTTTGCAGCGTGCCCTCCACCCGGATCAACATGTTCTTTGCCTTTTTGGCTAGCAAGGTTTGGGTGGCCAGAACGTGCTCCACCTCGCTGGTGCCAATGCCGTGGGCCAATGCCCCAAACGCGCCGTGGGTGGAGGTGTGGGAGTCACCGCACACCACGGTCATGCCCGGCAGGGTGGCACCGTTCTCAGGCCCGATCACGTGCACGATACCTTGGCGCTTGGACAAAAAGGGAAAGTACGCCGCCGAGCCGAATTCGCGGATGTTGGCGTCTAGCGTGATGACCTGTTCTTTGCTGGTGGGGTCGGTGATGCCGTCATAGCCGCGCTCCCAGCCGGTGGTGGGGGTGTTGTGGTCGGCGGTGGCAACGATGGAGCTGGTCCGCCAGACCTTGCGCCCCGCAACCCGCAAGCCCTCGAAGGCTTGGGGGCTGGTGACCTCGTGCACCAGGTGGCGGTCGATGTACAAAACCGCGGTTCCGTCATCCTCAGTGTGGACAACGTGGTCGTCCCAGAGCTTGTCGTACAGGGTGCGGCCCCGTGTGTTTGCATCCATGCTGTGTGTCCGGTTGTGTTTGGGCGGTCTGCGATTTTATGCGCCCAAAAAACAACCCGCCGGCTGGCGCGCGGCGGGTTGGTACGAGGGGCCGGTTTAGCGTCGTGCTTTAGCGTCGTGCTTTAGCGTTGTGCGATGGGCAGTACGTCGCGCTTAACCGAGCCGGTGAACAGCTGGCGTGGGCGGCCGATTTTGTACTCGGGGTCACCAATCATCTCGTTGAGCTGGGCAATCCAGCCTACGGTGCGTGCCAATGCAAAGATGGCGGTGAACAGGCTCACCGGGATGCCGATGGCGCGCTGGACGATGCCGGAGTAGAAGTCCACGTTGGGGTAGAGCTTGCGCTGAACAAAGTAGTCGTCTTCGAGCGCGATTTTTTCTAGCGCCATGGCCAGCTTGAACAGCGGGTCGTTTTCCAGGCCCAGGGCTGCCAGCACCTCTTTGCAGGTCTCTTGCATCAGCTTGGCGCGGGGGTCGTAGTTTTTGTAGACGCGGTGGCCAAAGCCCATCAGCTTGACGTGCGAGTTCTTGTCCTTCACTTGGTTCATGAACTCACCCACTTTGCCGATGCCGCCCATGCGCTGGATGTCTTCGAGCATGTTCAGGCAGGCCTCGTTGGCACCGCCGTGCGCCGGGCCCCACAGACAGGCGACACCGGCGGCGATGGCCGCAAACGGGTTGGTGCCCGACGATCCACACAGCCGCACCGTGGAGGTGGACGCGTTTTGCTCGTGGTCGGCATGCAAGATGAAGATGCGGTCCAAGGCGCGCTCGATCACCGGGTTGACGTGGTAATCCTCGCACGGGGTGGCGAACATCATGCGCAAAAAGTTACCCGAGTAGCTCAAGGAGTTCTTGGGGTACATATACGGCTGGCCAGCGCTGTACTTGTAGGCCATGGCCACCAAGGTGGGCATCTTGGCTATCAGGCGGATGGCGGAAATCTCGCGGTGCTCCGGGTTGTTGATGTCGGTGCTGTCGTGGTAGAACGCCGACAGCGCGCCTACCAAGCCGGTCATGATTGCCATAGGGTGCGCATCGCGCCGAAACCCACGCAAGAAAAACTGCATCTGCTCGTTGACCATGGTGTGGTTGGTCACGCGCTTGGTGAAGTCTGCTTTGCCCGCAGCATCGGGCAGGTTGCCGTACAGCAGCAGGTGGCAGGTTTCCATGAAGTCGCATTGCGTAGCCAACTGCTCGATGGGGTAGCCGCGGTACAGCAGTTCACCTTTGTCGCCATCGATGTAGGTGATTGCCGATTGGCACGAGGCGGTCGACAAAAAGCCCGGGTCGTAGGTGAACATGCCGGTTTGCGCGTACAGCTTTCGGATGTCGAGGACCTCGGGCCCGACGCTGCCTTGGTACACCGGCAAGTCCACGCTGGGGGTGCCGTTGCTGAACGAAAGAGTAGCCTTGTTATCCGCCAGTTTCATTTTCTTGCCTTTCAAAGAGGTTCTCTCAACATTGCCAAAACTTCGCGCACATCTTCGCGATCCAGACTTGCATCGACCTGACCGACCGGCTTGCGTCCCAGGTGCAGGTCCAGCAAGTCGTTGTCACCAAGCTCCATCAGTGCCTGTAGCGCGTCGGCCTGTGTGGTGGTCAAACGCGCACCAAAGCGGTTGAAGAAACGCTCGATAAACAAGTCGTTCTCTAGCAGCCCGCGCCGGCAGCGCCACCGCAGTTTGCTTAAGGCTCGTTCGCTGACCAGCGCATCGGTCACAGGGGTTCCTGCTGGTGGTTCAAACGGCGCGCAGAACCATCATTTCCTTGATCTTGCCAATCGCCTTGGTGGGGTTGAGCCCCTTGGGGCAGACATCGACGCAGTTCATGATGGTGTGGCAACGGAACAGCCGGTAGGGGTCTTCCAAGTTGTCGAGGCGCTCGGAGGTGGCTTGGTCGCGGCTGTCGGCGATGAAGCGGTAGGCCTGCAACAAACCCGCAGGGCCGACAAACTTGTCCGGATTCCACCAAAAACTCGGGCAGCTGGTGGAGCAGCTCGCACACAAAATGCACTCGTACAGGCCGTTGAGTTCTTCGCGCTCCTGCGGGCTTTGCAGACGCTCTTTCTCGGGCGGCACCGTGTCGTTAATGAGGTAGGGCTTGATGGAGTTGTACTGCTTGAAGAACTGCGTCATGTCGACGATCAGGTCGCGGATCACGGGCAGGCCGGGCAGCGGTTTGAGAACAATCTTGCCGGGTAGCGTGAGCATATTGGTCAAGCAGGCCAGGCCGTTTTTGCCGTTGATGTTCATCGCGTCCGAACCGCACACGCCTTCGCGGCAGGAGCGCCGAAAAGAGATGGTGGGGTCAATGGCCTTGAGCTTCATCAGCGCGTCCAGCAGCATGCGTTCCGAGCCGTCGAGCTCGACGGTGATGTCTTGCATGTAGGGCTTGCTGTCCTTGTCCGGGTCGTAGCGGTAGATGGAGAAAGTGCGTTGTGTCATGTTCGGTCTCTCGCTTTAGAAGGTACGGACTTTGAGCGGCACGGAGTCCACCGTCAAAGGCTTCATCTGCACCGGCTTGTAGCTCAGGCGGTTGCCCTCGCTGTACCACAGGGTGTGCTTGTGCCACTGTGCGTCGTTGCGGCCATTGGGGAACTCGGGGCTGTCGGGGTAATCGTCCACCGTGTGGGCACCACGGCTCTCGTGGCGCGCCGCAGCCGACACGATGGTGGCCTGGGCCGCTTCGATCAGGTTGTCCACTTCCAGCGCCTCGATGCGCGCGGTGTTGAACACCTTGGACTTGTCTTTGAGGTTGATGGCATTGACGCGTTCGCGCAGCGCGGCGATTTTGACCACACCTTCGTCCATGCTCTTTTGGGTGCGGAACACACCGGCGTGCTGCTGCATGGAGGCGCGGATGTCGTTGGCCACGTCTTGGGCGTACTCACCGCTGTTGGCGTTATCGAGCCGGGCCAAGCGCGCCATGGTGCGGTCGGTGGCGTCTTTGGGCAGGGGTTTGTGCTCTTTGTTCTTGTTGTTGAACTGCACGATGTGGTTGCCAGCGGCGCGACCAAACACCAGCAGGTCCAAGAGCGAATTGGTTCCCAGGCGGTTGGCGCCGTGCACGCTCACGCAAGAGCACTCGCCTACGGCGTAGAGGCCGTTGACGACTTGGTTGTGTACATCGCCGTTCTGAATGACCACCTGGCCGTTGATGTTGGTGGGGATGCCGCCCATTTGGTAGTGGATGGTGGGCACCACGGGAATCGGTTCGCGGGTGATGTCGACGTTGGCAAAGTTGTGCCCAATCTCGTACACCGACGGCAGGCGTTTCATGATGGTTTCCACGCCCAGGTGGTCCAGCTTGAGCAGCACGTGGTCCTTGTTGGGGCCGCAGCCACGGCCTTCCTTGATTTCTTGGTCCATGGAACGCGATACAAAGTCGCGCGGCGCCAGGTCTTTCAGGGTGGGCGCGTAGCGCTCCATGAAACGCTCGCCGTTGCTGTTGAGCAAGACCGCGCCTTCACCACGGCAGCCTTCGGTTAGCAACACGCCAGCACCGTGCACACCGGTCGGGTGAAACTGCCAAAACTCCATGTCTTCCAGCGGAATGCCGGCCCGCGCTGCCATGCCCAAGCCGTCGCCGGTGTTGATGAACGCATTGGTCGAGGCCGCATAGATGCGTCCCGCGCCGCCCGTAGCCAGCAAGGTGGTTTTGGCTTGCAGCACATGCAGGTCGCCGGTTTCCATCTCCAAGGCCGTAACGCCCACCACGTCGCCGTCTGCGTCGCGTATGAGGTCCAGCGCCATCCACTCCACGAAGAAGCTGGTTTTGGCCGCCACGTTTTGCTGGTAGAGCGTGTGCAGCATGGCGTGGCCGGTGCGGTCGGCTGCAGCGCAGGCCCGCTCGACAGCTTTCTCGCCGTAGTTGGCGGTGTGCCCGCCAAAGGGCCGCTGGTAGATGGTGCCGTCGGGGTTGCGGTCAAACGGCATACCCATGTGTTCTAGGTCGTACACCACTTTGGGTGCTTCGCGGCACATGAACTCGATGGCGTCTTGGTCGCCCAGCCAGTCAGAGCCTTTGACGGTGTCGTAGAAATGGTAGTGCCAGTTGTCGTCGTTCATATTGCCCAGGGAGGCGCCAATGCCACCCTGTGCAGCCACGGTGTGCGAGCGCGTTGGGAACACTTTGGACAACACCGCGACGTTGAGGCCAGCGCGGGCCAGTTGCAGCGAGGCGCGCATGCCAGAGCCACCGGCACCGACGATGACGACATCAAATTTACGCTTGGATACGGAATAAGACATGAATTGGAGCCTATGAGGGTGGGGTGTGTTGGGCGCTTAAAGACGCCACAGAACCTGGATAGCCCAGCCAGCGCAGCCGACCAGCCACACAATAGAAAAGACCTGCAAGCAAAGGCGAATGGCCGCCGATTTCACATAGTCCATCCAGATATCGCGCACCCCCACCCACACGTGGTAGAGCATGGCGACGATGACGGTAAACGTCAAAACTTTCATCCACTGCGCCGCAAAAATGCCGGCCCATTGGTCGTAGCCGATGGGGCCTTTGGCGAAGATGACCTGCGCCAGCACCACCACGGTGAACAGCGCCATCAGGACGGCTGTTACCCGCTGAGCAAGCCAGTCGCGCAAGCCGTAGTGCGCGCCGACAACGATGCGTTTGGATCCGTAATTGACTGCCATAGTGTTGTTCCTTGCTTGTCAGTACTCAGTACACGCCGAACAGCTTGAGTGCCAGCGCCAGTGTCAGCAAGCTGCCCAGGCCCAAGGTCACTAGCGCCGACGCGCGGCCAAACTCTTTGCTCACCGCGTGGTTGATGTCCATCCAGAGGTGGCGCAGACCGGCAATAAAGTGGTGCAGGTAGGCCCAAATCAGTGCCAGCGCCACCAGCTTGAAGCACCAGCCCGGCACTGCACCTACGCCTGCCGCAAACACGTTGGTGAACTTGGCATACGAGATTTCGCTGGAGATGGAGTTGTCAAACATCCAGATGATGAAGGGCATCAGCAAAAACATGATGGCGCCACTGATGCGGTGCAAGATAGAAACCCAGCCAGCAGGCGGCAGGCGGTAGGTGGGGAGGTCGGTGAGCGCGTTGATGTTGCGAAATTCCGGTCGCTTGCTGCGTCCGGGGGATGCAAGGTCGGTCATGGTTTGCCTTTTCTTATGTGTACGACTGCGGGTTCGCCCAAAAGGGTGGCGAAATTCTATTGCACTGCATCAATCTGACGCCGCTCTTTCATTTTTGATCGCGTCAATTTAGCGTATTGCGGTAGTAGTGGGTATCCGTGCGGTAAATGCCGCGGCGCAGCTCCATAGGAACATCGTTGTAGGTGTAGGCGGTGCGCTCTACGCTGAGCAGCGGGGTGTTGGCGTCAACCTGCAAGAGCGCGCGCTGGTCGGCGTCGGGCAGCACGGCACGCACTTTTTCTTCGGCGCGCACCATGCGCAAACCAAACTCGGTTTCAAACAGCGCGTACATGGGGCCGCCGTAGCTGCGCAGGCGCTCGGCGGTGAGACCCTTGAACGGCGCGCCCGGCAACCACAGGTCTTCCAGAATCGTGGGCACCGACTGAAAGGCCAGCACCCGGCGTACCTGCAACACCGAGTCACCCGCGCGGATCTCCAGTGCCCGGGCAATGTCGGCCACCGCCCGGATGCGTTTGCAGTCCACGATGTGGCGCTGTGCCGGACCTTCGCTTTGCAGGTCGCCACTGTTGGGGAATAGCCGCAGAAACCTGTACTGCACTTGCTGTTCGGCGTGGGTGGCTACGAAGGTACCTTTGCCTTGGCGGCGCACCAGCAGGTTTTCTGCCGCCAGTTCGTCAATGGCTTTGCGTACCGTGCCTTGGCTGACCTTGAACCGCGCTGCGAGTTCGATTTCGCTGGGAATGGCCGCACTGGGTTTCCACTCGCCAGACTGCAGACTTTGCAGCATCAAGGACTTGATCTGCTGGTACAGCGGGCTAAAAGCTGGGGTGAGGCCGGGGCCAGTGGGTGCCACCGGGCCGGATTCGGAGGGCGCTGGCGTGCCGGCTCGGGCGGGGCTTTGGGTGTTCATGGTCGAAGCTGTGGCGGGTCCGGGGCGCATCCGAATGGACAAGGGAGGCTGTCAAAACCGAACGCAATCATATCTTATATAAGACATAAGACAAGTTGACCCTGCCCCCCTATCGAGGGTAAACTCCAACCCGTTTTGGCAAGGTCGCTGCCCCCCGTGGACCCAGGCCTTTGCCCCGGTTTTATTTCACCCACCTGGAGTTTTTCTATGAGCAAGAAGCCCGTCCGCGTTGCAGTTACCGGAGCCGCTGGCCAGATTGGATATGCCATTTTGTTTCGTATCGCATCTGGCGAGATGCTCGGCAAGGACCAGCCGGTGGTGCTGAGCCTGCTGGAGGTACCTGTCGAGAAGGCCCAGCAGGCGCTGCAGGGCGTGATGATGGAATTGCAAGATTGCGCCTTCCCCTTGCTGGTGGGTATGGAGGCGCACAGCGACCCCATGGCCGCGTTCAAAGACGTGGATTACGCGCTGCTGATTGGTTCGCGCCCACGCGGCCCCGGCATGGAGCGCGCTGAGCTGCTGGCAGTCAACGCCGAAATCTTCACCGCCCAAGGCAAGGCGCTCAACGCGGTGGCTTCGCGCGACGTGCGGGTGCTGGTGGTGGGCAACCCCGCCAACACCAATGCCTACATCGCCATGAAGAGCGCCCCCGACCTGCCCCGCAAAAACTTCACCGCCATGCTGCGCCTGGACCACAATCGTGCGCTCAGCCAGCTGGCCTCCAAGATCAACAAGCCGGTGGCTGACATCGAAAAAATGGCCGTTTGGGGCAACCACTCGCCCACCATGTACGCTGACTACCGCTTTGCCACCGTCGACGGCCAAAGCGTCAAAGACATGATCAACGACCACGACTGGAACGCCAACACTTTCTTGCCCACCGTGGGCAAGCGTGGCGCTGCCATCATTGCGGCGCGTGGTGTGTCGTCTGCTGCATCGGCTGCCAATGCCGCCATCGACCACATGCGCGACTGGGCGCTGGGCACACAAGGCAAGTGGGTCACCATGGGCGTGCCCTCGGACGGCCAGTACGGCATTCCCAAAGACACCATGTTTGGTTTTGCAGTGACCTGCGAGGGCGGTGAGTACCGGGTGGTGGAAGGCCTGCCGGTCG
>JBIIZY010000021.1:0-24090 GCA_044346035.1 Rhodoferax sp. | reverse complement strand
GCTGCGCCTGCTTTCGGGTCGACTTTGCGGTCTACGAGCTTGACGACATGGGCGGGTGCGTACCCGCGGGGCTGGCGGAGCCGGTCAATGGCAGCACGGTGCGCATGCGTGGCACCGACCACGTACCCATCCGCTGCGCCGCACTGACCGGCCAGGTCGGCCAGCAAGTGGCCTGCGGCATTTACGAATGGCGACCCTCGCCGTGCCGCGAGTTTGCCGAGGGCAGCGACGCATGCGCACGCGCCCGCAGCAAGCACGGCCTGCCTGCGCTTAATTAGTTTCCACTACCCACTACCCACCCTCCGCGACCTACAACCCACGATCCACCATGACTGCAACACCCACCAAAATCTTGGAACCCGCCCGCGAAATCGACGTCATCCACCACACCGACGTTTTGGTGGTGGGCTCCGGCCCCGGCGGGCTGGCCGCAGCCCTGGCGGCGGCGCGCTGCGGCGTCAGCGTCACTTTGGTAGAGCGCTTTGGCTGTTTTGGCGGCAACCTGACCGTGGTGGGCGTGGAAGGCCTGGCCTGGTACCGGCACGAGCAAACCGTGGAGGCCGACGGCATCAGCCGCGAGTTTGAAGAGCGTGCAAAAGCCATGGGTGCTGCGGTACAGGAGTCGCAGTCGCTGTCCTACGAGATCGACTCCGAGGGCTTCAAGGTGGTGGCCGATGTGCTGGTGCAAGAGGCGGGCGTCCACCCCATGCTGCACCGCATGTTTGTGGCACCGCTGATGGACGGCGACACCATCACCGGCATCGTGGTTGAGTCCAAGGCCGGGCGCGAGGCGCTGCTGGCCAAGCGCGTGATCGACGCCACGGGCGACGCCGACATTGCCCACCGCGCAGGCGCCCCCACCGCCAAGACGCCCGTGGAAACCATGCAGGCCGCCTCGGTCATGTTCCACTTGGCCGGGGTCGACAAAAAGGAGTTTCTGGCCGGTGTGCGCGCCGACCCACAAACCTACAAAGACTGGGCTACCGGTGAGTGGGAAATTGAAACCTCGGGCAAAGAAGACAGCATGTTTTCGCCCTTCCTGGCCAAGCCATTTGCGCAGGCCATTCGCGACGGCGTCATCCCCGCGCACCTCAACACGATTGCAGGCACCTGGGGCGCGGTGCACGACACCGGCGAGCTGACCTACATGAACCTTATCCACCTCGCCGAATGCGATGGCACCGACCCCGACAGCATGACCCACTTCGAGATCGAAGGCCGACGCCAGTCCATGCTGGCCATCGAGTCGCTGCGGCGCTACACGCCCGGCTGCGCAGGTGCGCGCTTGCGCAACTTCGGCATGACGATTGGCATTCGGGACACCCGCAAGATCGACGCGGCCTACAACATGACCGAGTCCGATGTGCGCAACCAGGCGCGCTTTGACGACTCAGTGGGCATTTACCCCGAGTTCATTGACGGCTATGGCATCTTGATCTTGCCCACCACCGGGCGCTACATGCACATCCCCTACCGCAGCATGCTGCCCAAACGCGTCAAGAACTTGTTGGTGGCCGGGCGGGCCATTGGCGGCGACCGCATCTCGCACGCCGCCACCCGCAACATGGCCTGCTGCGCCGTGGCCGGCCAGGGTGCGGGCATTGCGGCAGCGCTGTCGATCAAGTCAGGGGCGGCGTTGGAAGACGTGAGCATCGCTGCACTGCAAACCGAGCTGCGCCGCCAAGGCGTGCGCTACCAGTAAATCGCGGGCGGTGTAGCGTCCCACGACCCTTGTAGCCCTTGCGCCTGTTCGCCCTGGTCCCTGTTCGCCCTGGTCCTTGCCCGCCTTTGCCGCTGTTCACCCCCTCCCCTTTTCGCCACCCGCCCCCAATGCATCTACCGCCATGACCACCTTGCAAGACTGCCAGCACCTTGACGCCACCGATCCGCTGCGCCCCTTGCGCAATCTGTTCAGCATCCCTGAGGGCCTGATTTACCTCGACGGCAATTCGCTGGGGGTGCTGCCCAAAAGCGCGGCTGCATGCGCGGCACGGGTGGTGGAGCAGGAATGGGGCCAGGGGCTGATTCGCTCCTGGAACAGTGCGGGCTGGTTTGATTTGCCAGAGCGCCTGGGCAACCGCATTGCGCCGCTCATCGGCGCGGGCCCCGACCAGGTGGTGGCCACCGACAGCACCTCGATCAACCTGTTCAAGGTCTTGTCTGCCGCCCTGACCATGGCCGCGCACGACAGCAGCACGCGCCGCACCGTGGTGAGCGAGCGCAGCAACTTTCCCACCGACCTCTACATCGCACAGGCGCTGTGCCAAGAGCGCGGCTTTACCCTGAAGTTGGTCGAGCCCGAGGAGCTGCCCGCCGCCCTGGACGACGGGCTTGCGGTGCTGATGCTCACCCACGTGAACTACCGCACCGGCGCCATGCACGACATGGCCGCGCTGACCGCCGCTGCCCAGCGTGCGGGCGCCCTGGTGGTATGGGACCTGGCGCACAGCGCAGGCGCCGTGCCGGTCAACCTGCTGGGCGCTGGGGCGGACTTTGCGGTGGGCTGCGGCTACAAGTACCTCAACGGTGGGCCCGGAGCACCAGCGTTTGTGTGGGTCCACCCGCAGCATGCCGAGCGCTTTTGGCAACCCTTGGCCGGGTGGTGGGGCCACGCAGCGCCATTTGCCTTCACGCCCGATTACCAACCCGCGCCCGGCATCAAACGCTACCTGTGCGGCACCCAACCCATCGTCAGCCTGTCGCTCTTGGGCTGTGGGCTCGAAGTGTTTGAGGCGGCGCTCCCCTTGGGCGGCATGGACGCGCTGCGCGCCAAATCGCTGGCGCTAACCGACTTGTTCATCGCACTGGTGGAATCGCGCTGCAGCGGATTCGGCCTGGGCCTGGCCACGCCGCGCGAGCACGCCCAGCGCGGCTCGCAAGTGTGTTTGACGCGTGGCGGCGCGCACAGTGCTGTCACTGCCACTGCCACTGGGTTGGACGCGGACTCGGGCGCATTCGCCATCGTGCAAGCCCTGATCGCCCGCGGCGTGGTGGGCGACTTCCGCGCTGGCGACGGCGGTGCACACCCCGACATCTTGCGCTTTGGCTTTACCCCGCTGTACACCAGCTACTGCGACGTGTGGCACGCCGTCGAGCACCTGCGCCAGGTACTCGAGCGCGCCGAGTGGATGCGCCCCGAGTTCACGCGCAAAAGCGCGGTCACCTAGGCGGGCAACATGCAGCAGCACCTCCTTTTTGCGCACAACACGGGGCCCGAAACCGGGCCAAGTTCAGCGCCGGGTGACGTGCCCAGCGCAGCGCAAAGAAGGTCCGCCCATGCGGCGCCCAGCCCACACCCGGCCACGCGGCGGGTGTTGGTCCTCGGCGCGACCGGCACCATCGGACAGGCTGCGGTGCGGGCGCTGGTGCGCCACGGGCACGAGGTGGTGTGCCTGGTGCGCCAGCGCAACCGTACACACAGTCTGCAAGAAAGCTCCGACGGCACCCGCCCTTGCGCACCAGCCAAGTCGTTGGACCTGCGTGGCGCCAACGTGGAAGCAATCGCAGCAGACGCAGTCCCTGCAGCACAGGGTGCAATCTTGCGCGTGGCCGATGTGACCGACCCTGTGTCGCTGGAGCGAGACGGCATCGCAGGCGAACGCTTTGATGTGCTGCTCTCCTGCCTGGCCTCGCGCACCGGCGAGCCACGCGACGCCTGGGCCATCGACCACCAAGCCCACCTGCACGCGCTGCACGCTGCGCAACAGGCGGGCGTCACACAGGTGGTGCTGCTGTCGGCGCTGTGCGTACAAAAGCCCCAACTGGCGTTTCAGCATGCCAAGCTGGCGTTTGAGCAGGCGCTGGTGGCATCTGGCCTCACTTACTCCATCGTGCGGCCCACCGCGTTTTTCAAATCACTTTCGGGGCAGATTGAGCGGGTGCGCCAAGGCAAGTCGTTTTTGGTGTTTGGCAACGGCCAACTCACCGCCTGCAAACCCATCAGCGACGACGACCTGGGCGACTACCTGGCCACTTGTATCGACAACCCCAGCCGCCACAACCGCATCCTGCCCCTAGGCGGTCCCGGCGACGCCATCACGCCCTTGCAGCAAGGCGAAGTGCTGCACGCGCTCTTGGGCCGCACACCACGCTTCACCCACGTGCCAGTGCGCCTGCTCGACGCCATCGTGATGGTGCTCACCCTGGCAGGCAAGCTGGTCCCAGCCCTCGCCGCCAAGGCCGAACTGGCCCGCATCGGCCGCTACTACGCCACCGAATCCATGCTGGTGTGGGACGCGCACCACCGGCGCTATGACGCCGATGCAACGCCGTCTTATGGGACGCAAACGCTGTTCGACCACTACCAAGATCTGGTGCAGGGTAAGGCGCGGCATGAGCGTGGGGAGCATGCGGTGTTTTGAGGGGTTCGATCACGCGCACACAAGTGAGCAGCAGCTGCAGGCTTGCGACCTGCGCAGCCCTGGGTGCCGGATATGCGTCTTGTGCAAGCAACTCTGCACCCGTGGTGCCACCTGTGGCCAAAGCACGGCCGCAGACAACAATGCCGCACCTGCCGGCGTCAGACCCTCTTGGCTGTACTCCCACTTGTCGTAGGCGAGCTTGACTGGGCCCGCTGCACGAGCGGGGTTGGCGCTCCATGTTTTGTAGCGGCCGGCTCACGCCGGGGCTGGTTGGGCAGTGCTTGCACCCCAGCCCAGCGATTTTTTGGCTTCAAACAGCTGGTAGTGTGGCTAGGACACACGGTAGCGTGTCCTAGTTCCACTCATGATTTACAGCCTGGAGGCGCTTTTTACTGTGGGCTGAACAGTGTCGCCAAATGAAGGTTGATAGCGCTGTTGGCTTCCGTGGTTCCCAGAATGCCTGTGTGTGTTGCTGCCGGACTCGTCACCAAGGTCAGGGTGACATCACTTTCCTTGGACAACATGAACTGGCGCAATGCTAGGGTGGTGTCTGGCAGCACCGTCGTGTCGGCTGAGCCCTGCACCAGCAGCGTTTTGCCAGGAACCTTGACCCGACCAGGCTCCAAGCTGCGCAAAGCTGCTGTCACGTCTGCCGAAGCGATGCCGACCGCATTCACGGCTTGGAATGCTTGCGGTTGTCCGCCTCCCATGGCAAAGGTCGCAACAGCGTTATCGACCCGTTGGAAATAGCTATCCAGACACTCGGTACCAGAAAAACCGTGGGGGGCAATCATCTGGGCACCCAATGCGCGGCTGGGGTCAATTGGATTGGCGGTGAAGCTGCTGCCCTTGACGATGTACGAAGCGTAAAAACCCAGGGTACCTAACAGTGAAAAAGCTTCGGAACTGTTGTTATTCGCCACCGCAGCATTCGACAGGCCTATGAGCCCTTGCACAGACTCCACGAAATGCGATGCTGGTGCGATTGCCACGGCGCCACGGTAGTCCAGTGCCGGCAATACGCGCTCACCCAAGCTGGCAAACTGGCCAGCTGCCAAGGCGGCATGACCACCTTGCGAGTGGCCCCAAGCAGCCCAGGCTCCGGACAGCTCACTGCCCAGAAAGCGCTTTGCCGCCACCGCTGCCAGCACCATCGAGTTACCGGCACTGCCCACATGCAGGTACGGGTGGGCGTTTGGCACCACGCCTGCGGGTCCGCGCCCCTCATAGTCTGGCACGACTACCGTGAACCCGTTCGCCACCATCCCAGCGACGATAAGCTCGTAATCAAAGCCCCCTCCCGCCTGCATGATGCTGCTGGGTCCGCATTGGCGAGCGATGCCGGTGGTGCCAACGCCAAACACCACGAGCGGCCGTCCCCCACTCGGAGCGGCGGCCTTGGGAGTGAACAACATTGCGCTAGCGAGGATGGGCGTACCCTTGGCGCTGATCATTCTGTAAAGAAGCAGCTTTCCGTTGGCTACGCTGCCCAGCGTTGTAGGAATGTTGACCAGATCAGCCGGGTCATTTGTCAGCAAGGTACCCAGGCTGTCATCCTGGTCTTTGAGCTTGCTGCTCATGGACGCCAAAAGATCGGTCGAGTTGGTGCCGGATCCCAGCGATGCCCTTGCTTGCTGGAGGCGTACCGCAACTTGGCGCGCCGCTGCATGAACCTGCACGTCACCGGCTTCCACATGGTCGGCATGGAGATTGGTCGTCGCTGGCAAGCCGAGTTCGTCGAGCACGCGGGTCCGCGCTTCCGCCAAATTCACCCCTTCTGACTTCATTTTTCCAACCAATAGCGTGGTCAGGGGCGACACCAAACCGTACTCCGAGGCCGGCGTGGCCATCACGTACGCGGACTTACCGGCCTGGGCCAGCGTCAAGCCGCCGTCGTCCGAGTCTTTGGCGGTGGACGGAATGTCCACCACGATGAACTTGTCGCCAGCAAAGCCGGCTACCGACAGGCTGAACTTACCGTCAGCGGTCGTAAGCGCACTCGGCTCACCGGTGTTGCACCGGCCATCACCGTTGACGTCATAACAGACAGTTGCACCCTCGATATAGCCGTCCACCACTTCCCCGGACAAAACCGTCACGGGCGTCGGCGTAACCGACGAGGATCCTCCGCAAGCCACCAACGCCGCAGCAACTGCCGACAACGCAAAAAGTTTTATCCCAGGAAATCGCATAGCTTGACTCCAAACATGTGTGGTTAAGGGCAGGGAATCGAACGGTCGTTCGTTTCCGCAAATTATTCCCACTGTGTGGTGCCGGTAGATAGCGGGTAAACGCCTAGACAAATCCTGCGGCGAGGGACGCCATCGGCCCACACCGCGGCATGGGTAAGCGCAGCAACCTGATCGTTCGTCAACATGCAAAACGCACGTCTGCATTCGGGTGGGGCCGAAAGAATGCAGCGCTTGCGCTCTTGCATTGCGATGGCGCGGAACGCGTTCCATATTTCCCGAGGCAAAAAATGACCCAAGCAACCCACGTTGATCCCCCCACCACCCCATTCACACCCCGTAGGTATCTGGTCGCCTTGCTGTTGTGTGCACTGGCCCTGTTTGGCTGCGGCGGTGGCAGCCAAGCCACCTCCGACTCCACCCCCGCTGCGACACCGCTTGCCTCACCCCAAGCACCCGCGATCGATTTCAGCCCCCAAACCATGGAACTCTCTTGGACCGGTGTTCCCGGTGCATCGAGCTACCAGGTGGTCGAGTCAACCCCATCGGGCGACCGCACCATTGCCACAGTGGATGTTCCAAGTTTGCGCTACCCCGGTGCGTTGTTCCAGAAAACCAGGGCCAGTTATTCCATCAAAGCATGCAATGCCTCCACCTGCAGCGCAGCCTCCGCCGCAGTGGCGGTTGCCGACCATTTGGACAAGCTCACGGCCCATGGCATTACCAGCCTATTGGCTGAGTCGGATAACCAGAATGACCGATTCGGCTGGAGCGTGGTGCTGTCAGGCGATGGCAATACCCTGGCGGTGGGGGCAAACGGTGAAGCATTGACCGCCAACACCGACGGCGACGAGACAGGCCGAGTCCATGTGTACGTCCGCAACGCCACCACGCGCGCCTGGACCTACCAAACCAGCTTGCTTGCCCCCAATCCCGCAGCGGGGGCACGGTTCGGCGACTCGGTCGCGCTCTCCTTCGATGGCAACACTTTGGCCGTGGGGTCATCCAGCGAGGACTCCGCCCCAGCCGACCCAGGGGTAGAACAGACGGCAAACACCGGTTTAAGTGACAGCGGCGCTGTCTATGTGTACAAGCGTGCAGCAGACGGTGGCAATGCCTGGACCGCAACCAGTTTCTTGAAGGCGAGCAACGCTGCCGTGGACGACCAATTTGGCATGTCGGTCGCCCTATCGAAAGACGGCAAGACCCTGGCAGTCGGTGCGCCCAGGCGGGATGCAATTGATGTCAATAACGTGTCCCTCGATAACGCCGGCGCGGCGTACGTTTTTACGCAGAGCCCAGACGGACAGACTTGGGTACAGCAGGCCATGGTGACTGCATCCACACCGCAGGTTGGCGTGGTTTTTGGAAAACTCGTGGCCATCTCCGGGGATGGAGGCACCCTCGTTGTGGGCGCGCCAAGCGACTCCAGTACAGCAGCGGCCACAGACGATTCCTTAACGGCAGATCGCTTAGTCGAAAGCGGCGCCGCCTATGTCTTTGCGCGTGGTAGGGACTCCGCAACATGGGTTCAGCAGGCTTTTCTGAAAGCATCCGAGGCTGCGGAATCGACCTTCCATGGCGACGCTATCGCAATCTCCAATGACGGCGCAACCATTGCGGTCGGAGCATGGGGAACCAGCGCTGGGGCTGCAGGGGGAGGGAATGTCTATGTTTACCAAAAAAACCCAGCGACCACCGGCTACGTAAACACAGCGAGCCTTAGGCCCGCCACCATCGTCCGTGACGACGAATTCGGTGCTAGTGTGGCCCTGTCAGACGACGGTACCACCCTTGCCGTCAGCGCTCCGTTTGAGGGAGGGGGTGCAACTGGCATCAATGGCACTAGAGTTGGGGACCCTGTAGCGGGCAGTGGGGCTGTGTACGTGTTTGTGCTGGACTCGGCCGGAGCATGGCAAGAGACCGCGTACATCAAACCCCCCATCAAGCTTCCCGGCGCAAACCTGGGCTATTGGAAAAATCTTTCGCTGTCTAGCGATGGCGCAACCCTCGCAGTTGGCGCGCCGTACGCAAATGTATCTGGCAGCGCCCTGTATTCGGGGGCGGCTTACGTCTATTAACGGCACACGCGACGCCTTACCGGCTGGTGGCAAGGCGGGCAGCTCTTGCGGCAGCATTGGCCCCAAGTTCAACGCGAAACCACCAGCGGAAACAACGCATCGTCCATCACCGCCCCATCCTCCAAGCGCCCGGCCAAGCCGGTAAACGGCGGTGAGGTGCGCCAAGGCCGCACGGCGTGGCGGGCGTCATCGCCCAGATAACGCGCCGAAAACACCCGCCGGCGTGCCGTGGGACCCACGCCGCTGCTGGCGTGCAGGGTCAGCATATGAAAGGCTACTGCATCGCCAGGCTCCAGCGCCCAAGCGAGTTGGCGGTAACGCGCTGGCTCTGCGTCAATGGCGGGTAACTCGGCCAAGGTGCCATCGGGAAACCATTTGGCCTGCTGATCGCGAAAGCTGCGTGGCATGTACCAGGTGCCGCTGTGCGAACCGGCAACAAAACGCAAGCTGCTTTGCAAGGGCACCGGGTCCACAGGGATCCAAAAACTCACATTCTGGCGGCCGCTGACGTTGTAGTAGGGCTGGTCCTGGTGCCAGGGTGTGGGTTGGCGGGTGCCCGGCTCTTTGACGAGCAAGTGGTCGTGGTAAATGCGCACAGTGTTGCTGTGCATCAGCTGCGCGGCCACCTGCGGCAAGGCCGAATGGCGCAGCACCTGTTCGTAGTGCGGGTTGCTTTGCCAGGTGCAAAAGTCTTCGACAAAGCGACCGGGGTCGTCCGGGTTGCTGGCCACTTGCGCCAGCGGGCTCAAGTGGGCGAGGTTGTGCTCAATGCCCTGCTCCAGGGTTTGCACCTCGTCGGGTTGCAACACGCCGCGCAGCACGACTGCGCCATCGCGGATGAAGTCTTCTAGGGTCTGGGGGCTGAGGGTTGACGTCAACTTGCGTGTTCCTTCGATTCTGCGACGGTTTGGTGGAAGAGGGCTCCATCGAGCCGTGTATCAGCCCTATCGTAAGCGCCGCTGTAAGGAATGGCATGCGAGGCCGACTCACGACAACGACACCAGTTCCATCGCAGTACTTGGACTGCTCGTTACCTACCTGAAAACAACCCGGAGTTATTCACCCATGAAAAAGCTACATCTCACTGCACTGGCAACTGGCGCATTGCTTTGCGCAAGTGCCTACGCGCAATCGTCCGCCAACAACCCGAACGTTGACCCGAACAAATTCCTCGACCAGTTCGAATCTACGTTTGGCAAGTTCGAGGGCTACCGCCGTTCAGGTGCCAAGGGCATCTGCGCCATGGGCGAGTTTGTGGGAACCGCCGAAGCACGCGCTCTATCTAGCACATCTGCATTCAGCGGCAAACCTGTTCCAGTGATCGTCCGCTTCTCGGTGGGTGGTGCAAATCCCAAGGCGGCTGACAACGCAAAGTCGCAGCGCAATATGGCGCTTCAGTTCAATTTGCCCAATGGGGAGCAATGGCAGATGGGGAACATCTCTGCTCCAGTTTTTGGGGCATCGTCACCAAAGCAGTTCTTTGATTTATTGGCATCGCGACAGCCAGACCCCACCACCAAACAACCCGATCCGGCCAAAGTCAAGGCGTTCAATGACGCCAACCCAGAGGTGCTTTTGATCGCCAAACACTTTGCCTCCCAGCCCGTTCCGGCCAGCTTCGCAAGTGTCAATTACTGGGGTGTCCACGGCTACGGGTTCGTCAACGCCAGTGGCAACAAGCAATACGGAAAATGGATTTTTGAACCGGTGGGCGGTCTGCAGGGGTTGACCGACGATGAGGCGAAGGCAAAAGGTGCAAGCTTCTTGTTTGATGACCTGCGCCAGCGTGTAAAGGACGGCAACGTTGCATTCAATTTCAATCTTGTGCTGGCACAACCTGGCGACAAGATTGACAACGCAACCGTACCGCTACCTGATGATCGCAAGAAGGTGAACTTGGGGACGCTCAAGCTGGTGTCGGTTGCACAGGACGACGGCGGACCTTGCCTCAACATCACGTTCAACCCCATGAACATGCCCAAGGGCGTGGAAGCATCGGCAGATCCGATGTTGCCGGCGCGTGCTGCACCTTATGGTGTTTCGCTGGGGCGCCGGCTGGGTGAGGGCTCGAAACAGCAATAACCAAGCAACGTTCTCTCGCCATCCAGCGCGCGTGTGGCTGACAGGGGGGACCGGGGCCGTAGGTCGGACCCTTTTCCCTTTGGCTGGGCGACCCGCCTTTATTTGGCAACCCAGAGTGCAGGCAGGTGGTCCAGCCCACGCAGAATGCGCCCGAGCGCGCCCTGGCGCACCAGTTGCGTGGCGTGTTCGATGTCCGGTGCGAGGTAACGGTCCACATGGTGCGCGGAGATGTCTTTGCGCAAGAGCGCGTGCACCTGCTCCAGCGCATCGGAGCTTTTGAGGGGCCGCAAAAACTCAATGCCCTGCGCTGCCGCCAGCAGCTCAATGCCCAGAATGTGCGCGGTGCTGGCAATCATGGGCTGCAAGCGGCGGGCAGCGAAGGTGGCCATGCTCACGTGGTCTTCTTGGTTGGCGCTGGTGGGCAGGCTGTCCACGCTGGCTGGGTGCGCCAGCGACTTGTTCTCCGAGGCCAGCGCGGCAGCGGTGACGTGCGCGATCATGAAGCCGCTGTTGAGCCCAGCATCGGCGGTCAAAAACGGCGGCAGGCGCGACACGCCGCTGTCAATCAGCATGGCAATGCGCCGCTCGGCAATTGCGCCCACCTCTGCGATGGCCAGCGCCATGCCATCGGCGGCCAGGGCCACGGGCTCGGCGTGAAAGTTCCCGCCAGAAACCATCGCGTTGTCCTGCGCAAACACCAATGGGTTGTCGGTCACGGCGTTGGCCTCGCGCACCAGCACCAGCGCGCCGTGGCGCAACTGGTCCAGGCAGGCACCCACCACCTGCGGTTGGCAGCGCAGGCTGTAGGGGTCTTGCACCCGGTCGTCGCCTTCGGTGTGGGATGCACGGATCTCGCTGCCCATGAGCAGCGCGCGGTAGTACTGCGCCACATCGATCTGGCCCGGCTGGCCGCGCAGCGCGTGGATGCGTGGATCAAACGGGCCGTCGCTGCCGCGCGCCGCGTCCACGGTGAGCGCACCGATCACCAAAGCCGCTTCGAGCACGGGCTCAAAACTCAGCAGCGCGTGCAACGCCAGCGCGGTCGAGGTTTGGGTGCCGTTGATCAGCGCCAGGCCTTCTTTGGCGCCCAGCTGCAGCGGCGCAATACCGGCGTCTTTGAGCACCTGCGCAGCGGGTACGCGCTGGCCGTTGTGCAGCATGTCGCCCTCGCCCAGCAAGGCCAGCGTCATGTGGGAGAGCGGCGCCAGATCGCCCGACGCACCCACCGACCCTTGCGACGGCACGTAGGGCACCAGGCCCGCGTTGTGCACCGCCAGCAGCGTATCGACCACCACCGCGCGCACACCCGAGTAACCACGCGCCAAGCTGGCCGCCTTGGTCACCATCATCAACCGCATGATTTCAGGCGCCAGCGGCTCGCCCACACCCACGCTGTGCGAGCGGATCAGGTTGAGTTGTAGCGTGGCGAGTTGGTCTTTGCTGATGCGCTGGTTGGCCAGCTTGCCAAAGCCGGTGTTGACGCCATAGACCGGCGCATCGCCGTCGGCTGCGGCTTGCACCACACGTTGACTGGCATCAATGGCGGCGTAGGCACTGGCCGGAAAAGCAACCTGCTGCACCCCCGCGTGAATGGCTTGCAGCTGGTCCAGTGTGAGGTGGCCGGGTTCGATCAAAAAAGTGTCGGGCATGGTGGGCTCTCTAGTTGTTTTGCGCCTTACCGGCCGAGCATGGGCATGTGCATACCCTTGGCTTTGGCGCAGGCCACCGCAACGTCGTAGCCCGCATCGGCATGGCGCATGACGCCGGTGGCGGGGTCGTTCCAGAGCACGCGTGCAATTCGGCGGTCGGCGGCCTCGGTGCCATCGCAGACGATGACCACACCGCTGTGCTGCGAGTACCCCATGCCCACGCCGCCGCCGTGGTGCAGGCTGACCCAGGTGGCGCCACCGGCAGTGTTGAGCAAGGCGTTGAGCAGCGGCCAGTCGCTTACCGCGTCTGAGCCGTCCTGCATGGCCTCGGTTTCGCGGTTGGGCGAGGCCACCGATCCGCTGTCGAGGTGGTCGCGGCCAATGACGATGGGGGCTTTGAGTTCACCGCTTTTCACCATGGCGTTGAAGGCCAGACCGGCGCGGTCGCGGTCGCCCAGTCCGATCCAGCAAATGCGGGCGGGCAGGCCCTGAAACGCAATCCGCTCACCGGCCATGTCAAGCCAGCGGTGCAGACCGGCGTCATCAGGAAACAGCTCTTTCATCTTGGCGTCGGTCTTGCGAATGTCTTCCGGGTCGCCACTCAAGGCCACCCAGCGGAACGGCCCTTTCCCTTGGCAAAACAACGGCCGCACGTAGGCCGGCACAAAGCCGGGAAAGTCGAAGGCGTTCTGCACACCCTGGTCGAACGCCACCTGACGGATGTTGTTTCCGTAGTCCACCGTGGGAATGCCCATGGCCTGAAAGTCCAGCATGGCCTGCACGTGTACTGCGCACCCTTGCGCTGCGGCCATGCGCAACGCGGCGTGTTGCGTGTCGTCGGCCTGCGCCGCACGCCACTGCGCCACCGTCCAACCCGAAGGCAGGTAGCCGTTGACCAGGTCGTGCGCAGAAGTTTGGTCGGTCACGATGTCGGGGCGGATGCCACCGGCTCTAGCGCGGCGCACCATCTCGGGCAGGATGTCTGCCGCATTGCCGAGTAGCGCAATCGACACGGCTTTTTTCTCGGCGGTGTAGCGGGCCAGCCGTGCCAGCGCGTCTTCAAGATCGGTGGCCTGCTCATCCACGTAGCGGGTTTTGAGGCGAAAGTCGATGCGGCTTTGCTGGCACTCGATGGTGAGCGATGAGGCACCGGCAAAGCTGGCGGCCAAGGGCTGCGCACCGCCCATGCCACCCAGCCCGGCCGTCAAAATCCAGCGCCCGGCAAGTTGCCCACCAAAGTGCTGGCGCCCGGCCTCCACAAAGGTCTCGTAAGTGCCTTGCACGATCCCTTGGCTGCCGATGTAAATCCAGCTGCCAGCGGTCATCTGGCCGTACATCATCAAGCCCTTTTTGTCGAGCTCATGAAAGTGCTCCCAGGTGGCCCACTTGGGCACCAGGTTGGAGTTGGCGATCAGCACCCGTGGCGCATCCACGTGGGTGCGAAACACACCTACCGGCTTGCCGCTTTGCACCAGCAGGGTTTCATCCGCGTTGAGGTTGCGCAAGGCTTCCAGCATGGCTTCAAAGCAATCCCAGTTGCGCGCCGCCTTGCCAATGCCGCCGTAGACCACCAGCGCGTCGGGGTTCTCGGCCACCTCGGGGTCGAGGTTGTTTTGCAGCATACGGTACGCGGCTTCAATCAGCCAGTTCTTGCAACTGATGGCCGTGCCGCGCGGGGCGCGAACCGGGCGGGCTTGTGCGGCTTTTTGGACGGCAGAGAGGTTGGACATGGCAGCTCCTGGGAAAAAAGTTTGGGACTGAAAGCAGCGTGCAAGAAAGTGGCGAATGGAAAGCGGAAACCAAAAACAGGCGATGGACAGCAGCCGACGCACCTTGGTGCGCGCCAAGAAATTGGTTCGCAGTTTACTTGTCTAGACATGTCTATGCAAATACAATTTGTCGATGCCCATCCGCAACCAGCCCGCTCCCCCCGGCGTCCAGCAAGCGCAAACGCCCTACCTGCGGGTGAAGGCCTTTCTCAAGGCCGGCCTGGCTGACGGCCAGTGGGCACCGGGCGCTCAGATGCCGTCCGAGTCCGAGCTGGTAGCGCAGTTTGCGGTCAGCCGCATGACCGTGGGGCGTGCCATCCGCGAATTGCAGGCTGAGGGGCTGGTGACCCGGGTGCAGGGCGTGGGCACTTTTGCAGCCCACCTCTCGCGGGTATCGTCCACCCTCACCATTCGCGATTTGCACGAAGACATCGTGGCGCGCGGTCACACCCACCGCGCGCACGTGGTGCTGGCGCGCGCAGAGCAGGCACACGGCGGTCTGGCCCAGCAGCTGGGGCTGAACAGCGCAGGCACGGTGTTCCACACCTTGATCGTGCATTTTGAAAACGGCGTGCCGCTGCAATGCGAGGACCGCTACGTCAACCCCGCCTGCGCGCCGGACTACCTGGCGCAAGACTTCAGCCAAATCACGCCCACGCAGTACCTGTTGAACGTGGCGCCCTTATGGGAGGCGCAATACTCCATCGAGGCCGGCCCACCCACCGCGCAAGAAGCCCGGTTGCTGGGCATCGACGTGCACGACCCGTGCCTGATTGTGGTGCGGCGCACGGTCAACCGCGACATCCCCATCACCCTGGCCCGGCTGGTGCACCCAGGCGCGCGCTACCAAATTCACGGGCAGTTCAAGCCATGAACCTGCACACCGTACCCGCCGAAAGCGTGGCGCCCCAAGCCTGGCGCAACGCTGGCGGACAGACGCGCGAGCTGCTCACCTGGCCCACTGCCAGCAACTGGGCGCTGCGCATCAGCCGCGCCGACATTGCGGCCGATGGACCGTTTTCGGAGTTTTCCGGGGTCCAGCGTTGGTTTGCGGTGTTGGTGGGTGCGGGCGTGCGGCTGCGCTTTGCGCACACCACCACCATGCTGCGCGAAGGCGATCCACCTTTGCAGTTTGACGGCGCCAGCGCACCGGTGTGCGAGCTGGTCAACGGACCCACGCAAGACCTGAACCTGATGGCGCGCGGTGGGCGCGGTGTGATGCAAGCAGCACACAGCGGCTGTGCGTGGACCACAGAACACGCCGTGCGCGGTCTGTATGCGGTGGTCCCTGGCACCTGGAGCTGCGGCGAGCACACGCAGGCCTTGGCGGCCCACACCCTGCTGTGGTGCGATACCCCCACGGACCAACCCTGGACGTTTTCACCCAGCGCTGCGCAAAGAACCGTCACCGCAAGTGACGCCGCACCCGCCATCGCCTTCTGGCTTGGCTTCACGCCGGAGACCCCACCATGAGTACCCTGCATCTCTGGCGCAATGCGCGCATCACCAGCCTCGCTGGCGACGGGCCTTGGGGCCTGATTGAGAACGGCGCGCTGCTCTGCCGCGACGGCACACTGCTGTGGGTAGGCGAAGCCCGTGCCCTCCCACCAGAGCACCGGGCGCACATTGCGCACGAGACCGACCTGGGCGGCGCACTGGTCACACCGGGCTTGATCGACTGCCACACCCATTTGGTCTACGGCGGCCAGCGCGCCAACGAGTTTGAGCTGCGGCTGCAAGGCGCCAGCTACGAGGACATTGCCCGCGCAGGTGGCGGCATCCGATCGACGGTGGCCGCCACCCGTGCCGCCACCGACGCCAACTTGCTGGCCAGCGCCACGCGCCGGGCGCAGGTGCTGATGGCCGAGGGCGTGACCACCATCGAAGTCAAATCTGGCTACGGCTTGAGCGAGCTGCACGAAGGCCGTTGCCTGGCGATTGCCCGTGCGCTGGGCGCATCCCTGCCCTTAACGGTACGCACCACCTACCTGGCCGCGCACGCACTGCCCCAAGAGTTTGCGGGCCGCGCCGACGACTACATCGCGGCGGTGTGCGAGTGGTTGCCGCGCCTGCATGCGCAAGGTTTGGTGGACGCGGTAGACGCTTTTTGCGACACCATCGGCTTTACCCCCGCGCAGACACGCCGCGTCTTGGACGCAGCCAACGCCCTGGGCCTGCCGGTCAAACTCCACGCCGAGCAGCTCAGCAACCAAGGGGGTGCGGCCTTGGCGGCGGGCTATGGCGCCTTGTCCTGCGATCACCTGGAATTTCTGGATGCCCCCGGCATCCGCGCCATGGCACGCGCCGGCACGGTGGCTGTGCTGTTGCCCGGTGCCTACTATTTTTTGCGCGACACCCATGTGCCGCCGATCGCGCAGCTGCGCGAGCATGGCGTGCCCATGGCGCTGGCGACCGACCACAACCCCGGTTCCTCGCCCGGACTGTCGCTGCTGCTCATGCTCAATATGGCCTGCACCCTGTTTCGCCTCACGCCCGAGGAGGCCCTGCGCGGTGTTACCGTGCACGCGGCGCGCGCGCTTGGCTTGGCGGACCGCGGGCAACTGGTGGCGGGTCAACGGGCGGACTTCTGCGTGTGGAACCTGGAACACCCCAACGAACTGGCCTACTGGTTTGGCCACAACCCCTGCCAGCGCGTGGTCGTGGCAGGCAAGGAGCGCGCCCGTGACTGAGCCCATTTTTTTCCTGTACCGTGGCAGCACGCCACTGCTCATCAGCCTGCCCCACGTGGGCACACAAATCCCACCCGACCAAACCCAGCGCTACACCGAGCGCGCACTGCAAGTCGAAGACACCGACTGGCACCTTGAGACGCTGTACGCCTTTGCCAAAGACTTGGGCGCAAGCCTGATCGTGCCGCGCTACTCGCGCTACCTGATCGATTTGAACCGCCCCAGCGAAAACACGCCCATGTACGCCGGTGCAAACAACACCGAGCTGTGTCCCACACGCTTCTTCACCGGCGAACCGCTGCACAAAGAAGGTGGTGCGCCCGATGCAGCGGAGGTAGCCCGGCGCACCGCCACCTACTGGCAACCCTACCGCAGCGCCATCGACGCCGAGCTGTCACGCCTGCGCGCACTGCACGGCCATGCCCTTTTGCTGGACGGCCACAGCATCAAGTCCGAACTGCCCTGGCTGTTCGAAGGCACCCTGCCCGACCTGAACCTGGGCACCGCCAATGGCACAAGCGCGGCGCCCAGCTTGCGCGCGGCGCTGAGCGGCGTGCTGCAGAACCAAAGCGACTTCACCCACGTGGTGGACGGTCGCTTCAAAGGCGGCCACATCACCCGCCACTACGGCCGCCCCAGCGAAGGATGGCACGCGGTGCAATTGGAAATGTGCTGGAAGTGCTACATGAACGAGCAGCCGCCCTACGCTATTGACCCGGCGCGCGCACAGCGCATCACGCCGGTGTTGCAAGCGCTGGTGCACACCATGATCGCGTGGCGGCCGTGATGCAAGCCCTGGAAACACCCGCACCATCTGGGACCAATACCGTGGGCCACAACCCGCGTGTGTTCTGGGCCGCGCGCGCCTGGCTGGGCGCAGGCACTGCGGCCCACTGGGCTGTGGGCGTGTGCCTGGAGGTGGACACGCACGGCCACTGGCGCGCCATCAGCACCGGCCTGCACACGCCACCTGCACACGCCACGGTGCTGGCCGGGCCGGTGCTGCCCGGCATGGTCGATGCCCACAGCCACGCCTTCCAACGGGCATTTGCTGGCTTGGCCGAGCGGCGCGCGTCTGACGCCGACGACTTTTGGTCCTGGCGCGACCGCATGTACGGCGTGGCGCTGCGCACCACACCGCAGCAAATGCGTGCCATCGCCACACAGCTCTACATTGAGCTGCTGCAAGGCGGCTACACCCAGGTGTGCGAGTTCCACTACCTGCACCACCAGCAAGACGGCACACCCCACGCCGACCCAGCAGCCATGGCCTGGGCACTGGCCGATGCAGCCCAAGACGCAGGCATCGGCCTGACCTTGCTGCCCGTGTTGTACGAGCGCGCAGGCTTTGCCCACGCCGGCCTGCGCAAGGACCAGCGCCGCTTTGCCAGTTCCCCCGGTTTTGTGGCCGACCTGCAGCGCGCGGTGCAGGGCAGCGGCCGCACGCTGCTGCACGCGGGTGTAGCCATCCACTCGCTGCGCGCAGCGTCTGCGGCGTCCATTGGCGCGCTGCTGGCCGCGGTGGGAGACGCCGACCTGCCCATCCACATCCACGTCGCCGAGCAAATGCAAGAGGTGCACGACTGCCTGGCCGCACACGGGCAGCGCCCCATCGCCTGGCTGGCGGCGCAAGGCTTGCTCGATGCGCGCTGGCAGCTGGTACACGCCACCCACAGCGAACCCACCGAGATCGAAGCGGTGGCACGCAGCGGCGCTGGCACCGTGATCTGCCCCAGCACCGAGGCCAACCTCGGCGACGGACTGGCCGACATCCCCGGCTGGTTGCAGGCGAACGTGCCGATGGCCATTGGCTCGGACAGCCAAGTCTGCCGCCAGTGGGCCCAAGAGCTGCGCTGGCTGGAGTACGGCCAACGCCTGCAACTGCAGCGGCGCAATGTAGCGGCTGCGCCAGCGCAGGGGCAAAGCGCCACCGCAGCACGGCTGTTCGATGCCGCCACGCGCGCCGGTGGCGCAGCGGCGGGTCTTGGGCTTTGGGGTTTGCAAGTCGGCGCCAGGGCCGACATGGTGGTACTGGACCACACTGCCCCTGGGCTGCTGGGCGTACCGGCCAGCCACACCCTGGACGCCCTGGTTTTTGGCTGCGACAGCGCGGCAGTGCGCGATGTGTTTGTTGCCGGGCACGCCGTGCTGTGCGCTGGCAAGCATGCCTACCAAGCCCAGGCCAGCACGCAGTTTCTTGCCGCCATGGACGCACTCTGGCACGGCACTGTGCTTGAATGAGCGCCATGGAAACCCATGCATCCGCCACCAACAGCCACACCTGGCTGGACGATGCCGTGGCACTGCTGACCGGCGCGCTGTTTATTGCGCTCGGTATTACCATGTTTGCCCATGCCGGGCTGCTCACCGGCGGAGTTGCCGGTATTGCGTTTTTGCTTAGCTACGCCACGGGCGCGAGCTTGGCGTGGTGCTTCTTTCTTATCAACCTGCCGTTCTTTGCGATGGCCTGGTTCCGGCTTGGTCCTGAGTTCACCTTGAAGAGCTTTGCCGCAGTGGCGCTGGTGTCGGTGTTTACCGCGCTTGCGCCCAAGGTGGTTCGCTTCGAGCTGCTCAACCCCTGGCTGGCAGCGGTGCTGGGGGGCTTTTCGGTGGGGGTGGGCTTGCTTGCACTGTTGCGCCACCGGGCCAGTGTGGGCGGCGTGGTCATCGTCGCCCAGTGGCTGCAGCAAACCCGCGGCATCAGCGTGGGCAAGGTGCAAATGGCAGTTGATGTGGTGGTGGTGCTGGCAGCGCTTACGCTGGTCAGCCCCCTCAAACTGCTGGCCTCGGTACTTGGTGCGGTGGCCATCGGGCTGGTGCTGGCCCTGAACCACAAGCCCGGACGCTACCTGGGCGTGTAGCCGAGGCCAAGCGGGCCTCGGCTTGCCTTGGCACCGCGTTACTTCACTGCGCGGTACTTGAGGATGGCGGCAGCAAGGTCTTGGTATTCCTCACAGGTTTTGTTGCCGCAGATTTTTTCCAAAGCCACCAGGAGCTTCTCTGCTTCGGCAGGCTTTTTGTCCATGAGGTAGGCCTCGCCCAGGTACTCGTGCGCACCTTTGTGTTTGGGGTCGAGCTTGATCGCGGTGTTGTAGTGCGTAAAGGCTTTGGCCAAATCGGGCTCGGGCTTCTTGCGGTTGTAGTAGCCCAACAGGTTGTGTACGTCGGCGTTGTTGGGCTCTTCGCGCACTGCAACCGAGAGGGTAAACGACGCGTCGCGCCAGTTGCCCTTGTCAATGGCTTTGCGGGCGTCGGTCAGCCGCTCGGCCACGCTGGGCGAGGAGCTGCTGATATCGCCGGCCGCAACCGCCAGCGTGGCACACGCAGCAAAGAACACCGGCGCCGCTACGCGGCAAAAACGGGAAATGAAACGCATAAAAATCTCCTTGGTTGGGGGAGTGCGAGGGTAGACCCCGCAGGCGCCTTCAAGGCACGCCAATGTACAGCCAAGGAACATCAAGCGCGCGCGGACCCAACAGCGCCAGCACAGCGTCGCGACCCCAGCGCATGGGGCCTGCCAGGTGGAAGATGCGGCCGTTGCGAACCGCCCGGGCCTGGACCCGCGCATTGCGCTGCCAGCGCAGCCCGGCAAAGCACGCCAGCGCCTGCGGCACGCCGCCACCCGGCACCGCCAGCGCCTGCGCCAGCACGTACGCGTCTTCGATGGCCATGCCCGCGCCCTGGGCGAGGTAGGGCCGCATGGGATGTGCCGCATCCCCCACAAGCGCCACGCGGCCTTGGGCGTGTTCGGTCGCACTGCCCATGGGCGCACGGTCGTACAGCGGCCACAAACGCCATGCGTCCACCGCCGCCAGCAGCGCGCGCAACTGCGCACAGGCGGACTGCACATGCCGCTGCAGGTCAGCGGCGTTGGCACTGTGATCCCAACTCCGCAAGTCGCCACCCAGCGTGCCCTGCACGATCACCACCACATTGAGCCACTCGCCGCCTTTGACCGGGTAGTGCACCGCGTGGAAGCGCGGACCCAGCCATGCGGTAACCACCTGGGAGCGCAAAGCGGGCGGCAAATCGGACTGGCGCACCATGGCGCGGTAGGCCAGGTGGCCGGTGGCGCTGGCGCTGGCGTCGCCCAGCAATTGCTGGCGTACCAAACTCCACACACCGTCGGCGCCCACCAGCGTGTCGGCGCGGAAGGCGCTACCTTGCGCAGTACGCACGGTGACGCTGTCGGGCGCTGGCTCGATGGCGTCCAGCCGCTGTCCCAGGTGCAGCGCCACCGTGTCACGCTGGCGCACCGCGTCCAGCAGCAAACCATGCAAATCGGCCCGCGCCACCGTGGCGTAGGCAGCGCCGTAGCGCTGCAGTGCGCGTTGACCCAAGGGAAGCACACCCAAGACTGCGCCACTGGGGGCACTGCGCACCTGCAACTCCGCCGGAAAAGCGGCCACGCGCGCCAGGCTTTCACCCAGCCCCCAACCGTTCAACAGGCGCACCACATTGGGGCCAAGCTGCACGCCCGCGCCCACCTCGCCAAAGGCCTCGGCCTGCTCCAGCACTTGCACGCGGCAACCGGCTTGGGCGCAGGCCAGCGCGGCGGCCAGTCCCGCGATGCCACCACCCGCCACCAAAAGCGATGTAGACATGCGGCCGCTTACTCCACCCGCAGTACCGCGTGGGGCTTGAAGCCCAGATCGGCAGCCTTGCCCTTGCGGCCGCGCGCGGCGCGGGCGTTGTTGAGGCTGCGAATTTCCAGGGTTTCTTCGCGCGGCTTGCCACCGCGACCAATGCCCTCAATGCGCACACTGCGGCTGTAGGCGGCGGCGCCGGCCAGGGTGTCTTTGGGCTCCAGGTCCAACAGCATCAGGCCGCGCCCGCCGTTGGACATGGTCTTGAGTTCCGCAATCTCGAACGTCAAAATCCGCCCTGCGGTGGACGCGCAGGCCACATGTGTAGCTGGCGGCACCACCGTCGCTGGTGTGCCCGCAAGCAGCACGCGCCCGTGCGCACCCGCCACCAGCGAGGGGCGGCACAGCGTCTCGCCGGGGTTGCACGTCACAAACGACTTACCGGCTTTTTGGCGCGAGACCATGTTTTCCACCGAGGCAATGAACCCATAGCCGCCGCTGCTGCACAGCAAGAGCGTGGCAGCGGCGGGGCCGGCAAAGTAATGCAGGATCTGGGTGCCGGTTTCCAACTCAATCAGCGTGGTCACCGGCTGGCCGTCGCCGCGCCCGCCGGGCAGCAAGGCCACCGCCACCGAATACACGCGGCCGTTGGAGCCGAACACCAGCAAGGTATCCACACTGCGACACTCGAAGGTGCCGTAGAGTGCGTCGCCCGACTTGAATGCGAAGCTGGTGGCCTCGTGGCCGTGTCCGCTGCGGGCGCGCACCCAGCCTTTTTCGCTGACCACCACGGTCACGGGTTCGTCTGCCACCCGGACTTCGGCCACCGCTTTTTTCTCGGTTTGGATCAGGGTGCGACGGGGGTCGGAAAACAACTTTGCGTCGGCCTCAATTTCTTTCACCATCAACCGCTTGAGTGCGGCTGGGCTGCCCAAAATCTCTTCCAACCGGGCTTGTTCATCGCGCAGCTCTTTGAGCTCCTGCTCGATCTTGATGGCCTCCAGCCGGGCCAACTGGCGCAGGCGAATCTCAAGAATGTCCTCGGCCTGGCGCTCGCTCAACACAAACCGCTCCATCAGAGCCGCCTTGGGTTCGTCCGACTGGCGGATGATGGCAATCACCTCGTCGATGTTGAGCAGCACCAACTGGCGCCCCTCCAAAATGTGCACACGGTCTTGCACCTTGCCCAGGCGGTGGCGCGAGCGCCGCTCGATGGTGGTTTGGCGAAACGCGATCCACTCGACCAGCATCTGCCGCAAAGACTTCTGCGTGGGCCGCCCGTCCAAGCCCACCATCGTCAGGTTGATGGGCGACGAAGTCTCTAGGCTGGTGTGCGCCAAGAGCGCGGTGATGAGCTCTTGCTGCTGCGTCTTGCTGGTCTTGGGCTCGAACACCAGACGCACCGCATGCTCCTTGCCGGACTCGTCGCGCACCACGTCGAGCACCGACAGCATGCTGGCCTTGAGCAACTGCTGGTCTTGGGACAAGGCCTTTTTTCCCGCCTTGACTTTGGGGTTGGTCAACTCCTCAATCTCTTCGAGGACGCGCTGGCTGCTCACACCGGGCGGCAGCTCGTTTACCACCAACTGCCATTGGCCGCGGGCCAAATCTTCGATGGTCCAACGCGCACGGCATTTGAGCGAGCCCCGGCCGCTGCGGTAGGCGTCGGCGATGTCCGCAGCCGGGCTGATGATTTGCCCACCGCCAGGAAAGTCCGGCCCCGGCAGGATGGCAAACAAGGCCTCATCGGACAACGCCGGCGTCTTGATCAGGGCCACGCAGGCGTCAGCAACTTCGCGCAGGTTGTGGCTTGGTATCTCCGTGGCCAGGCCCACCGCGATGCCACTGGCGCCATTGAGCAGGGCAAAGGGCAGCCGCGCAGGCAGCTGGCGCGGCTCCTCGGTGGAGCCGTCGTAATTGGCGACAAAGTCCACCGTGCCTTGGTCGATCTCGTCGAGCAGCAAGGTGGTGATTTTGGCCAATCGCGCCTCGGTGTAGCGCATGGCGGCGGCACCGTCGCCGTCTCGCGATCCAAAGTTGCCCTGGCCGTCGATCAGCGGGTAGCGCTGCGAAAAATCCTGCGCCATGCGCACCAGCGCGTCGTAGGCGGCTTGGTCGCCATGCGGGTGGAATCGACCCAGCACATCACCGACGACCCGGGCGCTTTTGACCGGCTTGGCCGCGGTGTTGTTGTTGGGCCCGCCGTAGGAGAGGCCCATGCGGGACATGGCGTACAGAATGCGCCGCTGCACGGGCTTTTGGCCGTCGCAAACGTCGGGCAGGGCACGGCCTTTGACGACGCTGAGCGCGTACTCCAGGTAAGCGCGCTGGGCGTAGGTGGCCAGGTTGAACTGGTCATCGCCGTCGGTGGCGGGAAGGTCAAGGGTGGCTTGGTCGGTCATGGGGGCTTGCTGGCTTTTGTTCTGCTGTCGTCAACGTGGTGGTGCGCTGGGGTGATATGGGTGAAGTTACTTCGGGCGCTGCGGGGTACAGGGTGTGGGCGGCCTCCTCATGGTGGGGCACCACAAATCGTCAGCCGCCCACACCCTGTACCCCGCGGTATCTTGGTGTTCGACGGGCAAGAACCCGTGGTTTGCGCGGCGACAGCTTGTTGTCGCCTCGGTGCGGACATGCGCCAGCAGCTGGCTAACCTCAGTTTGTCGCTGACCTGTAGCGCACGCCC